>NZ_JYJG01000021.1 GCF_000955955.1 Lentzea aerocolonigenes
CAACTACACCAAGGACTGGAAGACCGCGGCCAAGGACTCCGTGTTCAAGGCCGCGCAGGAGTCCGAGCGCGACCGCGTGTACTTCAACCCTGCCGTGAAGCAGGGCAAGGCCGACGGCGTGCGCGCCCTCGGCCAGTTCGCCTACTACGACGCGATCGTCATGCACGGCGACGGTGGCGACCGGCTGAGCTTCTCCAGCATCCGCAAGCGCGCACTGGGCAAGGCCAAGCCGCCGTCGCAGGGTGGTGACGAGACCACCTGGCTCAACGCGTTTCTCGACGCCCGTGTGTGGGCCATGAAGCAGGAGCCCGAACACGAGGACACCACTCGGGTCGACACGGGGCAGCGCGTGTTCCTGAAGGCCGGCAACTTCGACCTGAAGACGCCGCTCAAGTGGAAGGTCTACGGCCAGACCTTCGAGATCAAGTAGCCCGACTGGCGTCTGCAAGTACTACCAACGCACGAGTTGGTAGTACTTGCAGACGCCTTTTGCTACAGCTGGGTCCAGTCCAGCACCGGCGCCGCGAAGTCGCGGATCGACGCCAGCAGGCCCAGCCGCGCGGCCTTCACCGCCGGGTCCTCCGCCATGACCAGCACCTCGTCGAAGAAGGTGTTGATCGGCGCGGTCAGTCCTTCGGCAGCCGCGACGAACGCCGCCAGGCCGGCGACATCCCGCGAGACACCGTCGAACGCCTTGTGCAGCGCCACTTCCGCCGGCTCGGACAGCACCGAGGCGTCGTAGGAAGCAGCCACGTCGGCCGGCACGATCCGGCGCACGCGCTGCAGAGCGGCGGCAAGGGCGTCGAAGGACTCGTTGCCCGCCAGCGACTCCAGCTGCGTCAGCGTCTCGTCGGCCAGCACCGGCGAGTCGGCCAGCGGCAGCACCGCCTGGACGAACCGGTGCTCGTGGCCCGCGTCGAGCAGCGCCTGCTCGTAGCGCCGCACCGCGAACTCGCGCGCGGTCTCCAACGCCTCGGCCGACACCTCAAGGCCTTCTGAGGCGAGCGAAAGCGCCACCGGCAGCGTGATCGCGCGCAGGTCCGGGAACGCCCTCAGCACGGTCACCGCACCGAGAGCCGCCCGGCGCAGACCGAACGGGTCCGACGAACCAGTCGGCTGCGCACCGATGCCGAACAGGCCGGCCAGGAGATCGAACCGGTCCGCCAACGACAGCAGAGCGCCAGGCACCGACGACGGCAGCGCGTCACCGGCCGAGCGCGGGAGTTCCATCTCCCACAACGCCTGCGCGACCTCCGGGGTCTCCCCCGCCCGTACCGCGTACTCGCGCGCCATCACACCGGCCAGCGACGACAGCTCGATCACCATCTGCGAGCCGAGGTCGAACTTGGCCAGCGCACCGGCGCGGTCCAGCGTCTCCCGGTCGACGTCGACCACAGAAGCGAAACGACCTGCCAGAGCGGCGATCCGGGAAGCGCGGTCCGCCATCGAGCCCAGCTTGTCCGCGAACGTCAGCTTCGCGAGACCCGACTTCATCTCCTCCAGCGGCGTCTTGAGGTCCGCCCGCCAGAAGAACGCCGCGTCCTCGTACCGCGCCCGCAGCACGGCCTCGTTGCCCGCCCGCACCAGGTCCGCGTCCACCTCACCGTTGGCCACGGCGACGAAGTGCGGCAGCAGCGCACCGTCGGCGGAACGAACCGGCAGGTACCGCTGGTGCTTGCGCATCACCGTCGTCAGGATCTGGCCCGGCAGCTCCAGGTACCGCTCCTCGAACGACCCGAGGATCGGCGTCGGCCACTCGACCAGGTTGGTCACCTCGTCCAGCAGCCCGTCGACCTCGACCACACCGCCGACCGACGCCGCCAGCGCCTGCGCGGCCTCCACGATCGAGGCAGCACGAACGGAAGCATCCGCCTGAATGCCGTGCGAGGAGAGGAACTCCAGGTAACCGTCCGCAGTGGACACCTCGACCACCGGCACCGAAGCCGTCCGGTGCACCCGAGTCGTCGTCCCGGAAGACAGCGACGACACCGCAACCGGCACGGGGGTCTCCCCGAGCAGTGCCAGCAACCAGCGGATCGGCCGGGTGAACGACAGCTTCGGGTCGTTCCACTTCATGTTCTTCTCGGCGCGCAGATCGGAAACGACCTCGGCCAGCAGACCGCTCAGCACCTCGACCGCGCCACGACCGGCATCCGTCTTGGTCAGCGCGACGAACTCGACGTCGTTCTCGGCCACCCGCCCCAGCGCCGAAACCTCGACGCCCTGGCCACGCGCGAAGCCCTGCACGGCCTTCGTCGGGTTGCCGTCACCATCGAACGCGGCGGAAACACGCGGACCGCGCACAGTGCGCTCGGCATCCGGCTCGCGCGGCGAAACGGCAGGCACCGTGACGACAATCCGGCGCGGAGTCCCGTGCACGGTCACTTCGCCGTGCGTCAACCGAGTCGCAGCCAGCTTGGCCGAGACCGCCTCGCGCACCGCGTCAACGGTCCGGACGACCTCGTGCGGCGGCAGTTCCTCGGTACCGATCTCGAACAGCAGAGTCGCCGGAGCCACCACGTCCACAAAGGACGAGGGCTTCTCCACCGCGGCCGGGAGCTCCGCCAGGCCGAGCGGATGCCCGAGCTCCTCACGGCGCTCGGCCCACAGGGCAGCGACCTCGCGCGCCAGTCCGCGCATCCGCCCGAAAGCACGAGCACGCTCGGTCGTGGAGATCGCGCCACGCGCGTCCAGCACGTTGAAGATGTGCGAGCACTTCAGCACGAAGCTGTGCGCCGGCACGGGAAGCCGCGCGTCGAGCATGCGGCGCGCCTCCACCGCGAACTCCTCGAAGAGGCGCTTGTTCGCCTCCACGTCCGCGTCGTCGAGGTAGTACCGCGACATCTCGTACTCGGCCTGGCCGAACGCCTCGCCGTAGGAGATGCCGGGCGCGTAAGCGATCTTCTTGAAGTGGTCGACGCCCTGCAGCGCCATCATGATCCGCTCGATGCCGTAGGTGATCTCCACCGACACCGGGTCGAGCGTCATGCCGCCGGCCTGCTGGAAGTAGGTGAACTGGGTGATCTCCAGGCCGTCGAGCCAGACCTCCCAGCCCAGGCCCCAGGCACCCAGCGCGGGCGAGGCCCAGTTGTCCTCGACGAACCGCACGTCGTGCGCCCGCACGTCGATGCCCAGTGCCTCGAGCGAACCGAGGTAGAGCTCCTGCGGGTCACCCGGATCCGGCTTCAGGATCACCTGGAACTGGGTGTGCGTCTGCAGGCGGTTCGGGTTCTCGCCGTAACGGGCGTCGTCAGGCCGCACCGACGGCTCGACGTACGCGACGCGCCACGGCTCGGGACCCAGCACCCGCAGCACGGTCGCCGGGTTCAGCGTGCCGGCGCCCACCTCGGTGTTGAAGGGCTGCACGACGATGCAGCCCCGATCGGTCCAGTATTTGGTCAGCGCGAGCAGCGCGTCCTGCATCGTCAACACGGCACGAGTCTACGAAGCGGACGAAACCGCTGGTCACGGGGCCTGGATCAGGTGGTCTCCGCCACTGTGTCACCCTTTGCACAACCGAGTGGAGCTCCCGCGCGTCTACTTGGGGTACCCGAATGTGCTGAGAGGAGTGGGTGTGGACAACCGGCCGCCGCGGCCGGGAGAACCGAACGGTACTCCCAGGCGACCCTCCGCCCCGCGTCCCCAGGCGGGGCAGCCCCGCCGTCCGCAGGTACCCCCGCGCAGCAGCTCAGAGCCCCCGCGCAGGCAGCCCAACCGGGCCGAACCGCCACGCCGCGAGCCGCAGAAGCGCTCCGAACCGCCACGCCGCGAGCCCCCGAAGCGGGAGAACCGCAGCGAGCCACCCCGTCGTGAACCGGCCCGCGCCACCTCGTCGGCGCCGCGCCCGCGTCCGGTGGCCGACCGCCCGACGGTCCGCACCACGCCGGCCAAGGCCAAGGCAGCCGCCGCACCTCGTCCGCGTCCCAGGCCCGCCACCCGCAGGCCGGTCCAGCGCAGCAGTGGTGCCTCCACCGGCGGCAAGATCTTCGTCAGCATGCTGTCCGCGGTGATCCTGCTGGTCACGGGCATCGCGTGGAAGAACCTGAACGAGCTGACGAGCAACCTCACCACCCAGGAGCTCGGCCTGGCCGACGCCGGCGAGAAGCCCGCGGACGGCGCGATCGACATCCTGCTCGTCGGCATGGACAGCCGCACCGACTCCAAGGGCAACCCGCTGCCGCAGAACATCCTCAACGAGCTGCAGGCGGGCGGCAGCGACGACGGCGGGTTCAACACCGACACGCTGATCCTGCTGCACATCCCGAACGACAGCGGCAAGGCCTACGCCGTGTCGTTCCCCCGCGACTCCTACGTGAAGATCGCGGGCGGCTACGGGCGTCACAAGATCAACTCTGCCTACGGTTACGCCAAGGGTCAAGAGGCCGAGAAGCTGCAGGGCAGCGGCAAGAGCGCGCCCGAGATCGAGATGGCGACGCGCAAGGCGGGCGCGAAGAACCTCATCGAGACCATCCAGAACCTGACCAGCGTGACGATCGACCACTACGCCGAGGTCAACCTGGTCGGCTTCTACGACATCACCAAGGCCGTCGGCGGCATCGACGTCTGCCTCAACGCCAAGGTCCGCGACAGCTTCTCCGGCGCGAACTTCCCGGCCGGTCCGCAGACCATCGAGGGCAAGAACGCGTTGGCGTTCGTCCGGCAGCGCCACGGCCTGCCGATGGGCGACCTCGACCGCGTCGTGCGCCAGCAGGTCTTCATGGCGGGTCTCGCCAAGAAGATGCTGTCGGCCGGCGTGCTCACCGACAGCACCAAGCGCAGCGAGACGATCAAGGCGGTCAGCGGCGCGCTCGTGCTCGACGACGGCTGGGACATCACCAAGTTCGCCCTGCAGATGAAGGACCTGACGGGCGGCAACATGACGTTCCAGACGATCCCGACCGGCAACCCGGACCTGCAGACGCCGGAGGACGGCTCCGCGGTCGAGGTCGACGAGCGCGAGGTCAACAAGTTCATCAAGAACCTCGGCAAGGACCCGGCGGCGGCGTCGAACACGCCGGATTCGAAGTTCGACAACGCCTCGCTCACCGTCGACGTCCGCAACGCCTCCGGTATCGCGGGCCTCGCGGGCACGGTGCTGCAGTCGCTCGTCGCGAAGGGCTTCGGCGAGGGCCAGACGGGCAACGCCGAGGCGATGGCCAAGTCGGTCGTCCGCTACGGCAAGGGCGGCGAGGACGGCGCCAACGCGGTGCAGAAGGCCCTCGGCGGCATGAAGACCGAGGAGGACGTCAACGTGCCCGCCGGCCGGGTCCGCGTCTTCCTCGGCTCTGACTACTCGGGTCCGGGCGCCCAGGGCTTCACCGGTTCCGGAGTACTCGCCCTGGACGGTGCCCATCAGCAACCGGCTGACCCCGCGGCCCCGAAACCCATCACGGCAGACGGCGTGCGCTGCGTAAACTGATACAGAGAGTAGAGATATATACCCCGTTCGGGGGATTCCAGCAGTAGGTTGCGTAAGCAGCGAAGAACTCGCGCCTTCCATCACCGTGAGACCCGCTCACGGGGTGGAGGGACCAGTGCAGACTGCGAACGGCCAAATCGACACAGCGGCGTACCAGCGCGTGCTCGGTGATGAGATCCGCAGCCTTCGCAAGCAGCGCGGCTGGACCCGCAAGGAGCTCAACAAGCGCCTGCAGACCGAGATCTCGCTGCAGACGCTGGCGACCTACGAGCTCGGCACCAGGCAGTGCTCGGTGGTGCGCCTGGTGGAGATCTGCCACGCCCTGGACATTCCGGCACACGAAGTCCTCGCTCGTGTGCACGAACGCTTCTTCGGCGACACTCCGGCCGGCCACCTCACGCTGAACCTCACCGCCGTCGCCGCGTCCGACCACCCGCGCCTCGTGCCGCTGAAGCGTTGGGCGATGGGCCGGTTGCACGCGCTGCCTCCCGGGGCATCCGCGGAAGTGCACCTCGACCTGCCCGCGTTGGAGAACATGGCGCAGCTGTGCCAGCTCCCCACGGTCGAGCTCATCCGAACCCTGCGAGCGCTGAGCCACTAGTTGTACCGAACTCCGTTCACGCCAACGAAACGACCGCCCGAAACGGGCACTTCTCCACCGCCGGTAGCATCGCCGGGGTGAACGATTCCCCCGCCCGCCTCCCTCTGCGCACCGCGGCCGCAGTGAAACTGGGCAACCTGAGCTCCTCGCTGTCCCAGAAGATGGGGCTCGGCGCAGGCGGCATGATCGGCGGCCGGGTGGCGCTGAAGCTCGACCCGCAGGCGCTGAACCGGCTGACGCAGGGCCGCAAGGTCGCCGTGGTGACAGGCACGAACGGCAAGACCACCAGCACGATGATGCTCGCCAGGGCCGTCGGCGCGCTGGGTGAGGTCGCCACGAACCACAGCGGCGCCAACATGCCCGACGGTCACGTCACGGCGCTCTCGAAGCAGCCGGATGCCCCGTACGCCGTGCTGGAGTGCGACGAGGGCTACTTCCCCGCCGTCGCCGGTGCGAGCAACCCGGCCGTCGCGGTGATCCTGAACCTGTCCCGCGACCAGCTGGACCGCGTCGGCGAGGTGCGCACGATCGAGCGCTCGCTGCGCGACACCGTCACCAAGCTGCAGAACTGCACGATCATCGCGAACTGCGACGACGTGATGGTCACGAGCGCGGCTTGGAACGCCTCCAAGGTCATCTGGGTCGCCACCGGCACCGGCTGGCACCACGACTCGGCGAGCTGCCCCCGTTGCGGCAACCCGATCCGCTGGCAGGGCGAGCACTGGCACTGCACCGGCTGCGACCTCGCGCGCCCGCACCCGAACTGGATCACGGCCGACGAGTCGATGATCACGCCGGAGCACCAGAAGCTCGAGCTGCGCCTCACGCTGCCTGGCAAGTTCAACCAGGCCAACGCCGTCATGGCGTCCGCCGCCGCGCACGCCATGGGTGTGCGCACGGAAGACGCGGTCGCACGGCTGCGCGGCGTCTCCAACGTCAGCGGCCGCTACCGCACGATCCAGCGCAACGGCCGCAGCGCGCGCCTGCTGCTCAGCAAGAACCCCGCGGGCTGGAGCGAGACCCTCACGGTCGTCAAGGAGGCCAACCACCCGGCCGTCCTGGTGATCAACGCCCAGGAGGCCGACGGCCGCGACCTGAGCTGGCTGTGGGACGTCCCGTTCGAGCGCCTGCAGGGGCGCACGGTCATCGCGTCCGGCGAGCGGGCCACGGACCTCGCCGTCCGGCTGACCTACGCCGAGGTCCAGCACACGATCGTGCCCGACCCGCTGAAGGCCATCGACCAGATGCCGCAGGGGGCGGTCGAGGTCATCGCCAACTACACCGCGTTCCGCGACTTGAATGCCAGGGCTGCCGCTGATGAGTGAGTCGACAATCCAGATCGCGCTCGTGCTGCCGGATCTCCTCGGCACATACGGGGACTTCGGCAACGCCGTCGTGCTCGAGAAGCGCATGACGTGGCGCGGCATCAAAGCCGAGATCGTGCCGATCAACTACGGCGAGCCGGTGCCGGACTCGTGCGACATCTACGTCGTCGGTGGCGGTGAGGACACGGCGCAGACGCTGGCCGTGAAGCACCTGCGCGAGCACCCCGGCCTGCAGCGCGCCGTCACGAAGAACGCGGTGGTGCTGGGCGTGTGCGCCGGCATCCAGATCTTCGGCGAGAGCTTCACCCGTGCGGACAACGTGACGCACCCCGGCATGGGCCTGATCGACTCGACCTCGCACGCCGGCGGCAGCCGCGCGATCGGCGAGGTCCTGGCCGAGCCCGCCGACGGACTGTTCGAGGGTGTGCTGTCCGGGTTCGAGAACCACCAGGGCCGCACCGTGCTGGGCCCGGCCGCGCGGCCGCTCGCGCACGTCAAGGTCGGCACCGGCAACGACGGCAGCGTCGAAGGCGCTGTGCAGGGCCGGATCGTCTGCACCTACCTGCACGGGCCGGTGCTGCCGCGCAACCCGCAGCTCGCCGACCTCCTGATCGAGTGGGCCACCGGAACCAAGGTCGCTCCGCTGGACCTTCCCGCGGTGACCGCTATGCGTGCTGAGCGGGTTCGGGCAGCTTCTTGAGTCTGGCTTCGACGCCGGGCCAGATCACGCCCATGACGTACTCCGTGGCGAGCGCAGGTCCGACCTTGGGCCTGCGCTCGGTCCACACCGCCAGGCGTTCCGTCGCACCGACGACGATCTCCGCGAACGCCTCGGCCTCCAGCGGGTCGATGTCCGGCGTGAACGACGCCAGCACGGCCCCGATCATGTCCGTCTGCTGCTGACGGATGCCTTCCACTTCTTCCTGCGCCGACGGCACGGCCACGGCTGCTTCCTGCCGCAACAGCGCCCACGATCTGCGGTGCTGGTCGATGAACTCGAAGAACGCCAACAGCCCCAGCCTGAGGAACTCCTCCGGCGACTGAGCGCCCGCGATCGCCTGTGCCGTCTTCTCCCGCAGCTCTGTGCGCGCCCGGTGGATGCAGCCGATGAGCAGGCCTTCCTTCGAGCCGAAGTACTCGTAGAGCATCGGTTTGGAGACGCCGACGCGTTCGGCGATCTCGTCCATCGACGTGGCCAGATACCCCTGCTCGGCGAAGATCTCCTCGGCGACGGTGAGCATCTGCGCCATGCGCTGGGCCTTGGGCATGCGGCGCCGGGGCGCAGGTGCGGTCACGAAAGGAGTCTACCGCTCGTAACTTACTTCGAGTAACCTACTGCGAAGTAGGTATCCGCGAGCGGAGGGACGTACCCATGCACCGAGAGACGAAAGTGCTCGTCATCGGCACCGGATTCTCCGGCCTAGGTATGGCCATCGAGCTCAAGCGGCGTGGTGAGCACGACTTCGTGGTGCTCGAGAAGGCCGCCGACCTCGGTGGCACGTGGCGCGACAACTCCTACCCGGGCTGCGCGTGTGACGTGCCGTCGCACATGTACTCGTTCTCGTTCGAGCTGAACCCGAAGTGGTCGCGGATGTTCGCTGAGCAGGGCGAGATCTGGGACTACCTGCGGCGAGTCGCGGACAAGTACGAGTTGTCGCCGCACATCCGCTTCAACACCAAGGTGTCCGGCGCGCAGTGGGACGAGGAAGCGAAGCGCTGGCAGGTGACGACCGAGCAGGGCGACACGTACACCGCGCAGGCTCTGGTCGCGGGCGTCGGCGCGTTGCACATCCCGAACATCCCTGAGCTGCCGGGGATCGAGAACTTCAGCGGCAAGACGTTCCACAGCGCTCAGTGGGACCACTCCTACGACCTCACGGGCAAGCGCGTCGCCGTCGTCGGCACCGGTGCGTCCGCGATCCAGTTCGTGCCGAAGATCGCTCGTCAGGTCGCGTCGATGAAGATCTTCCAGCGCACGCCGCCGTGGATCATGCCCAAGGCGGACCGCGAGATCACCGGCCGGGAGCAGAAGCTGTTCCGCGCCTTGCCCTTCACCCAACGGCTCTACCGCAACTTCGTCTACTGGGTGCGCGAGTCGTCGGCGCTGGGGTTCGCGATCAACCCCCGCATCATGCAGTTCGCGCAGGGAATCGCGTTGCGGCACATGAAGAAGCAGGTGCCTGATCCCGCGCTGCGCAAGAAGTTGAAGCCCGACTACACGATGGGCTGCAAGCGCGTGCTGATCTCCAACGACTTCTACCCCGCGCTGGGCTACCCGACCGTGGACCTGGTGACGGACAAGATCTCCGAGGTGCGCGAGAACTCCGTTGTGGACAGTGCGGGCGTCGAGCACGAGGTCGACGTCATCATCTACGGCACCGGGTTCCACGTCACCGACTCGTTCGACTACCTGGACGTCCAGGGCAAGGGCGGCGTCGACCTCGCGAAGCAGTGGCGTGAAGAGGGCATCGAGACCTACTACGGCATCACGGTCTCGGGATTCCCCAACCTGTTCTTCCTGCTGGGCCCCAACACCGGACTCGGGCACAACTCGGTCGTGTTCATGATCGAGTCGCAGATCCGGTACATCTCGCAGTGCCTCCAGCTCCTCGAAGAACACCGCGCAGCGGAGCTGGACGTGCGAGTGGAGGCCCAGCAGGAGTTCAACCGCGAGATCCAGGGCAAGCTGCGCAAGGGCGTGTGGACGCAGGGCGGCTGTCAGAGCTGGTACCTCGACGCGCAGGGCGTGAACCGCACCGTGTGGCCGGGCTTCACCTGGCGGTACTGGATGCGGACCAAGCGCGTGCGCGCCGAGGACTACGTGCTGACTACTGCCAAAAAATCTATGGCCGCACGATGACCTTCAGGGCGGTCCGCTCGTCCATCGCCTGGTAGCCCAGCGCGACGTCGTCGAGCGAGACCGTCCTGTCGAACACCGGACCGGGGTCGATCCGCCCGGCCAGTACGTCGGCCAGCAACTCCGGCAGGTACGCCCGCACGGGTGCGACGCCGCCACCGATGTTGATGTTGCGGCCGAACAGCTTGCCCAGCGGCAGGCCCTTCATCTCGTGCGGCACGCCGACGTAACCGATCTTGCCGCCGTCGCGCACGATGCCCATCGCGGTCTCCCACGACTGCTCGGTGCCGACGCACTCCAGCACGCTCGACGCGCCGAGCCCGCCGGTCATCTCCTTGATCCGCTCGACCGCGGCCTCACCGCGCTCGGCGACCTGGTCCGTGGCGCCGAAGAGCTTGGCGATCTTGGCGCGGTCCTCGTGCCGTCCCATCGCGATGATCCGCTCGGCCCCGAGCCGCTTGGCCGCGAGCACACCGCACAGGCCGACCGCGCCGTCCCCGACGACCGCGACCGTGCTGCCCGGCCCGACACCCGCGCCGATGGCTGCGTGATGACCGGTGCCCATGACGTCGCTCAGGCTCAGGAACGCCGGGAGCAGGTCCGGCGAGGCGTCTGCAGGCACCCGGACGAGCGTCCCGTCGGCCTGGGGCACGCGCACGGCCTCGCCCTGGCCGCCGTCGCTGCCCTTGGAGCCCCAGAAGCCACCACTTCGGCACGACGTCTGCAGCCCGGCCACGCAGTACGCGCAGGTGCCGTCACTCCACACGAACGGCGCGATGACGCGGTCGCCGACGTTGACGGTCTTCACCTCGGCGCCGACCTCCTCGACGATGCCGAGGAACTCGTGCCCGATCCGCTGCCCGCCCTCGCGCTTGGCCACGCCCCGGTACGCCCACAGGTCGCTGCCGCAGATGCACGCGAGCTCGACCCGGACGACGACGTCGGTCGCGTCCTCGATGGACGCGTCCGGCACCTCCTCGACTCGGATGTCACGGGTGCCGTAGATCGTCGTAGCCCGCACCGGGCGCCTCCTTGGTCTCGTGTCTCAACCGTTACATGGTCCTCCTGTCCCGGTCCATCCGCCGAATCGAGACGCTGTGGAATTGGTTACGCATGCTTACTATCGAGAACGTGCTGATCAACACGCGCGGTGTCCGCTATGCGAAGGCATCCCGGTTCGAAGCCCCCACACCGGTCGAATGGGACGGCGTACGCGGCTCCTCGCAGCGCGGCCCGGCCTGCCCGCAACCGCCGTCCTCGCTGCTGCCCGTGGTCGGAGACTCGGTCGCGGGTCTGACCTTCGACGAGAACTGCCACGTCTTGAGCGTCACCGCCCCCGCCGACGCCTCCGGGCTGCCCGTGATGGTCTGGTTCCACGGCGGCGCGTACGTGACCGGCAGCGGTGAGTCGCGCAAGTACGACGCCTCGCTGCTGGCCTCGGAAGGCGTCGTGGTCGTCAGCGTGAGCTACCGCCTCGGCATCTTCGGCTACCTGCACGACAACCTGGGTCTCCAGGACCAGATCGTCGCGCTGCGGTGGGTGCGCGACAACATCGCCGCGTTCGGCGGCGATCCCGCGAACGTGACGGCGTTCGGCCAGTCCGCGGGCGCCGACTCCGTGTACGCGCTGATGCTCTCCACCGACGAGCCGCTCTTCCACCGCGCGATCATGCAGAGCGCCCCGCTGGGTGCCCGTGGCCCGGAGCGCGCGGCGATGACGGAGGCGCTGCGTGCGTTCGTCACCGTCGACGCCTCGACTCCGGCGGACGAGGTGCTGGCCGTGCAGCAGCAGGTGCCCGCGATGGCGGCCCAGTTCGCCCCGGCCGGCGGCATGCCGTTCGGGCCGGTCCTGGGCGACGTCGACCTCACCTCGGCGGCATCCCGGATCGAACTGCTCATCGGGCACACCGCGGACGACGGCAGCCCGTACGTGGCCGACCAGCCCGACGCCTGGGAGGTCGTGACCGAACTCGTGTTCGCCGGGCCCGCGCGCCAGTTCGCGGCCGACTGGACGGCGGCGGGCGGTCAGGCGGCCACCTTCAACTTCAAGTGGAGGCCGGAGGGCGCCCCGCTGGGGGCGTGCCACTGCATCGAGCTGCCGTTCCTGTTCGACCCGGACGGCTGGACCGGCGCGGGCATGCTCGCCGGGCAGGAACCGGATCCGGTGCTGGCCAAGACCATGCGAGGGCTGTGGGCCGGGTTCGCGCGAAACGGGATGGACGCGCTGCCTTCGCGCTCGCTTGAATTCGGCGGGTGACCGACCGCGAGCGTTTGCGCACCACGTTCGGAGAGGACGCGGCCCGCTACCACCGGGCCCGCCCGACCTATCCCGCGGAGCTGTTCGCGCAGCTCAGCGGCCCGCGCGTTCTGGAGATCGGCCCTGGCACCGGCCAAGCCACGCTGCCGTTGACCCGCATCGGCGAGGTGACGGCGGTCGAGCTGAGCCCATCGCTGGCCGCCATCGCCCGCGAGCACGCACCCGAGGCACGGGTGATCGTCGCGAACTTCGACGAGTGGCCGCTGCCCTCGGAACCGTTCGACCTCGTGGTGTCGGCGACGGCGTTCCACTGGCTCGACCCGTCGACCCGCATGGCGAAGTGCGCGGCCGCGTTGAAGCCCGGCGGCAGGCTGGCGGTGATCTCGACGCACCACGTCGCGGGCGGGACCGAGCAGTTCTTCGTGGACGTCCAGAAGTGTTACGAACGCTGGGATCCGGCCACTCCCCCGAACCTCCGGCTGTCTCCAGCGGACGACATCCCCCGCGAGTTCGACGAGAGCCACCTCTACGAGCGGCCGGAGTTCGTCCGGTACGAGTGGGAGCAGGGCTACGACACCGAGGCGTACGCCGACCTGCTCCTCACGTACTCGAACCACATCGCGCTGCCGGCCAGGGACGAGCTCATCGCGGACATCACGAGCCTGATCGACACGCGCTACGACGGCCGGGTCACCAAGCGGTACATGACCCAGCTCGCCGTCGCCCGCGTCAGGACCGCCGGCCCCGCCGCGTCATGACCACGCCCGCGCCCACCAGTGCGAGGCCGCCGAGAGCGAACGGCAGCACGTCGAACCCGGTGAACGCCAGCTCGTCGACCTCGGCAGCGGCCTGCGGGGCCTGAGGCGCGGCTGCACCACCCGGAGGCTGCGGAACCTCGGTCTTGGCAGGCGGCGTGGTCTCCGGAGGCGTCTCACCAGGCCTGCAGCCCGTGTGCGCCGGGTTCGAGCGGCCCACACCGTGGTTGGTGTCGCACTCGTAGCCCGCGTTGGCGTCCGAGCCGTCCGGCTGCTGGCCCGGCGGGTTCTTGTTGTCGGCCTTTCCCACGCAACCGGCACAGGGCTTGCCGGCCGCCTCACCGCCACCGTTGCCGTTCAACGACGGCGAACCGTCGCGCGTCGAGTCGTACGGGCCGTTCACGTTCGCGCCGTTGCCGGTGAAGTCCGCGTTCGACGGCGGCTGGGGCGCGGAAGTGTCCTGTCCGGACTGTCCCGGTGGGACGTTCGGGTTGTTCGTGATCCCGTTCCCGTGACCGTTCCCGGGGTCGGCGAGCCCCAGGCCGGGAGCGAGCACCAGCACGGCGGCGGCCGCGAGGGCAGGGAGGAGCCGAGTTGCTTTCATGCCCGAGATATAGGACAGCCCGTGACCCGCGTTACACCAGGTCACGGGCTGTCCACAAGGCACTACGAACAGGTGATGCGCGGGGTCGCCCAGTCGCCGTGGTCGGAGTTGATGTTGTCACCGCCGTCGGTCAGCACCAGCCGCAGGTTCTCGGCGCCGGTGAGTGACGCGGTGAGCTTCTTCGCCGCGTTGTCCGCGGTCAGCGCCCCCGAGTCGGCGACCAAGGCGGCGTCCGCGAAGACCTGGAAGACCACCGAGCCCTTACCCGCTCCCACCTCGTCGTCGACGCCGACGTCGACGGTCAGCGACGAGCACTTGCGGCCGAGGTAGAACTCGATCGTCGAGGCCGCGTGCGCACCGAAACCGCGCGCGTGCGTGACACCGTTGATCGTCAGGGTCTTGCCGTCACCGGCGGCCTGGTTGCCGACCGACTTGTCGATCTCGACCGGACCCCAGCCGTTGGTGGACGACGTCGCCTCGAACGCGGACAGGTCCGAAACACCGGCCGGCGGGGTCGGACGCGGGCCGCTGTCGCCCTTGGAGACCCGGTAGATCACGGTCGCCAAGGACGGAACCGAAGCCGAGATCGCACCAGAAGTGGTGCGCGTGGACTTGGTCCACAGATCCTTCAGAACCGCAGGCCCGGACATGCCGATCTCGGACAGGGAGGTCGAGATCGTCTGCGTCGAGCCGGACTTGTTGAACAGCGCCACGGCCTTGTCACCGTTGGCCAGCGGCTTCACGATCACGTCGACACCGGTCTTGCCGGTCGTGCGAATCCGCTTGCCCTGCTTGCCGAGCTTGTCCTGGTCGACCGCGATGACATCCTTGTTCTCCAGGATCGTGAACGTGTCAGCCGAAACCTTGCGCAGGTCCGAGCCGATCAGCAACGGCGCGGCCATGATCGCCCACAGCGAGAAGTGGCTGCGGTACTGGGTAGCGGACATCTTGCCGTTGCCGACCTCGAGCATGTCGGGGTCGTTCCAGTGCCCGGGCCCGGCATAGGAATCCAGCACGACGTTCTTCTCGTAGATGTCCATCGTGCGCGGCCAGGTGTCGTTGATGTCACCGGTCGTGCGCCACAGGTGCCCGGTGTCGGAGGCCCACTCCCACGGCTTGTTCTGGCCCCACTCGCACAACGAGAAGACGATCGGCCGGCCGGTCTTCTTCAACGCGTCGCGCATCTTGCGGTAGCGCTGCTTGGCGTCGACGCCCTGGTTGTTGCAGTTGTCGTACTTCAGGTAGTCGACACCCCAGGACGCGAACTGCTGCGCGTCGGACTCCTCGTGGTTCAGCCCACCCGGAAAACCGTTGTCCTTGTTGCAGGTCTTCGTTCCGGCGCTCGTGTAAATCCCGAACTTCAGGCCCTTCGAGTGCACGTAGTCCGCGACGGCCTTGATGCCGTTGGGGAACCGCGTCTTGTTCGGCACTAGCTTGCCGGCCGAGTCACGGGTCTTCTCGGCCCAGCAGTCGTCGATGTTGACGTA
>NZ_JYJG01000030.1 GCF_000955955.1 Lentzea aerocolonigenes
TTCCGGGCCACGCCACCAGCTCAGGCGATGTCAACGACCGAGTGGAGAACCGCCTTGACCGAACAGCTCATCTCCTGCGACGACCACATGGACCTGAGCCAGCTGCCCGCCGACCTGTGGACCACGGGCCTGCCCGCCTCACTGCGCGACCGCGCGCCGCGGA
The DNA here is from genome assembly GCF_000955955.1 of Lentzea aerocolonigenes. GTDB lineage: Bacteria > Actinomycetota > Actinomycetes > Mycobacteriales > Pseudonocardiaceae > Lentzea > Lentzea aerocolonigenes_A. The sequence continues at coordinate 164 of NZ_JYJG01000030.1, forward strand.
TCGAGGAACGCGACGGGCAGCCGATGTGGGTGTGCGAGGGCAAGGTCTGGGGCCGCTGGGTCGGCAAGCCGGCCGCTGGCGGCAGTGCGCAACGGCCGGTCAAGGCGATCTACGACGCCTACGACCGCGCCGGCCTGCACGACCCCAGCCCCCGCCGCGCCGCCGTGCCGGAGCTGCGGCTCGCCGACATGGACCGCGACGGGGTCGAGACGCAGGTCATCTTCGGGCCGGTGCGCCAGCTGGCGGCCGACGACCCCGAGTTCCGCGCCGCCTGCTACCGCGCCTACAACGACTTCCTGCTCGACTTCTGCCAGACCGCGCCCACCCGGCTGATCGGTGTGCCGATGCTGCCGGAGACGCCGCAGACCGCGCTCGCCGAGCTCCAGCGGCTGCTGGCGAAGGGGGGTGTGCGGCAGGTGGTCCTCATGATCGCCAACATCGCCCCCTCGCTCGCCGACCGGGCGTGGGAACCGCTCTGGCACCTGCTGGAGGAGAGCGGCGTCGTCCTCTCCTGGCACATCATGGCTTTCGCCAAGCCGGGTCCGCACATCGCGGGCAAGGCGGCCAGCGCGTTCGAGAACACCAAGCTGTTCCTCACGAACTTCGTCGAGCCGTTCGTCGACCTCTTCTCCTGGGGCGTTCTCGAACGGCACCCGAAGATGCGCGTCGTGCTCGCGGAAGGCGGCGCGGGATGGCTGCCCTGGCTCGTCCAGGAGCTGGACCACCACCACTGGAAGCTCTGGGAGGCCAAGGACTACTGGGCCGACAAGGGCGGCGCCGAGCTCGTCACCAAGCCCAGCGACCTCTTCAAGCGGCAGGTCTACGTGACGTTCCAGGACGACCACGTGGCGATGGCGCTCATCCCGTTCTTCGGCGAGGACAACCTGCTCTGGGCGTCGGACTACCCGCATCCGGACAGCGTCTGGCCCTACTCCAAGGAGGCGATCGAGCGGCAGATGGGGCACCTGGCACCCGAACTGCGGCGCAAGCTGACCCACGACAACGCCGCCAAGCTGCTGGGGTTGTGAGCTGACGCACGCGGCCGGTGTGGTTAACTTGCGCCCCACCGGTTTGACGAGGATCTGAGACTCATATGTCCCCCAAGCTACCTGTCTGGGCGCCGGGACGCGAAGGCTACTTCGGTGACTTCGGCGGTGCCTTCATCCCGGAAATGCTGCACGAGACGTTCGCGGAACTGCGCGCGGCGTTCGAGAACGCGTGCGACGACGAGACGTTCTGGCAGTCCTATGTGGACGTGACGGCCGGCTACGGTGGCCGTCCGACGCCGGTGACGTTCTGCGAGAACCTCACCCGCAAGCTGGGTGGCGCGCGGATCTACGTCAAGCGCGAGGACCTGAACCACACCGGTGCGCACAAGGCGAACAACGTGATGGGCCAGGGTCTGCTGGTCCAGCGCATGGGCAAGAAGCGCGTCATCGCGGAGACCGGTGCCGGCCAGCACGGCGTGGCCACGGCGACGATGGCGGCCCGCCTCGGCCTCGAGTGCACGATCTACATGGGCGAGGAGGACGTCGCCCGCCAGCACCCCAACGTCTTCTGGATGCGGCAGCTCGGTGCCGAGGTCATCCCGGTCACCGACGGCACGCGGACGTTGAAGGACGCGATCAACGCGTGCCTGCGGGACTGGGCCGACTCGATGGCCGACACCCACTACGTCATGGGCACGGTGTGCGGCCCGCACCCGTTCCCGCAGATGGTGACGTACTTCCAGTCGATCATCGGCCAGGAGGCACGGGCGCAGATGCTCGCACTGGCGGGCAAGCTGCCGGACCGGGTGTACGCGTGCGTGGGCGGCGGCTCCAACGCGTCCGGGATCTTCACCGGCTTCCTCGACGACCTCTCGACCGAGCTGGTCGGCGTGGAGGCGGGCGGCAAGGGCATCGAGACGGGCGAGCACGCGGCGCGGCTCGCCGGCGGCAAGGGTGTTCCCGGTGTCGCGCAGGGCTACAAGACGGTCTTCCTGCAGAACGAGGAAGGCCTCATGCAGGACACGCACTCCGTGGCGGCGGGTCTCGACTACATCGGCATCGGCCCGATGCTCGCGGACCTGCACGAGCAGGGCAGGGTCCGCTTCGAGTCGGCGACCGACCAGGAGGTCGTGGACGCCCTGCGGCTCACGATGCGCAGCGAGGGGATCATCCCGGCGCTGGAGAGCTCCCACGCGTTCGCCGCCGCGTTCCGCGAGGCACCGTCCCTTTCGGACGATGACGCGATTCTGATCAACCAGTCCGGCCGTGGCGACAAGGACATCTTCACCGTCGCCGACGCGCTGGACGACGAAGGGTGGAAGACCTTCATCCGCGAGACGGCTGCGAGGTACGCGCGATGAACACGACCTACTCGTCGACCCTCGAAGCCTCGCTGCGGAAGCGGCAGACCGGCAAGTCGATCCTCTTCATGTCGCACGTCGTCGTCGGCTACCCGTCCCTCGACGCCAACTGGGCGATGCTCGAGGCGATGGACGACGCCGGCGTGGACGTGGTCGAGTTCCAGCTCCCGTTCTCCGAGCCCATCGCCGACGGCCCGCGGTTCGTGAAGGCGAACCACGAGGCGATCAGGGCGGGGACCTCGTGGCAGCAGTACTTCGACCTGGCGACGCGGGCCGCCGCGCGGTTCAGCTTCGAGATCGTGCTGATGGGCTACTACAACAGCGTCTTCCGGATGGGGCCAGAGAGGTTCTGCGCGCGCCTGGCCGAGACCGGCATGAAGGGGTTCATCGTCCCTGACCTGCCGGTGGAGGAGGCGGGGGAGCTCAACGGGCTGGCTCGTGAGCACGGGCTGGACCCGATCCTCACGATGACGCCGACGAACTCGCCCGCACGGCTGGCCGAGATCGGCCGCAACGCGTCGGGCTTCCTGTACTGCGTGGCGCGCACGGGCGTGACGGGCCGGCAGACTGACCTCTCCTCCGAGGTGGGGTCGTTCCTGCGGAGGTGCCGCGAGGCGACGCCGTTGCCGCTCGGTCTCGGGTTCGGCATCAGGTCGGCCGAGAACGTGCGGCAGGCGCGCGAGCACGGTGCCGACCTCGCCATCGTGGGCACCGCGGGAACGCAGGCGTGGGAGGAAGGCGGGCCCGAGGCGTACTCGCGGTTCCTGAAGTCCCTGGCGGCCGCGACCGCGTGACGGTGCGGCAAGTCGCTTGAGAACGAGGCCCCGGACCGGGGCCTCGTTCTTGTTCTCCGCCAAGGACAATCGTTCAACCGGTCGGCTTCACGGGGTGAAAACCCTTGTATATGTTCGATCGGTGACGTCTACCGCCATGCTCACCCCCAGTCAGCGCGCGGAGCGGGCTCTCCCGGTGCTCAGGGAGAACGCGCGCCGGGTGGACGGCGACGCGGTGTTCCCCGCCGAGTCCCTCGCGGCACTGCGGGAGGGCGGGCTGATGGGCCTGCTGGTCCCGGTCGCCGACGGCGGGCTGGGCGGCGGGCTCGGCGATCTGGTGGACACGGCGCAGCTGCTGGCGTCCGCGTGCACGTCGACCGCGATGATCTGGGCGATGCACTGCCAGCAGGTCGACGTCGTGGTCCGGCACGGCAGCCCGGCGCTGCGGGCCCGGCTGCTGCCGAGGATCGCGGCCGGTGAGGTCTACCTCGCGTCGATCACCTCGGAGAAGCAGACCGGCGGGCACCTGCTCACCAGTGCGGCTCCCTTGCAGCACAACGACAACGGCGTTCTCGTCGAACGGGTCGCGCCGATCGTCACCGGTGGCGCGGTCGCGGACGGCTTCCTGATGACCATGCTGGACGCGCCGGGAGCGTCGCCGCGCGAGGTCACGCTCGTCTACGCCGACCGCGAGCAGCTCGACGTGCGGGTCAGTGGCGACTGGAACCCGTTGGGCATGCGCGGCACCCACAGCGTCGCGTTGACGTTGTCCGGTGTGGTGCCCGAGGACCAGATCGTCGGTGCCCGCGGCGAGTTCGGCGAGGTGGCCGTCAGCAGCATGATCCCGCTGGCGCACCTGGCGTGGGCCGCGTGCTGGCTCGGCACCGCCCGCCAGGCGCTGTCCGATCTGGTCACCGTGTTCCGGTCGCCGGGCCGCCCGCGTTCGGTCGACCTGAAGTCGGACCTGGTCGCCGAACGGCTGGCGCGCGTCCGCATGGACGTCGAGGTGGTGAGCGCGTACCTGCGGCAGACCGAACAGGAGATCTCGCGCTGCCGGGCCGGCGGCGGGGACCTGTCCGCGACGCCCGTGCAGATTCACCTCAACACCCTGAAGGTGATCGCCGCGGAACTGACGTACCGCGCGGCCGACCAGTGCGTCCAGCTCGGCGGGATGGCGCTGGGCTACCTCGCCGACGCGCCCGTGCCGTTCGAACGCCACCTGCGCGATCTGCGGTCCGCGAGCCTGAACTACGCCAACGACAGGCTGCTCACCGCGAGCGGAACGCTGTGCCTGCTGGACAAGTCGGTGAGTCTGCTCGGCGACCGTGCGTGAGCCGCTGACCACCACGACCGGAGCGGAGATGCCCGTGGCAGCAGAGTGGCCGCCGGAGTTCGAGAAGGTTCTGCGCGAGCATCTGCCGTTGCTGCCGGCCGGCGAGCAGCTGGCGCCGGACGCGCAGCTGTCGGCCATCGGCCTGGACTCGCTGTCGATCGTGCAGCTGCTGATCACGCTGGAGGACACCTTCGCGGTGGAGATCCCCGACGAGCTCCTCAGCGTCAGGACGTTCGCGACCGCGGGCGCGTTGTGGACGGCGATCAGCGGGCTGCTCGGATGAGCGCGCCGGTGATCCGCGAACTGGTCCTGCCCGTCACCGGGGAACGCGCCGGTCGCGCGCCGCTGAGCTGGGCACAGCGCGTCCAGTGGAACGACACTCAGGCGATCGCTCCGGACGACCACCACTTCAACCTGGCTCGCGTGGTCGAGGTTCCGCCCGGCTGGACGACCCCGGAACTGGCCGGTCTGCTCGCCGCGCTGACCGGGCGGCACGAATGCCTGCGCACCAGGTATCTCGTGGACGCGGACGGGAACCCGTATCAGGAGGTCTTCGAGCAGGACGAGCTGCGGATCGCGGTGCACGAGGCGGTGGACGTGGATGCGTTGCGCGGCAAGAGCTTCGACCTGACCGGACTTCCCGTTCGAATGTCCGTTGTGGAGTCCGGAGGGGTGCCGCGACAGCTCGTGCTGGTGCTGTCCCACGTCACCATCGACTTCGCCGGGGCCAACCTGCTGGTCGACGAGCTCCGGTCGTTGCTGGCGGGGGAGGTCTCGCTCGACGGGCTGCCACCCGTGGCGCACCGGCAGTTCGACGAGGCCGCGCGGCAGGCCACCCCGGCAGGGCAACGCCGGTCGGCGGCATCCCTGCGGTACTGGGAGAAACTGCTGCGCGAGTCGCCTCTCACGATCTTCGGCCCGCCGGTTGCCGGCGACGCGGACCGCTTCGGGCAGCTCAGCATGTCCTCACCCGCGCTCACCGCGGCGACGACCACGGTCGCGCGCCGCATGGGCGTCAGCGGCACCACCGTGGTGATGGCCGCGGTGAACGTCATGCTGGGCCGCATCACCGGGCAGACCGCCGTGCCGTTGCGCCTGATCGCCTCCAACCGCGGGCTCACCGAGCTGCGCGACGTCGTCGGCATCACGCTGGGCAGCTGCGCGATCCTGGTGCCGACGCGCGGCCGGTCCTTCGCCGAAGCCGTCTGGGACACGGCGGAGGCCACGATGCAGGCCTACCGCAGGGCGCAGTGCGATCCGGTCGCGCTGACCGCGCTGCGGGCCGCGGTGAGCGCCGAACGCGGCGTCGACGAGATCGAGATGTCCTGTGGTTTCAACGACATCCGCGTTGCTTCAGCGTCTGTTGTGGACGGTTATCAGGACGCGGTCGGTCTGCTGTCGCGCACCGGGTTCTCGTGGCAGACCCCGCTGCCCGAGCAGGAGAGCAAGCTCTGGTACTGGGTGCGGGAACAGGACGGCGTGGACGTGCACCACGCGCTGGTCGACACCTGGTACCTGCCCCGGGAGCGGGCGGAGACGCTGGTGCGGGGTGTGGAGCACCTGGTGGTCACCGCGGCGGCGTCGTGCCAGTGACCCGGTCAGCCTGAGGTGGCGAGCGCCTTGTGGTCGATCTTGCCGTTGCGGGTCATCGGCAGCTCTTGGACGTGCTGCCACCGCTTGGGCACCATCGCCGCGGGGAGCAGCCCACCGAGGAACTCCTTGAGGTCGCCCGGTGCCGGGGAACCACCATCGGTCACGTAGTGCGCGACCAGCACCGGTCCGTCCTGGGTCGGTTCGGTGACGACCGCGCAGTGCGCGACCAGGTGATGACGTTTGAGCGCAGCCTCGATCTCGTCCAGCTCCATCCGGACTCCGGCGACCTTCACCTGCCGGTCGCCGCGGCCGAGGTAGTGCACCAGTCCGTCGCGGAAGACCGCCAGGTCACCGGTGCGGTACAGCCGGCCGGTCGCGGAGCCGGGGTCCAGGACGTCGGAGAGGAAGGCCGCCGCGGTCAGCTCCGGCTCGCCGAGGTATCCCCGGCCCACGCAGATCCCGCCGACGAACAGCTCACCCGGCTCGCCCTCGGCGGCGGCCCGCCAGCCCCCGTCGTGCTGAACGAGCAGGTACAGCACGGCGTTGGCGATGGGCGCGCCGACCGGCAGCCGGGTCGCGGTGAGGTCCGCCCGCCGGACCACGTGGTGCGTCACGTCGTCCGAACATTCAGTGGGGCCGTAGGCGTTCATCAGCGCGACGTGCGGCAGCTCGTCCATCACCGCCTCGGCGACCGGCGGGTGCAGCTCCTCCCCGGTGGAGATGCACCAGCGCAGCGCCGGGAGCCGTTCACCGGAGCGCCTGGCCTGCGCGGTCATCCAGCCGACCACCGTCGGTACGAGCTCGACGACGGTGATCTCGTTCTCGCGCAACGTGGTCAGCAACCGGCGGGGGAACGACACCTGCTGCTCGTCGAACACGACCGTCGTCGCCCCGGTCAGCACGCCGATCGTCATCTGCCAGATGGAGATGTCGAACACCAGCGGCGCGGTGAACGCCACGACGTCCGCCGCGGTCAGCCCGAGGTCGAGAACCTTGGCCCGCAAGTGGTTGAGCATGCCGCGCTGCTCGACCACGGCGCCCTTGGGCATGCCGGTGGTGCCGGAGGTGAAGATCACGTACCGCGGCTCCGCGCCGGCCGGTGCGCGGTGGGGAACAACGGGCGAGTCGGCCTGCCACCGCGGCAGCCGCAGCGACGGCACACCGGCGGGCGGCTCGCCTTCCTGGTGGACGAGCAGCGTCACGCCGGCCTGCCGGACGATCACCTCGGTGCGCGCGACCGGCCAGGCCGGGTCCAGCGGCAGGTAGATCGCGCCGATGTCCTCCAGCGCCAGGAAGAGCGCGATGGTGTCGGCGCTGCGCCGGCCGAGCAGGGCGACGACGTGGCCCTCGCCGATGCCGGCGGCGAGGAGCAACTCGCGCAACTGCCGCACCCGTCCGGCGAGAGCGCGATAGGTCACCACGTGCTCACCGTCGACGACGGCCGGTTTGGCGGGGGTGGCCGTCGCGAACCTGGCCAGCTCACCGACGACCGAGTGCAGTGGCTCGAACGCGTGTGCGCGGGTCAGGGCGCGCTGCCTGGCCAGTGCGGCTTCTGCCTGCGTGATCTCCAGCATTCACCGCTCCTGCTCGTCGTCGCCGAGTACGAGACCACCGAACTGCTCGGCTGCGGCGTCCCAGCCGAGCGACGCGTGGTGTGAAGCCGCGTGGACGTCGCGGTGCAGCCGCTGGATCGGCTCCGAGTCCATGAGCGCCCGTGCGCCGGCGGCGGCGTGCAGCCGGTTGACCGCCTGGACGCAGAGGGAGACCGCGAAGGCGGCGTCACGCGGGATCCTGGCGCGTTCGAGCGGCGTGAAGGACCCGCCGCGGTCCGCCCGGTCGAGGATGTCGCGGACGCCTTCCCTCATCAGGGTGCGGGCCGCGTCCACCTCCGCGGAGGCCTCGGCCAGACGCAGGCGAGCCGGAGCCGAGGAGCCGCGCCGGACTCGTGCGAGAGCCTCGAACTCGTCGACGACGCCCTGCGCCATGCCGATGACCGGGGCGGCCAGTGCCCACTCGATGAACACCTTCAGCGGCACGCCGTAGCTCGCGCGCTTGTGCAGGTCCCAGCCCGTGCGGTCGCCGTCCCCGGCGTCGTTGGGGTTCAGCGTGCGGTGCGCGGGCACGAAGACGTCCCGGACGACCAGGTCCTTGCTGCCGGAACCCCGCAGCCCTGCGGCGAACCAGGTGTCGACGATCTCCCAGTCGGCGCGGGGGAGCAGCAACCACAGCTTGCCTCCGGCACCGGGCCCCGCGGCGCAGGCGACCACCGCCCAGCTCGCCGCGTCGCATCCGCTGGAGAAGGTCCACCGGCCGGAGACCAGGAAGCCGCCGCCGGTCCGCTCGGCCGTGCCGCCCGCCGCGTTGAGGGCGCTGGCGCACACCGTGTCCGCGCCGGTGGCGAAGTACTCCTCCTGGCACTGCTCGGGAAACTGGCCGAGCCACCAGTTGTGCGCGGTCCAGACCGCGTAGCACCAGGCGGTGGAACCGCAGCCACGTCCCAGCTCGCCGGCCACGGCGAAGGCGGTGTCGAGATCGAGGCCCGCGCCACCGAACCGGTCGGGCGCGCCGATGCCGATCAGGCCGGAGGCGAGCAGATCCCGGACGGTCTCGGGGGGAACCTGGCGGAGTCGATCGGTGAGGGCCGCCCGTTGTTTCAGCACGGGCACCAGCTCCGCGGCCCGCCGCAGGATTTCGGTTTTGCGCGAGGACGACCTGTCCATGGCCGAGAAGGTACAACAGGAGGGCGGGTGTTCGACGAGGCCGGCTTGTCTTCAGGATATTCGCGATAAGGTGACCTCGAAACTGGGAATCCCACGCCTTTCTTCGCGGCACGGAGAAATTGCGTGGAATTCACCGTGCGCCCGATCAGCGAGCCGAGGAAAGGGACATCCATGCCCGCCAGTCATGTCGAGATCGGCTCGGTCAAGCTGATGCGGTGGTTGAACGCGCGCAAGCTGACCGTGTCGGCGTTCAGCGCGGCGATCGGCGTCGACGCCGCCCAGGTCGAGGCCGGCCTCGGCGGTGACGTCCTGCGCTGGGAGCCCGGCCTCGCCACCCGCGCTGCCGAGGCCCTCGACGTCGGCGTGGAGCAGCTGGCCGTGGTCCCCGCGGCGGAAACGGCCGTGCACCTGTCCGCCGCCGCGTCCAGGGCGGGCAGCAGGGTGGTCCGCCGGGGTGGCATCGACTTCTACGTCTACTACTCGCTCGCCGGACCTCGCGGGCAGGTCGCGCCGGTCATCCTGGACATCCTGTGCCCGCCGGGCCGCCTGCCGGAGCTCAACCGCGGGCACCTGGAACCCGCGATCACGGTGAACCTCGGGCCGGGGGACATCAACGGCCGCTGGGGTGAGGAGCTCACCGGCGACACCTGGTCCGTGCTCGCCGCGAACACCGGCGAGGACCGCTGGATCACCGGCGACTCCTACGTCGAGCCGTCGTTCTGCCCGCACACCTACTCGCTGGTCGGCGACGAGCCGGCGCGCATCCTGTCCTACACCGGCGCCAGTCCGCTGGCCGGGCTGGTCGACCGCGCGGACACGTGGCCGGCCGAGTCGTTCGCCGCGCTGCTCGACGACGTCGGCGAACGGCTGGAGCCCGCGGGGATCCTCGCCCAGGCCATGCGCCGCCGCGCGTTCGACGTGAAGACGCTGTGCTCGGCGGCCGGTGTGGACGAGCGTTCCGTCGGGGACTTCCTCGGCGGCGCGGACTCGCTCGACCTCGCCGCGCTGCGGCGGGGGGGCGCGACCGTCCACTGCGACTACCGGTTGCTGCTCCCGGTCGACGTGGTCAGGGACGGCGTGGGCAAGTCGTCGCGCACGATCCAGGAGAGCAAGGACTCGATCAGGTCCTTCGGCGAGTACGTGGTGGCCGACCTGGCGGGATCGCCGTCCGCACCGGACCTGCTGGGCACGTTCCTGCTCGTCGACCGCGCCGAGCACGGCGAGCTGACCGACCTGCGCGATCAGGCGGCGACGTTCTACCTGGTCACCAGTGGTACCGCGACCGCCCACTGGTGGACCGGCGGCGAGGTCCGCAGGCAGGAACTGGGGCAGTGGGACAGCCTGTGGATCGGCCCGGGGGTGGCGCACGGGTTCACCGGGCAGGCCGGCCTGCTGCGCATGGGCGACGCGAGCTCGTACTCGTACGCGGACACGCTGGAGCTGACCAACACCTACCGCCCCGCCTGGACGCTCGGCCGGGCGCGGCACGACCGGCAGGGCTGGGGGTACGACCGGTGACCGCCACGCAGACACCGGCGGCCACGCTGACCGATCCCGACCTGCTCGGCTTCGACCCCGTCCGGCTCGGCCGCGTCCGTGAGGTGCTCACCGCCCACGTCGGCCAGGGCCTCACACCGGGCGGGGTGTTCGCGGTCCACCGGCGCGGGCGGCTCGCGTGCCTCGAGTCGTTCGGCAGGCGCGACCCCGCCCGTCCGGAACCGATGACGATCGACTCGATCTTCCGCATCGGGTCGATGACCAAGCAGTTCACCGCCATGGCCACGCTCGCGCTCGTCGAGCAGGGCCGGTTGCTGCTGTCCGACAGCATCTCCGCGTTCCTGCCCGAGTTCGAGAACGTCACCGTGACCGCGGATCCGGTCAACGCGGACTCCCCGGACGTCCCCACGTGCGCCCCGATCCGCCCGCCGACCGTACGGGACCTGCTGATCCAGACGAGCGGCATCGTGGGCGGGTACAAGGGGTCGCCGGGAGTCCTGCGGGCGTACCGGGCGCGCGGCGTCCGCGGGTTCGACCACCAGAGCGCCGCTCTCACCGCAACGACCCAGCAGCTGGTCGAACGGCTCGCGACGGTGCCGCTCGCGCACCAGCCGGGCACGGTCTGGGAGTACGGCCTGTCCTACGACGTGCTCGGCCGGCTGCTGGAGGTGGCGAGCGGGCAGGGACTGGACGAGCTGGTCGGGGACCTGGTGCTCGGCCCGCTCGGCATGACGAGCACCGGGTTCTGGGTGCCAGGGAGCGACGCGGACCGGGTCGCCCAGCCGGACCGGACGCTCGCGCCGGACCAGGAACTGCTCACCCTCACGTCCCGGCCCGCGTTCCTGTCCGGCGGAAGCGGGTGCTACTCGACCATCACCGACTACCTCAACCTGCTGCTGTGCGTGGCGGGCCGCGGCGTCGCGGTGGACGGGACCAGGGTGCTCAGCCCCCGGTTCGCGGACCTGATGCTCGCCGACCACCTCGGTGACCTGGCCGAGAGCGGTCCGGACTACATCCCCGGCACCGGGTACACGTTCGGTCTCGGGCTGGCGGTGCGCCGGCCCGTCGCCGGTCACGCCCCCGGGACGCCGGGCGACTACTGGTGGCTGGGCCGGGGGTCGACCGTCTTCTTCGTCGATCCCGCCGAGGACCTGATCGCCGTGCTGCTCATGCAGAGCTCGTGGCAGGTCCGGTGGTGGCAGGCCCGCCGCTACCACGAGCTGTTCCGCGACCTCGTGTACCAGGCGATCGTCGACTAGCCGGGAGAGGACACGTGACGACGTACTGGGAGCGGGCGTGCCACTTCTTCCGCACGACAGGGCTCGCCGGCACCGCGGGCAGCTACTTCATCCACAACAAGAACGAGGAGAACGTCAAGATCGGGGTTCGGCCGCGGCTCTCGGTCTCCGTCGACGAATCTTCTGTGAGCCTGACAGCCGGCGGACGGCGAACGGTCGCGCCCCGGCTGCCGGGGGAACTGGTCTTCGGGCGCGTCCGGGAGCTGCTGCTCGACTCCGCGCCGTACTTCTTCCTGGTCAGCCCTGATCTTCGCCGGCCGTTCGCCGATCCCGGCCACCCGCAGGTCCTGCTGGTCCAGCCCGCGGTGGAGTTCACGTTCTCGCCCGAGCACGCCGACGGGACGGTCAGCCACGGGCACGACGGAGCCGCTCTGCTCCAGGCCGCCGCGCAGACGCCTCCGGTTGCGCCGCGCGACCTCGGGGAGCCAGGACCGTTCGCCGAGCTGGCCACCGGGTGGGTGCCGGCCGAGGACGACTCCGCGTTCCTCCGGCGGCTCGTCGACGCCGTCGAGGTGCTTCAGGGCCATCCTGACGGGAAGGTGGTGCTGACCAGGGCTTACGAACGGAAGCTGGGCACCACGAACGATCCGTTCGCGCTGTACGAGTCGCACGCCAGGAACAACGGCGAGTACGCGTGCAGCCACTACTTCTGCGTGCGGCCGGGCGTCTTCTCCCTGGGAGTCACCCCGGAGAACGTTCTGGAGACCCGCGACACGACGTTGACGGTGGACGTCGTCGCGGCCACCTGCGCCGGCAGCGACGACGACGCGTTCGTCGCGCGGGAGCTGTACGAGAACCCGAAGCAGGTCAGGGAACACCGGTCGTCGCTGGTCAACCGGCAGAACCGGTTCCGGCCGTTCTGCGCGGAGGGGTCGATCCGGGTCGTCACGGACATGCGGGTCAAGCGGTTGCGCAACGTCTGCCACCTGCACTCGGTGTTCACGGGCGAGCTGCTGCCGGGGGTCACGGTCTTCGACCTGCTGGAGCCGATCTTCCCGTTGCTCGGGGCGCGGCCGAAGGAGCTGCTCGTGCTCGCCGACGCCGAAAAGGCCCCGCACCGTTACTACGGAGGTGTGGTGGGGCATGGGCACGGAAGGTCCGCTTCCTGTTTCCTGAACATCCGGAACGCATTGCTGGACCACGACACGATCCACGCGAAGGTCGGGGTCGGCGTCATCAAGGAATCCGATCCGCACAGCGAGCTGGTGGAGACCAGGGACAAGCTGTCGGGGTTGCTCGAGGCAATCGTTTCATGGGAGCGGAGCGTTCAACGCGAATAGTAGGAACGTGATTGTGGCGATGTGAGGATGGGCGCCATGGAATTCAGTGCCGAAGCGCGGCTCATTCACACGGGGACCGCACGGGCGATCGGCTCGCCGGTGGGGCCGGCGCTGACGCTCACGAGCACATACGTGTCGCACGGCGTCCACGACCCGTCGCTGCCCGCCTACGGGCGCAACACGAACCCCGGCTGGCAGGACGTCGAGCACGCGCTGGCCGTGATCGAGGGCGAGGGGTGCCAGGCGGTCGTCTTCTCCTCCGGCCAGGCCGCCGCCATGGCGTTGATGCTGACGCTCAGCGAAGGCCGCGAGCGGCTCGTGATGCTCGACGACGGTTACTACAAGCTCCGGAACCTGGCGACCAAGCTGCGTCCGCACGGTGTCGAGGTGGTGACCGTCGACCTGCTCGACCTCGACGCCGTGGAGACGGCGATCGGCGCGGGCCCGTCGGTCCTGTGGGGAGAGACGCCGACCAACCCGTTGCTGCGAGTCGCCGATCTGGCCGGGCTTTCCGCACTGGCGGACGCGGCGGGCACACCGTTCGTCGTGGACAACACGGTCGCGACGGCGTTGCAGCAGAAGCCTCTCGAGTTCGGTGCGCTCGCGTCGGTGTACTCGCTGACCAAGTCGCTGTCCGGGCACTCGGACGTGCTCGGTGGCGCGGTGGTCACGCGGTCGGCCGAGCTGGCGGAGTCGCTGCGGGCGTGGCGCGGTACCGGCGGTGCGATCCTCGGGCCCTTCGAGAGCTGGCTGGTGCTGCGCGGGCTGAAGACGTTGCCGCTGCGGCTCGAACGCCAGTCGCAGAACGCGCTGGCCGTCGTGGAGTTCCTGGAACGGCATCCGCGGGTGACGGCAGTGCACTACCCGGACGGGCCGCTGGTGAAGACGCAGATGCCGAACGGGGCGGGCTGCCTGCTCGCGTTCGAGCTGTCCGGCACGGTCGCCGACGCGGACGCCGTCGTGGCCGCCGCCCGGCTGATCGTTCCGTCGACGAGCTTCGGCGGTGTCGAGTCGACCTGGGAACGCCGTGCCCGCTGGGCCGCCGAGACCGCTCCGGACACGCTGATCCGCATCGGCACGGGCGTCGAACCGGCCGCGGACATCATCGCCGACCTGAGCCAGGCCCTGCGCGCGTGACCGTCCTGAGTGGACGTTGATTCGAGAGGAGTGGGATGAAGATCGATCTGGCGCCGCACGGTCAGCCCGGAACGCTGCTGGTGGTGTGCGGCTTCGACGGCAGCGGCAAGACCACGCTGGAGGAGGCCCTGGTGGCCGCCGTCGCGCCGGTGCGCCCGTGCGTGGCCACGTGGACGCCGACGGCCTGGTGGCGCCAGGACGCGAACATCCGGCGAACCCTCTACGGCGAGGGCGAGGGGCAGGTGCTCCCGGAGGACGCTCTGATGCACTTCAACCTCGCGGACTGCCACGCGCATCAGGCGAACGTGATCCTGCCCGCCCTGGCCCGCGGCGAGGTGGTGATCGGCAACCGCTACCTCTACGACATGCTGGCGCTGTTCGAGGCCCGCGGTTACACCCAGCCGGAATGGCTGCCGGCGGCGATGTCCGGCCTCGTCCAGCCGGACTTCTCGTTCGTCATCGACGGTTCCGCCGAGCTGATGGTCGACCGGGTGGTGCGCCGCGACGGTGCGCGGGAGGGCAGGTTCGACCAGGACGTGGCGTTCGTGGAACGCTTCAACACCGCCCTGCGCCAGATCGCCGAGGACAACGACCTGACGTTGTTGCAGACCGACGCCGACCCGCTCAGCAACCTGAAGCAGTGCCTGGAAGTGTTGTCCGGCAACGTGGCCGGGATGACGTCCGTCGCCACCCCGGCCGGGCTCCAGGTCAGCTGACCTCGATCTCGAACAACGTGTCGGCACTCGTGACGGGCAGCTTTCCGGCGGCGACGATGCGCGCGCTGATGCCCTGCGCGGACGCCGCCGCGACGTACCGCGCCACGTCCGCCTCGTTCATCCGCTTCTCCGGCCCCCGCAACCGGTAGAAGTCGAGCAGCGTGGCGCGGGGAATGGAACCGTGGTCGGACAGGCTCTGGTCGAGCAGGTCCCCCGCCTTGGCGTAGTCGATCTCCATCGCCTCGGCGTCGAAGAACTCGGCTGTCCTGCCCGCCTTGTCCGCCACCGCGATCAGCGCGCGATCCCGTTCGTAGAGCCCCAGCCGGATCGTGGTGCGCAACCGCCCGCCCGGCGCGAGCAGGCTCAGCAGCCCCGGCACGCCCGCCAGCGCCTCGGCGTCGGTGAACCGGTTGACGAGCCGGTCGGCCAGTACGAGGTCGAACCGACCCTTCAACCCGGCGGGCGCGGGGGCGGTGGCGTCGTAGTGCTCGACCGCACAACGACTCCCGGCCGGCCACTCCTGAATCGCCTCCAGCAGTGCGGTCCGCTGTCCCTCGGCGAAGTCGAGCACGGTCACGCCGACGCCGCGGTCGACGGCGGCCCGAATCAGGTGGACCGTGGACGCACCGACGACGGCGAGCGAGGTACCGCTGTCCACGCCGTCGAGATAGGCCTCGAGGTCCTCGCCGACGGGTCCACCGTTGTAGCTGGCGGCCCAGTAGTCGCTGCCGATGAGGTCCCACGCGCTGGACTTCGGATTCCCCATGTCACGTCCTTGGTGTCGCTGGAGCGAGGTCGCGCCAAGCCTTCCGGAAGCCGATCAACGACGCCAACACGTGAGTGCCGGCACGTTGAACGCCCGCGCGAAGCGGTCAGCCCGGCAGTTTCGGCACGTCCAGGAACGTCAGGTACCCGGCGAGGTGGTGGGCGCCTTCGAGCATCGCGACGCCGCGCAGCGTGAGCCGCAGCCGCCATTCGTCCAGCGCCTTGGAGAGTGCCTGTGTGCCACCGGCCGTGCGGACCTGTTGTACGACCACCGCGATCTGTTCGAGGCCGTAACCGCCGCGGCGCAGCAGGTGGGCGAGCTCCGCATCCCTGACGTCGGCGGCGTCGTAGGTGCGGTGACCGGCGACGGAACGTTGGGGGACAACGATTCCGGCGTCCTCCCAGTTGCGCAGGGTCGCGGTGGTCACGTCCAGGCGGTGCGCCAGGCCGCCGATGGTGAACGCAGAGCGGGAGTTCGCGGGTTCTCCAGCCGGTGTCCCGGTCAGGTGCGTGATCGCCTCCGCCACCGCTTTCAGCGTTTCGCGGTCGCGCTGGAGCTGGGCGTGGCCGCGGTCGATCGCTGCCAGTGCGGCGTCGATCCGGCCCGTGTTGAGCGCGTGCATGATCTCCCGGGCGGTGGCGTGGCCGTGGGCCGGGACGAGGCCGAGGAAGGCGCGCAGGGCCGCGGCGTGCAGGTCGGTGTAGACGCGGTAGCCGCTGGCCGTGCGCTCCGCGGGTGGGATCAGGCCGTCGGTCTCGTAGTTGCGGACGGCTTGGGGCGTGATCGAGTGCTCACGGGCCAGGTCGATCGGTCGCAGCTTGCTCACCCGGTCGAACTCTACGGCCTGCCGATCGAGGTTGCCTGGTCAGAGGGTCTCCGGCGGCATCGGTCCAAAATTGTCAGACCCCCTCGCTAACGTCTCTCCCGTACCGCTGGAACGGCGGATCGGGTAGCTCGGGGGCGAGGAGAGGAATCGTTGTCGGACTGGGAAAGTGCGAGCACGGCGCGGGTGTTGGCGCCTGCGCGGCCGCGCAAGCTCGCCAAGGTGCCGTTCGTCGAGTTGGCGGACGGACGGCTGCAGGGGGTGGTGTCCAGTGGGTCGGACATCGAGCGGGTGTACGTGTCCTCGGTTGCCGCAGGGACTTACGAGTTCGCCTGTAGCACCAACAACAACCGGCCTTGCGGTGGGGCGCGGGGGTCGTTCTGCAACCACATCTTCGCGCTGATCACCGAGGCGGTGCTGCAGTACGGGGTGGAGCGGGTGGCCCGCTATCTGCGGGTGGACGCCGCGGACCTGGACGCGCAGGCCGTCCACTCGCTCATGCTGGGGGAGCGGCCGGCACAGGCGGACAGTGCGGCCGCGGCACAGGTGTTCAGCCGGTTCCTGCGGCATCTGGCCTATGTGGAGCTTCCCGCGACCACGGCTGTGTTGCCTGAGCTGCAGTGGTTTCCGCCTACTCGGGTGGTGGTGTGATGCGGGTCGATCTGCTGGCTGATCCTGTCGACGGGGTCGACGAGGTGCTCGCGGTGATCGCGGGTGCCGACCGGGCGCTGGCCGGTGGGCTGTCGCGGCCGCAAGCCGCGCAGGCCGCCGGGCTGGTCGCGCTGGCCGAGGCGGTGGTGGCGTCGCCGTTGGGGGCCGAGGTGGCCGAGGCCGCCGAGAAGGCGGCGGCAGGGGCTGCCGGCGAGGAGCACTTCGTTTCCCTTGCGACGGCGCGGATCGCGTTGTTCGGGGCGGTGCACGACGCGGTGCTGGCGCGGATCGAGCAGGCGACCGGGCGCGGCCGGGCCGACTCGGGCGTCGTGTTGCCGAGCGGTGGCGGGCAGGCGGAGAACCTGTTGCTGGCCGCGCGGTCGTGGCTGGCCGACCTGGCGCGCGCCGGGTGGCGGGGGATCGACCACGACCTGGTCTCCGGTGCCGAGCCGGTGATCTCCGCGCTGTTGCCGGAGCCTCGTCTCAGGCGGCTGGCGGCGTTGCTGGACGGGTTCGCGGCCGAGTTGGCGGCCTCGTGTCCCGGGTCGGCGCTGGAGCGGATTCCGATGCGGCGCTGGGGAGATCTGT
Organism: Lentzea aerocolonigenes; assembly: GCF_000955955.1. GTDB lineage: Bacteria > Actinomycetota > Actinomycetes > Mycobacteriales > Pseudonocardiaceae > Lentzea > Lentzea aerocolonigenes_A. The sequence goes on from NZ_JYJG01000030.1 coordinate 17,689, forward strand.
GGTCGCGGGCGCTGCTGCTGACGTTGCCCGGTGCGACCGGGACTGCGACAGGCACGGTGACCGGGCGGTTGCTGCCGCTCGGAGTGGATCTGCACGAGCACGCGACCGCCGCGCAGGCTCAGGTGCACGCGGTGTTCGAACCGGCCGACGGTGGTGTGCCGCGGCTGGTGCGGGCCAGCGTGTCCGCGCCCAAGCCGGACACGAACATCGGCGCCGGGATCTGGCAGTTGCTGCGGCCGCACCTGTCGTTGCTGGCGGCGGTCAGCGAGGGCAGGTCGATGGACCTCACCGACATGCCGATCACCGCTGAGGGGGATCTGGTGTGGGCGGACGAGCACGCGAAACCCGGCGAGCCCGCTGATCCGTTCGTCACCGCGCGGGTCGTGCTGCCGACCGCGAGCGCGTTCCCGACGGCACCGCTGGACCGGCATCCGGCCCGCATCGCCGTGCCCGTGTTCCTGGAGGGCTACAGCGCCGGGCAGGGCGGGGAGATCTTCACCGTCGCCGGGCAGTCCGTTGCCGTGGACACCGATCGGGTGCCGGTGGCCGGTCCGCTCACCCCGGAGGCGGTGGCGGGTTCGAACGCGTGCATCGGGCTGGTGCGCTGGGACGCGGGGGTGTTCCGGGTTCAGCCGCTCGCGGTCGAGACGACCGTGCGCAAGAAGACTGTGGCTTTGCACGCTGGTGCGTGGGCCGGCGGCGCGGTGGACAAGGCCGGGGTCAAGGCGGAGAAGGCCGCGACGGACGCCGCGACCGTGCTTCGTGAACGCGCTGGAAGGTTGCTGCGCAAATGACGGATGCACAGGAGAACCGGCGGCAGGTCCTCTACTGGCGGCTGCTGTCCCGGCTGTTCGACCACGAGGAACAGTCCACTTTGGAGTCAGCCAGTCTGGCCGTGCTCCAGGACATCGGGCTGCCACCGGCACTGCTGGACCCGCAGGCCGGGGTCGACTCGATCGTGCAGCGCCATCCCGAGCTCGCCGCCGAGTTCGACGGCGTGATGGTTCCCGCGACGGGGGATGAGCGCGACAAGGCGGCCGAGGTGCGGCGGGCCGCGCTGGTGTCGAAGGTGCTGCTGAACGTCTTCGGCACCGGGTCCGGCACGGTCACCGCCGGGCAGCTGTCCCGGTGGCAGGCCGACGCGGGCTGGCTGGAACGGGCGCTGGGCTGTCAGCCGGGGCAGCTGCGCGGCAACGGTCGTCAGGCCGGGCAGACCGGCACCGGGATGGGGTCCGGCACGCCGGACCTGAGCAACCTGATCCCGCAGATCGGGCCTGAACTCGGTGCGCTGGAAGCGGATCTGGTCAAGCGCATGCACCTGCGCGAGGTGCTCGCGGATCCCGTGCTCGCCGCCCAGCTCACGCCGAGCATGTCGCTGATCGAGCAGTTGTTGCGGGACAAGGACAACCTGTCCGGCGTGGCGCTCGCCAACGCCAAGTCGCTGATCCGGCGCTTCGTGGACGAGGTGGCCGAGGTGCTGCGCACGCAGGTGGAGAAGGCGTCCGCCGGTGCGCTGGACCGGTCGGTGCCGCCCAAGCGGGTGTTCCGCAACCTCGACCTCGACCGCACGATCTGGAAGAACCTGACGAACTGGAGCCCGGAGGAGGAACGGCTCTACGTCGACCGCCTCTACTACCGGCACACCGCGCGCAAGACCACGCCGCAGCGGTTGATCGCGGTGGTGGACCAGTCGGGTTCGATGGTCGACTCGATGGTCAACTGCACCATCCTGGCCTCGATCTTCGCCGGGCTGCCCAAGGTGGACGTGCACCTGATCGCGTACGACACCAGGGCGCTCGACCTCACGCCGTGGGTGGCGGACCCGTTCGAGACCTTGCTGCGCACCAACCTCGGTGGCGGTACCGACGGCACGGTCGCGATGGCGCTGGCCCAGCCGAAGATCGCCGAGCCGCGCAACACCGTGGTGGTGTGGATCTCCGACTTCTACGAGTGGCAGTGCGAGCCGCTCTTCGAGCAGATGGCGGCGATCCACCGCTCCGGCGCCAAGTTCATCCCGGTCGGCTCGGTGACCAGCTCCGGCCGCGGCAGCGTGAACCCCTGGTTCCGCGAGCGGTTCAAGGACCTGGGCACGCCGGTGATCTCCGGCCACATCCGCAAGCTCGTCCACGAGCTCAAGACGTTCCTCACCATCTGACTTTCTCCTTGAAAGGCACCACGAACTCATGTCCGACCTGTTGCGCGCCCCCGCCGAGCTCAAGTACGCCGAGGAACTGGACTGGCTGGAGTCGGTCGACGACAACCCCAAGCCGTTCTCCTGGCGGTTGTCGCCCAAGATGATCCGCCTGTTCGTCCTGGGTGCCGAGCGGTCCGACGGCCTGGAGCGGGAGATCGCGCAGAAGTGGTTCGGCGACCGCAGCATCGTCGAGCGCGCCATCGTCACGCTGGCGTCCGACCGCGGTCTGCTGCTGATCGGCGACCCGGGCACCGGCAAGAGCTGGCTGGCCGAGCTGCTGGCCGCCGCGATCTCCCGCAACTCCACCCAGGTGGTGCAGGGCACCGCGGGCACGACCGAGGACCACATCAAGTACTCGTGGAACGTGTCGATGGTGATCGCCAAGGGTCAGTCCCGCGAGTCGATGATCCCGTCGCCGATCATGAACGCGATGGAGTCCGGCACCATCGGCCGGTTCGAGGAGCTGACCCGCTCGACCAGTGACGTGCAGGACGCGCTGATCTCCATCCTGTCCGAGAAGTACATCTCGGTGCCTGAGCTCGACCACGACAACATCGTGTTCGCCAAGCCGGGGTTCTCGGTGATCGCCACCGCGAACAGCCGTGACCGGGGCGTCAACGACCTGTCGTCGGCGTTGAAGCGGCGGTTCAACTTCGTGCGCATCCCGGTGGTGACGAACAAGAAGAGCGAGGCCGAGATCGTCCGGTTCCGCACCGAGGAGCTGCTGCGCCGGCACCAGATCGAGCTGGACGTGCCGCCGACCCTGCTGGACGTGTTGCTGCGCAGCTTCGCCGACCTGCGCGCGGCGTCGGCCGCGGCGGGCAGCGACGACGAGAAGCTGGAGTCCGCGCTCTCCACCGCGGAGCAGATCGGTGTGCTGGAGGACGCCATCCTGCACAGCAACTTCTTCGGCTCGCGCGAGCTGACCGCGCGCACGCTCGGTTCGTCGCTGGTGGGGTCGCTGTCGCGGCGGGCGCCGGAGGATCTGGCGATCATGAACAAGTACCTGCACGGGGTCGTCGAGCCGCGCGGCAAGGACGAGGGCGGGCTGTGGCCGGAGTTCCTGGCCGGCGGCCGCGACACGATCGCCACCCTCTCGTGAGCTTCGAGTCGCTGCGCACGCAGCTGAACGAGGCGGCGACGGCCTTCTCCGACGGACCTGGTGCCCTGGAAGGCATCCTGCTCGGCATGGTCGACGACGTGGACCGCGCGGTGCGGGAGCCGCTGGAGATCTTCCCGGTCTGCCACCACTCCCCGGCCTCGGCCGTCGCGATGGCCCGCCGGTTGCGGGACAAGCAGCCCAAGGTGATCTACCTGGAGCTGTGCGAGGACATGGCGCCGCTGCTCACCGAGCTGCGCAACTGCCGTCTTCCCGTCGCGGTGCAGGCGTTCTCCAGCGAGGTCGACGGGTTCCCGGCCGACTGGGCGCCGCTGTCGGTGGTCGCGCCGATCACCGAGGCGTCCGCGGAGTACCAGGCGATCGCCTATGCCCTGGACACGCCGGGCGTCGAGCTGGTGCTGGTGGACCGCTCGTCGGACCACGTGTTCCAGTGGCAGCCGCCGGAGACGAAGGCGTCTGCGGAGGACGCGCTGCACGGTGACGCGGTCGGCGTGGAGATCGGTGACCTGCGGCCGCGCTTCGCCGAACTGGAGGAGCACCTGCTGCACCACGGCAAGGTGCGGCACTGGTCGGAGTGGTGGCACCAGTACGTCGAGCTCCCGCTCGGCGACAGCGACCACGACACGTACCGCCAGGTGATGTTCCTGATCGGCAGCCTGTTCCGGCGGCTCGCTCCCGGCGATCCGCACCGGGTGCGGGTGGACGAGGATCGCGAGCGGTACATGTGGACGCGGATGCGCGAGCACCTGGCCGCCAGCGGTGCGGACCCGGCTGAGTGCCTGTACGTGTGCGGCGCCTTCCACGCGGCCAGCCGGGTCGCGGAGTTCGGTGTCGAGGGCACCGACGGCTTCGTGATCAGCCCGCGCAGCGCGACCAAGTGGCAGCACGGCCTGATCCCGTCGAGCCACGCGGCGATCGAGGCGCAGTTCGGCCTGGCGCCGGGCTCGGTGTCCATCGCGGCCACCGAGTGGGCGAAGAACCTCAAGCGCACCAAGGTGAAACCGTTCCAGCTCGCCGGTCAGGCAGGCGGGAAGAAGGCTCGCAAACAGCCTGCGCTGCCTGGTCCGGTCGCGGAACCCACCACGGCGGATCAGCTCTCCGGCTTCCTGCAACGTCCTCCGGTGCTGGACCGGCTGGACGAGGCCGAGCTGCTGGGCTGGTCCGTGGAGATCGTGCGCGCGGCCCGGCGCAACGGCTATCTCGCCTCCACCGCCGACGCGATCGCGGTCTTCGAGACCTCGATCCTGCTGGCGGGCATGAGGGATCGGGCCAGGCCGACGCCGTACGACTTCCAGGACGCCGCCGTCACGTGCATCGAGAAGGACGTCGTCCCCGGCCGCCGGGACGTCCGGCGCCTGGTCGAGATCATGATGGGCGGCGACCGGATCGGCCAGGTCGGCTACGACGCGCTGCCACCGCTGGCCCGCGACGTGCACGACAGGCTCGCCCCGTTGAACCTCAAGCTCCAGCAACGAGGTGTGCAGCGCGCCCTGCTCGACATCACCTCCCAGCCGGAGCTCGAAGCGTGCTCGAACCTGCTGTGGATGCTGCGCTACCTGCTCCCGCACGCTTCCGCCCGCCCGATCATGGGCGAGCGGAAGCTGGGCGAGCGCCCGATCCAGGAGTCCTGGGACCTCGCTCTCGGCACGCACCAACGGTCCCTGATCGAGCTGGGCTACGAGGGCGTCAGTGTCGAACAGGTAGTGGAACAACGCCTGCGCCGCAGCGCCTACGACCCGCAGGCCACCACCGCGACAGTCCTCGAAGCCGTCGAGGACGCCATCCGCTACCTGCACAGCCCACGGCTGGCGGGCGAGCTGGGCACCCGAGCGCTGGAGGTGCTGTCGGGCGAACGCACGGTCGACGGCGCACCGGAGGTCCTGAAGCGGTCCCGCCGCCTGCTCGCCTACTACCGCACGAACGAACCCGTTCTGCCGCAGTGGATCGAGTCGTTCGTGCGGACCGGCTACGCGCACTACTGCACGCTGCTGCCGACGGCGTTCACCGAGGAGGAGGCGGGCGTCGACCAGGTGGCCGCCATGCTGGGCTTCCTGTTCAGCATGGAGTCGCTGGCCTTGTCCCTGGGCTGCGACCGCACGCAGCTGGAGCTCGCGGTGGCGCAGTCCCACCCGGAGGAGCCGTCGAAGGTGGCGCTGCTGTGGGCCGCGCAGGTCCACCTCGGCCGCCTGTCCCGCGCGGAACTTCGTGCCCGGTGCGACGAGCTGCTGAGCAACCCGTTGTCGCTGCCCAGCTATCCGCGCTACCTGAGCGGGTTCGTGCACGCCCTCGACCCGGTGCCGAGCCTGGTGGACTTCGTCGTGGAGACGATGTCCAACGCGTTCGCGCACCTGCCGGACCCGCTGCTGCTGCCGTGGCTGCCCAGCCTGATCAGCACGCTGCGCTCGCGCGGCGCGCAGTTCGTCCCGCTGCTCGTCAAGGAAGCCGGACGGTTGTTCCCCGGCCGGCTCCCGGCACTGGACGAGTGGGTTCCGCCCTGGCTCGACGAGCCCGCGCCTGTCGCCGTGCGGACTCGCACCGGACAGGGCCTCGCACTGCTGGCCGCTCACCCGGAGACGTGTGACGCGGTGGCGGCCCTTCTGGGGTGCGAGGGTTCGTGGCAGGCCGCGCCGGGCGGGGTGGCGTTGCTGAACAGGTACCCGGACACGGCGGTGGCGCTGGAGGCGCTGATGTCCTGAGTGGACTCTCGGGTCGCGCCCGCGAACAGGCGTGACCCGAGATCATCAGGCCGGCCAGGTCCTCCGGGGCCAGGAACGACGACGTTGAACTGGCCGCGAGCCCGCTCCGCAGAGCCCAGTCGACCATGTCGGTGGCTGGGGCACGCCCCATGCCTCACACCGGTGCCTCACGCCCACGGCCCACGCTCACGGCTCACGGCTCACGGCTCACGGCTCACGCTCACGGCCCATGCCCATGCCCATGCCCATGCCCGTGACCCCACGCCCCACGCGCGTGCCCCAGCACAATGCGCTGCCCAGGGTTCGTGGCCTCTTCTGCGGCGGCAATCACCACGTCACCGGTGCCGCTTCGCGCAAGCCGAGGATCCGCAGGCCCGGTGCCACCGCGCCGGCTGGGACCTCCCCGAGCCCGGTGGTCTGGACCTGCGGTTACCCGACGCCCGGCCCCTTGACAGGCGCATGGACCTGAACGCACTATTGCGCAATCATGCAAGAAGTATCCGTCAAATGAGCATGATTGAACAGCTCCACGCCACGGCGATCCCTGCGCCCGGAAGGTGTCCATGAGAGCTCGACCACGTGCCGGACTGGCCCTGGTGGCCACTGCGGCCCTAGCTTCGTCGTTCGCGCTGGCGGGATCCGCCAGCGCGGCCCCGGCGACGATCGGTGATGTCACGGCGTTCAGCCAGTCCGGGTCCGCGTTCACGATCACGGCCGGTGCGGCGAAGGTGAAGGTGTCCTTCGCGCAGCCCGGTGTGTTCCGGCTGCAGATGGCGCCGGACGGGACGTTCACCGACCCGGTCAACGGCCAGATCGCGATCAAGACCGACTTCGGCCCGGTCACGGCGTCCTACGTGGACTCCGGGGCCTACTACAAGATCAGCACCAGCGCCGTCACCCTGCGGGCCTACAAGACGCCGCTGAGGTTCGAGCTGTACAAGGCCGACAACTCCACCCTCGTCTGGAAGGAGTCGACCGGCCTGAACTGGGACACCGCGGCCAAGACCGCCACCCAGTCGCTGACCAGGGGCCAGGACGAGCAGTTCTACGGCACCGGGTTCCGGCTCGGCGAGTGGGCGCTGCGGGACAAGACGGTGCCGGTCAGGATCGACAGCAAGTGGCGGGAGAACGGCAACGCTTCCCCGGCACCGTTCTACTGGTCCACCAAGGGTTACGGCGTCGTGCGCAACACCTGGGCTCCGGGGCAGTACTCGTTCCTGTCCACGGTCGGCCTGAAGCACGACGAGGCGCGGTTCGACGCGTTCTACTTCGCCGGCGACACGCCGAAGGACATCCTCAACCGCTACACCGACGTCACCGGAAAGCCTTTCCTGGCCCCGATCTGGGGCTTCGAGATGGGCAACGCCGACTGCTGGAACGCCAGCAACCCCGACTACACCGGCGACCACGACAGGGTCGACCACCAGACGACCCCGGATGTCGTCAAGTACGCCCAGCAGGCACGGGACAAGGACATGCCGTCCGGCTGGTTCCTGCCCAACGACGGTTACGGCTGCGGCTACAAGGACCTGACGAAGGTCGTGTCGGACCTGAAGAACCTCGGGTTCAAGACCGGCCTGTGGACCTCGACCGGTCTCGCGAACATCAAGGACGAGGTGGGCGTCTCCGGTTCACGCGCGGTGAAGACCGACGTGGCGTGGATCGGCTCCGGCTACAAGTTCGCCTTCGACGGCGTGCAGCAGGCCGTGAACGGCATCGAGGACAACAGCGACGGCCGTCGTTTCGTGTGGACGGTCAACGGCTGGGCTGGCACGCAGCGCAACGCGGTCGTCTGGAGCGGCGACACCTACGGCACGTGGGACGACATGCGCTGGCACGTACCGGCGATCACCGGCGCGGGCCTGTCGGCACTGAACTACGCGAGCGGTGACGTCGACGGCATCTTCAGCGGCAGTGCCAAGACCTACGCCCGCGATCTGCAGTGGAAGGCGTTCCTGCCCTCGGTGATGACGATGTCCGGCTGGGGTCCCGCGAACCCGTCCAGCGGCTACAGCGACAAGCAGCCGTGGCGGTGGGCCGAACCGACCCTGTCGATCAACCGCAAGTACCTGAAGCTGCGCGAAAGGCTGCTGCCGTACCTGTACTCGACCAGCCGGGTCGCGAACGAGACCGGTTACCCGTCCACCAGGGCGATGGTGCTGGAGTACCCGGACGACCCGGTCGCCCGCGGCAACCAGACCAGCCAGCAGTTCCTGGCCGGTGACGCGTTCCTGGTCGCCCCGGTCACCAGCGACACCAGCGTCCGCGACGGGATCTACCTGCCCGCGGGCACCTGGACCGACTACTGGACCGGCACCACCTACCAGGGGCCCGGCTGGCTCAACGGCTACAACGCGCCGCTGGACACGTTGCCCCTGTTCGTGAAGGGCGGCGGCATCGTGCCGATGTGGCCGCAGATGAACTACGCCGGTGAGAAGCCCGCCACGCCGATCACCTTCGACGTGTACCCGCGCGGCAACTCGTCGTTCAGCCTCTACGAGGACGACGGCAACACCAGGGCGTACCAGAACGGCGCCTTCGCCAAGCAGCAGGTCGACGTCACGGCGCCCGGTTCGGGTTCCGGCAACGTCGCGGTGAAGGTGGGGGCCAGCAACGGCACGTACACCGGCAAGCAGGCCGGCCGGGCGTACGAGCTGACGATGCACGTCTCGGGCGCGCCGTCCTCGGTGACGCTGGGGACGACGACCCTCACGAAGTACTCGACCAAGGCGGACCTCGACGCGGCCACCACCGGCTGGTTCCACGATCCGGCGGACCGCGGCGGCGTGCTGACGGTCAAGACCGGTTCGCAGCCGACGTCGGCGGGTTTCACGGTGACGGCCAACGGAGTCACGCTCCCGGCGGCCAAGTCGATCACCGGCGCTCCTGCCATCGCCAAGGCGGGACAGTCCGTCGTCCACACCGACAGCGCCGAGTCGAGCCAGACCGGTGCCAAGGCGATCGACGGCGACAACGCCACGATGTGGCACACCGCGTGGTCGAACGTCGACCCCGACCCGGCGCCGCCGCACGAGATCCAGATCGACCTCGGCGCCCGGTACGACGTCGACGCGGTGCACTACCTGCCCCGGCAGGACGGTGGCGTGAACGGGCGCATCGGCCAGTACGAGGTGTACGTCAGCAACAGCACCTCGAACTGGGGCACCGCGGTCGCCACCGGCACGTGGGCCAGCAACGCGACGGAGAAGACGGTGTCGTTCGCCGCGAAGACCGGGAGGTACCTGCGGCTGCGGGCGCTGACCGATCTCTCCGGAGGGCAGTACACCTCGGCCGCGGAGATCACCGCGATCGGAATCTAGTGCTGTGAAACGACTGTGGGCCCTCACCGCTCGGTGAGGGCCCACAGTCCTGTTCAGACCTGGACGACGTCGACGCCGCGCTCGCGGAAGCGTTTGACATCGTCGTCATCGGCGTCGGTGTCCGTGATCAGCACGTCCACCTCGGGTGTCGAGCAGATCGAGGCGAACGCCCTGGCCCCGATCTTGGAGGAGTCCGCGACGATCACGACCTTGCCGGCCCGCTTGGCCAGCAACCGGTTGATCGCGGCCTCGCCCTCGTGGTGCGCCGACGCACCGGCGGCCGGGTCGATCGCGTCCACGCCCAGGAACGTGATGTCGAGGCTCAGATCGCCCAGGATCTTCTCCGCCAGCGGTGACATCAGCTCGTAGGACTGCGCCCGCGCCACTCCGCCCGTCACGACCAGTTTCACCTGAGGCCGCACCGCGAGCTCGTTGGCGATGTTCAACGCGTTGGTCACCACCGTGATCGCCGCGTCGCCCTCCGACCGGGTCACCAGCGTCCTGGCCACCTCGGTCGTCGTCGTGCCGCCGTTCAGCCCGACCACCGCGCCCGGCGACACCAGGTCCGCCGCGGCCCGTGCGATCCGCAGCTTCTCCTCGGCGTGCCGCACGGTCTTGTAGCGCAACGGCAGGTCGTAGGCCACCGCGTGCGCCACCGCGCCACCGCGGGTGCGGGTCAGCAGCTGCTGCTCGGCCAGGTGATCGAGGTCCCGGCGGATCGTCGCACCCGAGACCTGCAGCTGCTCCGAGATCTCGTCGACCTCGATGCGCCCCCGCTCGCCGAGGATCTCCAACAGCGCGTTCAGCCGCTCATACCTGTTCATCGGCACCTCCAGACACACATCATCGCGCACGGGCACCGACAGAACGGTGCAGCGGGCCCGTGTTCACAGCGATTCGACGAGAACGTCGTCGTAGATCCGGTGGAGGGTGGGGGTGTCGACGCTGCCGGCGAGGGGTGAGGCGACCGCGGCCGCCGACCACGCGACCGCGGCCCGCAACCTGAGCGGCCACTCCCACTGCTCCTCCACGCCGGTGGAGAGCGCGGCCACGGCGGCGTCACCTGCCCCCGTCGCGTTGCCCCGCACGGCGAACGGTGGCACCGCACGCCATTCGCCCTCCGCCGTCACAGCGACCATGCCGTCCGCTCCACGTGACAGGACGACGGCACCGGCTCCGTACCCGCACAACGCTCGCGCCCCGTCCACGGGATCCGGGACGTCCAGCGCCTCCAGCAGTTCCGCGGTGTTGGGCTTGAGCACGTCCGCGCCGGCCTTCGCCGCTGCCACGAGCGCCGGGCCGCTGGTGTCCACCACGACCGGTACGCGCCACCGCCGCGCCAGTTCGACGACCCGCGCGCACAGATCGGCGGGCGCCGCGGGCGGCATGCTGCCCGAGCACACCAGCACACCGGCTTCTTCGAGGCGTTGCGCCACGAGTGCCAGCAGCCTGTCCCAGTCCTCGTCCGGCAACGCGCAGCCCGCCTCGTTGAAGAGCGTGGGATCTTCATCGCCCGGCACGACGGCGACGGTCATCCGGCTCGGCGCGCTCACCGGCAGCAGGGCGTGCGGCACGCCCGAGGCTTCGAGATCGGCGCGGATCGAGTCGCCCAGCACCCCACCGGCCGGAGCCACGGCGAGCGTCGGCACGCCCATCTCGTGCAGCACGCGGCTGACGTTGAACCCCTTGCCACCCGCCCGTTCGCTGACCGTTCCGACGCGGTGGGTGTGCCCCGGCCGCAGCCGGTCGACCTGGTAGGTCACGTCGAGGGCGGGGTTCGGGGTGAGCGTGAGGATCATGTCCGCACCCGCTGCGCGCGCACCACGCCGAGCAGCCGGGCGACCTCGTCCGCCATCCGGTCGCGGGCCGGGCCGAGGTACTTGCGGGTGTCGACGAGACCGCCGTCGGCGAGACGTTGCCGCACCTCGCCGGTGAACACCTTGTTGAGGTGCGTCGCGATGTTCACCTTGGTGATGCCCGCCGCGACCGCCTTGTCCAGGTCGCCGTCCGACACGCCGGACGACCCGTGCAGCACGAGCGGAACGTCCACAACGGACCTGAGCCGGGCGATGAGGTCGAAGTCCAGTGCCGCGTCCCTGGTCAGCATGGCGTGCGAGCTGCCGACCGCGACGGCGAGCGCGTCCACCTCGGTGGCCGCGACGAACGACGCGGCCTCGGCGGGGTCGGTGCGCGCGCCGGGCGCGTGCACGCCGTCCTTGCCGCCCACCTCGCCCAGCTCCGCCTCGACCCACACCGCGCGGGAACGGCAGCGCCGCGCGACGTCCTTGGTGGTCGCCACGTTGTCCTCATAGGACAGTTTGGAGGCGTCGAACATCACCGAGCCGACGCCGATCTCCACCGCGTCGTCGACGAGCTGGGACGACTCGACGTGGTCGAGGTGCACGGCGACGGGCACGGCCGCCTCGGCCGCGACGGCGAGCGCGGCGGTGACCAGTGGTGCGAGAGAACCGTGGTACCGCACGCAGTTCTCGCTGATCTGCAGCAGCACCGGGGATCCGGCCTGCTCGGCGCCCGCCACGACGGCGTAGGCGTGTTCGAGCTGGATCACGTTGAACGCGCCGACGCCGTGGCCACCGCGGACGGCGGCGTCGACGATCTCGGCGGTGGGGGTCAGCGGCACGGTTCTCCTCGGTGATCGGCGATCGCGGCGAGCGCCGCGCCGTGGCAGCCGGCGAGGCCGCCGAGCGCGGCGGGCACGAGCCGCGGTTCGCGCTGGAACGTCAGGCGGGCCGACAGGCCCTTGGCGAGCGGGTCCAGCAGGAGGCCGTTGGCGCCGGACAGGCCACCGCCCACCACGACGACCTCGGGGGCGAGCACGCTCGCGGTCCAGGCCAGAGCGGTGACCAGTGCCTCGACTGCGTCGTCCCACACGGCGGCCGCCTCCGGTTCGCCCGCCTCGACCCGGCGGGCGACGTCGACGGCGCCGCAGACCTCCCGTCCGGTCAGGGCGGTGTAGCGACGGGCGATGGCGCTCGCGGAGGCGATCGCCTCCAGGCAGCCGGTACCTCCGCACAGGCAGGGCTCGCCGTGGCCGACGTCGACGTGGCCGAGCTCGCCCGCGTACCCGTCGCCGTCGTGCACCCGGCCGCCGGTGACCAGGGCGGCCGCGATTCCGGTGCCGAGCGGGAGGAACAGCATCGTGTGCGCGCCTCTGCCGCCGCCGATCCTGTTCTCCGCCAACGCTCCGGCCCGGACGTCGTGGGTGAACGCGACAGTGCGGCCGAGGCGGTCGGCGAGCAGGTCTTTGAACGGGACGTCGTGCCAGCCCAGGTTCTCCGAGAACACGCCGACGCCCCGCCGTTCGTCCACGATGCCGGGCACCGCGACGCCGATGCGTTCAGCCGGCAGCTCCCAGGCCAGCTCGGCGACCAGGTCGAGGACCTCGGGCACGACGGACGGCCCGCGTCGGGGTGTCGGCCGCGACCTCACGTCGAGCACGGCACCCGCGTCGTCGACGAGCACCGCCTTGGTGGCGGTGCCGCCGACATCCACGCCGAGCACGGGCACGGTGTCCTCCGCCTGATCGAAGTTGCGCGATATTGCAAACAAGTATGCAGTTGTGAGCAGGCGACAAACAAGACTGGGATCGTCACAGCAGGTCAAACGTGGAAAGTTCGCCCAGGTGCACATGCTTCAGCGCTGTTGACAGCTGCAAGATAGCGGCGCAAACTTTGCAAAATTGCTCAGCGTGCATCTTTGCGGAGGGAGCTGTCACCGTGTCACTGCCTCGTTCGAGCAGACCGCGCGTCCTCCTGGCCATGCACGGCACACTCGCCCGCAAGCTGTTCGAACCGGACGCGCTCGACCGCCTCGCGCGCATCGCCGACTTCGACCACAACCTGGTGGTGGACGACTTCACGACCCCGGAGGCCCGCGCGGCGCTCTCCCGTGCGGAAATCGTCGTGAGCAGCTGGGGTTGCCCGCGGATCGACGCTGCCGTGCTCGCGTCCGCACCCAAGCTGCGCGCGGTCGTCGACGCGGCGGGGTCGGTCAAAGGGCCCGTGACCAACGCCTGCTGGAACCGTCCGCTCGCGGTCAGCTCGGCCGCGTGGGCCAACGCCATCCCGGTCGCCGAGTACACGCTCGCCGCGATCCTGTTCGCCGGCAAGCGGGTGCTACCTCTGAGCGCGGGCTACCGCCGCCAGCGGGCCGCGTTCGACTGGCGGGCAGTCGAGAACGTGCCCGGCAACTACCGGCGCGTGGTGGGGATCGTCGGTGCCTCGAGGGTCGGCCGGATGGTGCTGGGTTTCCTGCGCCGCCACGATTTGCGGGTGCTGGTGCACGACCCGTACCTCACCCGGGAGGAGGCGTGCGCCCTCGGCGTCAAGGTGGTCGGCCTGGACGAGCTCTGCGCGCTCAGCGACGTCGTCAGCATCCACGACCCGGCGCTTCCGGAGGCCGGGCACCTGGTCGACGCCAGGAGGCTCGCGTTGATGCGCCCCGGCACCACCGTGATCAACACGGCCCGCGGCTCGCTCGTGGACCAGGCCGCGCTCGCCGCCGAGCTGCGGTCAGGGCGGCTCGACGCCGTTCTCGACGTCACCACACCGGACCAGCTGCCCAGCTCGCTGCACGACCTGCCCAACGTCCTGCTGACACCCCGCGTCGCCGGCTCGCACGGGGATGAGCTGCACCGGCTGGCCGACGCCGCCATCGCCGAGGTCGCCCGTTACGCGGAGGGTCAGCCGTTCATGCACCCGGTGCTGCGCCGCGAGCTCGACCGGACAGCGTGATCAGCTGTCCTTCCCCCAGTACTCGGCCTGCCCGCGCACCAAGTTCCGCGACGAACCCTGCCACGTCGATCCTGCCCTTCAGCAGCTCGTCGTCGACGGGCTGGAACGCCGCGCCACCTGACCCGTCCGGTGATCCTCAACGGGTGAGGGTTCAGGCCAGGCGAGCGCGCAGGGAGGCGATCAGCTCGGCGCGGCCGCCCACCGCGAGCTTCTGGCGGATCTTCGCCACGTGCTGCTCGACGGTCTTCGGCGAGATGTAGAGCCGGGCGCCGATCTCCTTGTGCGTCATGCCTTCCAGCAGCAGTTCGCCGACCGCGCGTTCCCGCTTCGACAGGCCGTCGCCGGGGCCGTTGTCCTCGGTGCCGATGCGGGCTCGCAGGGCGCGACCCGTGCTCAGCAGTTCGCGGGCATCGGCCGGGTTGCTCATGCGGGCGGCTGCGGCGCCGCACAACGCCATCGCGTCCCACGGGTGGCCCGCGTGGGCGAGGAGATCGGCGACCTCGGTCACCGCAACGGGATTGACGTCGCCGGTGAGGATCGACGCCCACATGCGCGCGGCGGAGGCTCGTGGTTCGACGGTCAGTTCCACCACCAGTGAGGTGTCACCGGCGACCACGGCCCGTTGCACGCGCCACCAGTTGTCCGTTTCCACGCACCACGCCGCACCGACCCGTCCGACCGCGGTGGTCATCGCGTCGACGATCGTGTCGCGTTCGAACGCGCTGCCCGCACCGGCCGACAGTTCGCCCCAGGCGTCGAGCAGCAGCGGTTCCACGTCCACGCCGGCCACCACGGGCGCCACCCGTCGCCAGGTCGCGCGCAACGCCTCGTCGTCGCCTGCCCGGCGGGCCAGGCCGATCGTCACGGCCGCGGCGAGCACGGCGTCGCGGCGCAGGACCGGCGTGGTGCAGGCGGCGATCTCGGTGCGGGCGGCGGCCAGGCGGCCCGCTCGCAGGTGCAGCCAGGCCGTGAGCAGGTGGCGGCGCGGGGTCGGGCGGTCCGCGAACATCGCCAGCAGCTCCGCGGCGCTGGCGTCGTGACCACCTGCCACCAGCGCTGTCACGGCCAGGTCGCCCCACTGCTCCGCGGCCATCGGGTCGGCGGGCACGGTCGCGGCGGCGAGTCCGGCCAGCTTGCGGGCGGCCGGAGCGAACGAACCCCGGACGGCTTCCAGTGCCGCGTCGACGCCGTCCAGCAGCACGGTCAGGCCTCGTGGCGCGGCGCCGGAGAGCCGGGCTCGTGCGGCTGCGAGGTCCTCCGCGGCAGACGAGAGATCGCCCGCCAGGCAAGCGGCCAGCGCGGCACGGGCGGCTGCGGCGACACCGGGCGCGCCACTCAGTGACCCAGCGATCACACGCCACCGTGCGGCGGCGTCGAACAGGGCTCCGTCCGCGGCCGCCGCGGCGGCTGCCACTCCAGCCGCCAGGCAGTCCTGGTCCGTGCCCTCGGTGAGGATCCGGTCCGCGGTCTCGATCGCCGACGCGGTGTCACCCTCCCGCCACGCCAGCTCCGCTGCGACAGCGGTCATCTTCGCCTCCCCGCGAACCACGCGTTCGACGCCGGCAGGAACGCCGGCACTCCCGCGCCCACCACAGCCATCCCCGCCACCAGCGGCATCTGGGACACCAGCACGCCCACGACTCCCAGCACCGCCAACAAGATCCGCGCCCAGTTCCGGCCAACGGCAAACGCCCGCAGCACTCCCAGCTGCACCAGCGCCACCAGCACGCCCGGTCCGAGCAGCACTCCCAGTCCGGCCAGCACCACCTTGTCCTGGGTGGACTGATCAACACCACGTGCCGCCACCTCGGCGGTCAGCGAGGCGCGCACGTCACCGAAAGCCACAGCCGTCACGACCAGCTCGACGACCACCGCGAGCAGCCACAGGCAGACCGCCACCGTGGCCAGTCGCGGCCGCGGCACCTGGACCAGCTGAAACTTCGTCACTCCCGGGCGAGGAGGCAACGCGGTCACGGTGCACCCGCCTTGGTGCTCGCCTTGGTGCTGAGCGTCGGCGCCGGCGCGCTCGTCGACTTGCTCACGCTCGGCGCCGAGCTCGACGGCCACGTGGTCGTCGTCGTCGTGGTGCGCTTGGTCGGCGGGGGAGGAGGCGGCGCAACCGTTTTCTGCGGCTGGACCGGCGCTTCGGTCGTCGTCACCACAACGGCCGCCTTCTCCTCGGTGGTGGTGGGCGTCGGCGTCGGAGTGGTCGTCGTCGTGTCCGGGGTGGCGTTGCCCGCGAAGTACGTGTTCATCGCGAGACCACCGCCGACCGCCGCCGCGAGCACCGCCGCCGTGATGTACGGCGTGAGCTTCCTCCTCTTGCGCTGCAACGCGGGTGCGGCAGGCCGGGGCGGACGCGACCACATCACGGTCGCCACCTCGGGTGCGGCCACCTCGCGCACGCGGGCGGACAAAGCGGCACCCACGGCGACCATGCCCTCGAACGCGGGCGTCACCGAACGGCCGAGCAACGCGGAAACTTCCTGCGTCACCAATGGAATCCGTGAAGACCCGCCGACCAGCAACACCGCGGCGAGGTCTCCGGAACGCACCCCGGCGTTCTCCAAAGAACGCAACAGAGCGCTGGTCGTCTCGGTCAGCGCGGGCCGGATCATCTCCTCGAACTCCGCGCGGGTCAGCCGCACCTCGCGAACAGAGATCCCCGGCACCGCAACGGGAATCCGCACCTCGGTGTCCGACGACAGCTGCTCCTTCGCCGCTGTGCAAGCCCGCCTGAGATCGGCAACCGCCGCCCGCACAACGGGATTCTCCGCGTCGAGCGAGTCCCACTCCAAGGACTCGGCCACGTGCGAGAACACCGCCTCGTCGAAGTCCAGCCCGCCGACCTCGGCCTCCTCAGGACGGCCGGCCAGCACGAAGGAGTCGAGCTTGCGCACCACCGCGGCCTCGAACCCGCTGCCGCCGAGGTCGTACACGGCGACGACAGAACCCGGCTCAAGCCGTGCCCGCGAGTCGTGCGCCACGACCGCGGCCTGCGGCCCCGGCACGAACACAACATCGGAAAGTCCGGCTCCGCGAAGGGATTCCAAGCGGTGTGGACCCCACGATGCCGGGTGCGCGACGGCGACTCGGCCGTTGTGAGGCGCGAGCAGCTGCGTGACGAAACGCGCCGTGAGCACGTCGGCACCGAGCGCCACCCCGCCCAGCCGCAACGGCGTCGGGTCACCCACTCGACGCAGGAACCGGCGCGCCACGCGGTTCGGGTCGGCGACCCCGCGGCGTTCCGCTTCCTCACCGATGACCAAAGAGCCATCAGGATTCGCGAACACCACCGTCGGCGTCACCGACTCGAGCCGCGGTACGTCGCGGCACGTGGCTGTTGCGGTGCGGGTGGATCCGAGATCCAGCCCGATCTGGTAGTGCATCGGACACCCCCTGTAGCGGCGGACAAGGCGGACGTCAGTACACGTACGTCTCATATGGAGTGGTTCAGCCAGATCGAAATACAGGGGTGAATCCCCTATGACTCCGGCGATCCCTGCGTGCGCGGCCCGGCACCTTCCGGGCGTTGCCTTGATGGCAGGACGCGTGGCGCTCCCTAACGTTGTTGGCAGCCGGTCGGAAAGTCTTCCGGCACAACACGATCAAGGAGCCCGACATGAGCAACCCCATCGACCTCAACGCTTTCCTCGCCGACCTGACCGCCGACCTGGACGTCGACAGCACCCAGGCCGCCGAGCAGCAGGTGCAGTCGGCACAGGTCGCGCCGCAGACCTCCTCGCAGGACGCGCGGCAGGACCAGGACACCACCACCGCCACGAACACCGAGGGTGGCGACGGCGGCAACGGCGGCATCGCGGTGGCCGGCGACGGTGGCAGCGCGGACGGCGGCAACGGCCTGGGCATCGGTGGCGCCGGCGGCGACATCGACCAGGACGGTCTGGTCAACGTCAACTTCGGCAGCTCGGCGGGTGGCAGCGGCCTCGGCCTCGGCGGCAACGGCGGCGTCGCGGGCAACGGCGGCAACGCCGACGCCGGTGGTGGCAACGGCGGCGACGCGCGTTCCGACGTGGACGTGGACGCCGACCAGGACGCCGACCTCGACTCGGACCAGTTCTCCGAGCAGGACGCCGACCAGACCGCGGTCTCCGACCAGGACGCCGACTTCGACCTGGACGTCGACACGCAGATCGACAACGTCCTCGAAGACCTCGACCTGCCCATCTGACGCCGGACCGGCCCCGCTCTCCTCCGCCGAGGCGGGGCCGGTCTCCTCGGTGAGGAGACACCACCATGCTGGAAAAGCTCATCGACTTCCTGATGAACATGATGAAGGACCCGAAGGCCCAGCAGGCGTTCGACGAGAACCCGCAGAAGGAGCTGGCCCGCAACGGTCTTTCCGGGGCGACCGACGCCGACATCCGGGACGCGAAGCTGATCATGGCCGACCGCCCGGCGCCGGTGCGGGAGGTGCACCACACCGAGGTCGTGCACGACCGTCCGGTCCAGCACTTCGACCAGACGTTCAACATCGACGACCGCGACGTCACGATCATCGACGACTCGTTCAACTCCGACGACGACACCGAGGTCAACTCCGTCGCCGTCCAGGACAACGACACCGAGACCAACGTCGTGCAGGTGAAGGACTCGTTCAACGACATCGACGTGGACAAGACCGGCGTCGAGGCGCCCGGCGAGGCCGAGCCGGAGCCTGAACCGGTCGAGGAGCCGGCGCTGGAGGTGCACCCGGAGCTGGACCACGAGCCCGTGCTGCTGGACGAGCCCGAGCCCGAGCCGGTGGAAGAGCCCGATCCCGTCGACAGCCTGGCCGGGTGACCCGGTGGCGACCTCACCGCAGCGGGCGATCGAGCTCGCGCTGGCCGCCATCAAGCGCTACGAGCGTCCTGACCTGGAGCAACGCCTGCACCAGGCCAGGGCCAGGCTCGCCGACGACCAGGTCCGCCTGCTGGTCGTCGGCGAGTTCAAGCAGGGCAAGAGCATGCTGGTCAACGGCCTCGTCGGGGCACCGGTCTGCCCGGTGTCCGACGACGTCGCCACCGCTGTTCCGACCGTGGTGAGGCACGCGGAGACCCCGGTCGTGACCCTGGTGCGGGCCGAAGGACGCACCGAGGTGCCGCTGGAGGAGCTGCCCAGGTTCGCGGCGGAGGAAGGCAACCCGGGCAACCGCGAACGCCTCCTGCACGTCGAGGTCGGCCTGCCGCGGCCGTTGCTGGCCGAGGGGCTGGTGCTCGTCGACACGCCCGGTGTCGGCGGGCTCAGCTCGGTGCACGGTGCCGCCACGATGGCCGCGCTGCCGTCGGCGGACGCGGTGCTGCTGGTGTCGGACTGCTCGCAGGAGTACACGGCGCCGGAGCTCGAGTTCCTGAAGCAGGCGATGGCGGTGTGCCCGAACGTCGCGTGCGTGCTCACCAAGACCGACCTCTACCCGGAGTGGCGTTCGATCGCGGACCGCGACCGGCAGCACCTGGCGGACGCGGGCATCAAGGCAGAGGTGTTCACCGTGTCGTCGACTTTGCGGTGGCACGCGCTGCAGACCGGCGATCAGGAGGTCAACACCGAGTCCGGTTATCCGCCGCTGGTGACCTACCTGCGCAAGAAGGTCGTCGCCCAGGCTGATCTTCTGGCGCGGCGGTCGACGTTGCACGACGTGCTGACCGTGATCGGCCAGGTCGTCGACAGCCTGCGGGCCGAGCAGACCGCGCAGGAGAACCCGGAGTCGGTGCAGCAGCTGATCCGGGAGCTGACCGAGGCCGAGCAACGCGCGGCGGGCCTGAAGGAACGTTCGGCGCGCTGGCAGCAGACGTTGAGCGACGGCGTGGCCGACCTCAACGCCGACGTCGACTACGACCTGCGCGACCGGATGCGCGAGATCGTCCGCGAGGCCGAGGACGCTTTGCTGGCAGGCGATCCGCAGAAGATCTGGGACCAGTTCTCGGTGTGGGCGCAGCAGGCGGTGACGTCCGCGGTGTCGGCGAACTCGGTCTGGGCCACGCAACGAGCGCGCTGGCTGGCCAAGAAGGTCGCCGAGCACTTCGACTCGGACCGCGAGCAGATGCTGCCGGCGTTGCGCGTCGGCACCTCCGACCCGTTGCGGTCGGTGCCGGAGCTCGCGGTGCGCGAGTCGGACAAGTTCGGCATCGGCAGCCGCCTGCTCACGGGTCTGCGCGGTGGCTACGGCGGCCTGCTGATGTTCGGCCTGATCGGTTCGGTGATCGGCCTGACGCTGATCAACCCGATCTCGGTCGGCGCGGCGTTGTTGCTGGGCGGCAAGGGAATCGTGGACGAGCGCAAGCGGATCACCACCAAACGCCAGAACGACTGCAAGGTGGCGTTGCGCAAGTACGTGGACGACGTGTCGTTCCACGCGGGCAAGGACTCCCGGGACATGCTGCGCGGCCTGCAACGCGATCTGCGCGACCATTTCACGACGCTGGCCGAGCAGCTGAAGCGTTCGCTGACGGAGTCCATCCAGGCGGCGCAGAAGTCCGTGAAGGCGTCGCATGGCGACCGCGACGCGCGGCTCGCCGAGATCAAGACCGAGCTGGCGGCC
The DNA here is from genome assembly GCF_000955955.1 of Lentzea aerocolonigenes. Lineage (GTDB taxonomy): Bacteria > Actinomycetota > Actinomycetes > Mycobacteriales > Pseudonocardiaceae > Lentzea > Lentzea aerocolonigenes_A. Next base: position 38,311 of record NZ_JYJG01000030.1, read on the forward strand.
CTGGAACGCGTCGTGAAGCAGGTGACGGCATGATCACCGACGAGGTGCGGCGGGTGCTGCTGACCGCGATCGACCTGTACCCGCAGGCTTCCGAAGTCCTGCGCCGTCAGCTGGTCCGGCTCGACGAGCCGCTGCGGGTGGCGATCGCGGGCAAGGTCAAGGCGGGCAAGTCGACGCTGCTCAACGCACTGGTCGGCGAGGAGATCGCACCGACCGACGCGGGGGAGTGCACGAAGGTCGTCACCTGGTACCGCGACGGCCCCTCGCCGCGCATCGTCCAGTTCCCCCAAGGCAAGTCACTCCCGGTGGTCCGCCGTGACGGAGCGCTGGAGATCGCGCTGGACGGCCCGGCCGATCGGCTGGTGGTCGACTGGCCCTCGCAGTCGCTGCGGTCGACCACGTTGATCGACACGCCGGGCATCGCGTCGCTGACCACCGCGAACTCGTTGCGCACCACCCACTTCCTGTCGCCGGAGGACTCTCCCAGCGAGGCGGACGCGGTCATCTACCTGATGCGGCACCTGCACTCGGCCGACGCGAACTTCCTGGAGTCGTTCCGCGACCAGGGTGTCGCGCGGGCCACGGCGATCAACACGGTCGCGGTGATCTCGCGCGCCGACGAGATCGGTGGTGGCCGGGTGGACGCGATGATCTCGGCGCGCGGAATCGCCGGCCGCTACCGGGCGGACTCGTCGTTGCAGGGCCTGTGTCAGAACGTCGTGGCGGTCGCCGGTCTGCTCGCGTTCGCGGGGCGTTCGTTGCGGCAGAACGACTTCATGGCGCTGACAGCACTGGCCGCGTTACCGCGTGAAGAGCTGGAGTCGTCGCTGCTGTCCGCCGACCGGTTCGTGGACGGCTCGGTGGAACGGCGCGCGCTCTTGAACCGCTTCGGTGTCTTCGGCATCCGGCTGGCGGTGACGTTGATCAGGCAGGGCGTGACCGAACCGTCGGCGCTGGCCGCGGAACTGGTGGCGCGCAGTGGTTTGCTGGAACTGCAGAAGGTGCTGCACACCCAGTTCGGCGAACGCCGCCACCTGCTCAAGGCGCGCTCGGCGTTGCTGGCGCTGGACGGCGTGCTCCGCGCGGCCGGCGACTCGCGGCTGACCGGCGCGGTCGAGCGGATCCTGGCGGGCACGCACGAGTTCACCGAACTGCGGCTGCTGAGCGCGTTGCGGTCGGGCGCGGTGAAGGTGCCCGACGCGGAGCTGGCCTCGCGGCTGCTGGGCGACGAGGGCGCACATCCGCTGGTGCGCCTGGGTTTGCCGCGCGGCTCCGGCCCCGGTGAGGTGGGTCAGGCCGCGTTCGCCGCGCTGCAACGGTGGCAGCGGCATGCCGAGAACCCGATGCTCACCAGGCGTTCGGCCGACGCGTGCCGCGTGCTGGTCCGCACCTGCGAGGGCCTGCTGACGCGCGAAGGGGCGCGTCCACCGAGGTGAACGCGCCCTTCTGTTTTCAACTCAGACGGGTCGGTGGCTGCTGTTGCCCAGCCGCCAGGCCGGCTCGTAGAGACCACCGCTGTCGAACAGGATGTGGAACGACCCGTCCGCGGGGTTGTAGAC
>NZ_JYJG01000031.1 GCF_000955955.1 Lentzea aerocolonigenes
TCCAGTCACCCGCGACCGGGACGGAACCGGGGCCGCCGAGCCGCCAGCTCGGGTTGTACGCGGCACCGCCGGTGTCGAACAGGACGTGGAACGAGCCGTCCGACGGGCGGTACACGCCGTAGTCGGAGTTGCCGTTGCCGTTCCAGTCGCCACCCACCGGCAGGTAGCCGGGGCCACCCAGGCGCCAGGTGGGTTCGTAGAGACCACCTGAGTCGAACAGGATGTGGAACGACCCGTCGGCCGGGT
>NZ_JYJG01000032.1 GCF_000955955.1 Lentzea aerocolonigenes
AGTCGGAGTTCCCGTTGCCGTTCCAGTCACCGCTCACCGGCAGATAGCCCGGGCCGCCGAGCCGCCACGTGGGTTCGTAGAAGCCGCCGGAGTCGAACAGGATGTGGAACGAGCCGTCCGACGGGCGGTACACGCCGTAGTCGGAGTTGCCGTTGCCGTTCCAGTCACCCGCGACGGGCAGGTCGCCCGGCCCGCCCAGGCGCCAGGCCGGTTCGTAGAGACCACCGTTGTCGAACAGGACGTGGAACGACCCGTCCGACGGCCGGTACACGCCGTAGTCGGAGTTCCCGTTGCCGTTCCAGTCACCCGCGACGGGCAGGTCACCGGGCTTGCCCAGCCGCCAGCTGGGCTCGTACAGGCCACCGGAGTCGAAGTTGACGTGGAACGAGCCGTCAGCCGCGTTGTAGGTGGCGTAGTCGCTGTTTCCGTTGCCGTTGAAGTCGGACGAGTACTTGGCGGCACGGGCGGTGCGTCCACCTCCACCCCACAACGCGCCGGCGATGACCTCACCGTCGTGCGCCTGCGGGTAGTAGGCGTCCGGCGTGCCCGAGCGCTGCACGTCCTGGCAGACCTGGCCGATCGGCTTCGAGTGCCAGTCCGCCACCTTGAGCAGGTGGTTCACGAACTCGTTGGTGGCGTGCACCGGGTCGACCACCTGCTCCGGCGTGCCCCAGCCCATGCTGGGCCTCTGCTGGAACAGGCCCCGCGAGTCGCGGTCGCCGCTGTCCAGGTTCTTGATGTTGGACTCGACGATCGTCGTGGTGATCGCGATGGCCGCGGCGTGCTCGTCGAGGCCGCGCGATCGCACGGTGTCGACCACGGCACGGGCGCAGGACATCTGGTAGGCGTTGACACCGGCGCGCAGACGGCCGTTCAGCTTGCCGTTCAACGAGGTGGCGACCGCCTGGTCGGACTGGGCCGGGCCGCCGGGCTGGCAGGCCAGGTTGGTGACGGCGAGTGCGGACGGGGCGGCGGTGAGCGTCAGGCCCGTGACGAGCGCGGCCGCGGCGAGGCCCAAGGACAGTGCGGATCTCATGGCTGTTCTCCGTGGCTTCCGGCGCGTCAGACCGGCCGGTGGCTGCTGTTGCCCAGCCGCCAGGCGGGCTCGTAGAGGCCGCCGGAGTCGAACAGGATGTGGAACGAGCCGTCGGCGGGGTTG
>NZ_JYJG01000022.1 GCF_000955955.1 Lentzea aerocolonigenes
AAGATGTCGGCGATGCCCTTGACCATCGCCTCGTTGAACTCCGCGCGGCAGGCGGTGGTGTTCCAGTTGTTGAAGCCCATCGGCGGGGTCAGGGCCAGTCCGTCCGGCAGCGCCTGTGCGGCAGGAGCTACCAGGACCGCACTGACCATTGTGGACAGCACGGCCAAGGCGAGGGTGCGCATGGGAATTCCTCTCGAGGGGGTCACGCTGGCAGACCCCAGGGCTTGCCCGGGGTCGTGATGCTGACCGGCCGAACGGCCAGGTCGGGGCGGCGGCCCCTGGGATGCACCAGGACTTCCTGTCCGCGGCGCAACGGGATCTCGAACGTCCCGTCGCCGCGGTCGTGGTACCGGACCGGGCGACCGGACGGCGTCACCACGGACACCGGACCGTCGATTCCGTGCCTCAGCACCAAAGGCTCACCCGCACGGCTGCGGACGAGCACGAACTGCGTCTTGCCACCAGAACGCCGAGCGGTCACCGAGAACCCGCCCTCGCAGGAGTGATCAGCGATCACGACGTCCGGCCACGCGGACGGCACGGCCGGGAACACCCGGACCACACCACCCCAGCTCTGGCACACGAAGTCGTGGATCGTCTGCGCACCGGACAACGGCGTCTCCACCACGGGTCCGGCCTCGGTGTACATGGTGTTCTCGAGCACCGGATATCGCTTCGTGGTGTCGAACATCTTCACGAAGTACCCGTAGGCCTCGTCACCGCGGAACATGCGCGCCGCGATCGAGCCGGACCCGGAGTAGCTGTAGCCGCGGTGCGCGGGTTCCAGCGACATCCAGTGGTGCAACGACTTCTCGATCAACGAGCGGTTCTCCTGCTGCTCCCAGTTCACCGTCATCAGCGGGAACGTGGCCAGCAGGTGCGAGAAGTGCCGGTGCGACACCGCGAACGGCACCCCAGCGCCGATCATGAACCCGTTGGCGTCCACCGGGTACGGCGTGAGGTCGCGCAGGACCTCCTGCCACTTCGGTTCCAGCGGGTCGTTGATCTTGAGCAGCTTCGCCGAGTCGATCAACGTCTGACAACCCCACCGGATCAGCTGCAGGTCGTAGTTGCAGTCCGGCGCGTCGCCGTACTCCGGCGAGGTCGTGACGTCGAGGTGCAGCTTCCCGTCGTTGCCCTTCTTCAGGAAGTGCAGGTAGTAGTTGATCGACCGGCGCAGCAACGGGAACACGACGTCGGCGAGGATCCGGACGTCCATGCTGTGCCGGTACGACAGCCAGACGTTGTGCAGCGCCCACGTGAGGTTGCCGAGCTCCTTCACCCCGGTGCCGCCCGTGCCCGGCTCGTACAGCGTCCCGGCGTTCGACGTCGACGAGTCGGTGCTCCGGCCGACGCCCGCCGAGTCGTTCCGGTACGGCTCCTTGACGTTGAGGGCCAGCTGCTCCTGGTTGTTCTTCAGGGTGCTGGTGATCGAATCGAGCTCCAGGTGGCCGGAGCCGTGGATCAGCCAGTACTCCAGCTGGACGTTGAGGTTCCACCACGCGGCGGCCCACGGCGTCTTCTCGAGCCACGGCCCGGTCGTCGCCATCACCGGACTCCCGGCACGCGATCCGGACGCCACCTTGTAGAGCTGGATCCAGTAGAACGACTGCAGCCGCTGCTCGCCGAACGACAGGAAGCTCTTCTGGTAGAAGGCGTTCCACCACTTGCGGTGCGACCGGGTCAGCAGCCCGCCGAGCACCGCGGCCTCGCGCACGGCCTTCAGCACGATCTTGTCCGCGTCCACCTCGGGATAGGTGTGCGCGACCGACAGCAACAGCCGCTGCGCCCGCCCGGTCGTGATGAGACGGAAAGCGGTTGCCGTCTGCCCACCCGCGTTCAGGGCCTGCGTCACTAGCGTCTCGCGGCCGTCCGCTTTCGTCACGGGATCGGGGTTGAACACGTACCCGTCCGGCAGCGGGTTGAAGTCCGCGCGCGGCGGAATCGCCTTGGACGGCACGAACTCCAGCACCGGCTTCTCGTCACCGGAGGCCGTGACCTGCAACGACAGCACCGAGCGGGTGGAGTGGACGTAGGCGATGAACGAGATCACGCCCAGCGACGTGGTCACGGTTCCACGCAGCTCGGCGTTCCACAGGTCCAGCCGCCAGTCGACGGCCGAAACCACTCCGGCCGCGGTCAGCTTGAGGTTGCCGACCGGGAGTCTGCACACGCCGAACTGGCTGCCGCCCGTGGTGCGGTGGTCCTGCACATCCGCGTGCTGCACGGTGAAGCGGACCGTGTTGCCCTCCGCGTACACGACGCTGCCCAGCCGGCCGTCACCGAGGAACGGCGCCTGCCCGTACTGGGTAGGAGGTTTCTGCCAAACGAGATCCTGCGCCCCGATGAACTTTTCCCAGTCCCGCTCCGACATGCCATCGCAGTCGAAAACATCCGAGGACACGGTCTCTTTCCCGGCCGCTACACCCGTCTGGGCGAACAGTACCGCTGCTGTGGTTCCACCCAGAAAACCCCGCCTACCCAAGACCATTGCCCACTCCTCGTCCGCGCATGACGAACCCTCACGTCTTGCTGCGCGGCGGTGCAGCCTGGTCCAGACAACGGGAAAGGTAGGAGTTCTGGGTCACATCGCGCAAGACCCCACTACACGCAACACGAAGCAACAACCGGGTGCTGTTGCTCCTCTGAGATGGGCAGAACGCCTAGGATGTCCCGCCAAAGGGGCGGGGAGAGTCGCACGAGCCGTGCCCTTGCTATTGGGAGGTGGCATGGCCGTGTCGACAGCGGCGTACAACGAGGGCAGGGTCCCCCAACGGGGCCGTCCTCGCGACGCCAGCCGGGACGACGCATTACGTCAGGCAGCGCTCGAGGTGATGGCAGAGGTCGGATACCGGGCCCTCACCATGGACGCCGTGGCAGCTCGCGCGAGGGCGGGCAAAGCCACGATCTACCGGCGCTGGGAGTCGAAGCTCGATCTCGTGATCGACACGTGCACCCAGCTCGCCACGCAGAACCTCGCGGCACCGGACACCGGCTCCCTGGCCGGCGACCTGCGCGAGTTCCTCTCGTCGTTCGCCGCGTTCCTCTCCGGACCGATCGGCAAGGCCGCCCAGGCACTCGTCGGCGAACTGCCGCACGAGCCCGAGCTGGCGGCGGCGTTCCGGGAGACGTTCCTGATCTCGCAGCGCGACGTACTGCGCGGAATCCTCGACCGAGCCGCCGAACGGGGCGAGCTGAAGGCCGACGCCCCGCGCGGCATGGCCGTCGAGATCGCGGGCGCGGCGTTGATCTACCGGCTGATGCTCACCGGTGACCCGCTCGACGAGCCGTTCGTGGAGAAGGTCGTCGAGCAGGTCCTCTTACCGTTGGTGCATGCCTAACGGAAGAGCTTGCGGACCAGCGCGAAGCCGACGACGGCGCCGACCGCGATCAGCGTGTACTTGACCTTGGGCTGGCTCAGCACGTCGAGCACGGACGACTTGCCCTGCTCGACGAGCTTCTGCGGGTTCGCCCGCTCGCTGAGCTCGTCCAGGGTGGCGGCCAGCGCGGTGCGAGCCTGCTCGATCTCGCGCTGGATGGTGTCGGGATCGCGGGCCACATGTCCTCCTAGCAGCGGTTCTGGGGCCAACCGTAGTGGACGGTCGGAGGCGCGGCTTCGAGCGACCCGGGAGAGCGAGTACATGAGGGGCCTATAGGCTTCCACGTGAGGGGTCGTAGCCCAATTGGCAGAGGCACTGGGTTTAGGTCCCAGCCAGTGGGGGTTCGAGTCCCCCCGACCTCACTCGATGGTGGGCTACCACTGTTCGCGGAACGCGCTCACCAGGCCATCTCGTCGTGTTTTCTGGGGGCGAAGCCCCCAGGCCCCACCCGGCGGGCTGCACCCCCGGACCCCCGCAGCCGGTCCGCCCGTTTAGCGATCCGGCCCGCGGCGAGCCTCCTGCGAGTTAGCCGCCCAGGCCGCGATCTGCTCGCGTGTCGTGAGGTCCAGCTTCTGCCGCACGCGCTGCAGGTGCGTTTCGACCATCCGCTGCGAGATTCGCAGCTCCTCACCGATGCCCACGTTGGTCTGACCAGCTGCGACCAACGCGGCGACCTGCCGCTCACGGTCGCTCAGCTCGGGAGGCTCGTCCGCCAGCGCGTAGGCGACCGCCTGCTCGCGCGTCATCTCCCTGCCCTCGGCGAGGCACATGTCCGCGCCGCGCAACGCGACCCGCGACGCCCGCACGACCTCGATGACGTCCGCGTGCCACACCAGGTCCGCCGCGAAGGCCCCTTCACGGAGGCAGGAGGCCGCACCGACGAGCCGCAACGCCCGGCGAGGGTCACCACGCCGGTACGCGATCAACGCCAGGCCCTCCAGCACGTCCGCCACCCAGAACCCCGTGTGCCACGACCGCAGCGACTCCAGGAACGACTCCGCGGCCACGGCGAGCTCATCTCGTTGCAGCGCGCGCACCCCGACCGTGTGCAGGAAGACCGACAACCTGCGCGGTGAGGCCAGACGCCGGTACACGGGCAGAACGTCGGCGATCAGTCCGTCCGCGAACTCGGCGTCGCCTGCACGCAACGCCGCCCAGGCCAGGTTGTGCTCGATGATCGCGAGGTCCAGCGGGTCCGCGATCGGGGCGAGCAGCGCGATGGCCTCTTCGTAGTACTTGCGGGCCTCGCCGTTGCGGTCCACCCGGACGTGCTCTCCGGCCAGCGCGTTCAGGGCCTGGGCGAGCAGTACCGGCTCGCCCAGCTCACGCCCGAGCGCCACGGCCTGCTCGGCCCAGCTCATGCCGTCGCCGTCCTCGGTGCCCGCGAGATAAGCCAGGTGGCACAAGGCGAGGCACCGCACCGCCGGGTCCGCCTCCGCCGTGCGCACCGCCGCGTCCAACAGCGACCGTCCCTGCGACACCTGTCCCTGGTCGCGCCACGCGACGGACAGCATCGTGGCGAGCTTCAGGTAGCTCAGGTCGGAGGTGCGCGCGGCCCAGTCGACCGCGCACCGCAGGTTGCCGCATTCGGTGATCAACGGGTCGACCACCTCGGGGGTGGTGAAGACCGTCGAGCTGAACCGCACCCACCGTTGCGCGAACCAGCGCGCGACTCCGGCCAGCACCACGTCCGACTGTTCAGCGAGTTTTTCCCTGCCGTACAACCGAACCGACTCCAGCTGCTCGAACCGGCCCGCCCCGCAGAACGTCAGCAGCGACTTGGCCACGAGCGACGACAGCAGCGACAGCACCCGGTCCGCTGGCAGGTCGCACGCCGCCACCGCCACGTCGAGCCCGAAGCCGCCGGGGAACAACGAGAGGCACCGGAACGCGTGCTGCTCGTCGGCGCCGAGGTGGTCGTAGCTCCACTCGATCGCGGCGCGCAGGCTCTGGTGACGTTCGGCGGCGGTGCGGTTGCCGCGGTTGAGCAGCTCCAGCCGGTCGTCCAGGCGCGCCAGGAGTTCCTGCACCGGCAGCACCGTCACGAGTCGTGCGGCGAGCTCTATCGCGAGCGGAAGGCGGTCCAGCCGGGCGCACAACGTCTGCAACGCCTGCTCATCGTCGAACTTCAAGCCGAGCTGGTTGGCCTGCGCGCGGTCGGCGAACAGCTCCACCGCGCACGTGATCGGCAACGGCTGCACCGCGAACAGCACCTCGCCCGGTACCCGCAGCGGTTCGCGGCTCGTCGCGATCACCCGGATTCCGGGGCAGCCGAGCAGAAGCGGCTCCAGCAGCGCCGCACACTCCGCGGCGACGTGCTCGCAGTTGTCCAGCACCAGCACCATCGTCCGGCTCGCCAGCGCGTGCACCAGGGTGCTCAGCACGGGCTCGCGGGTGACCTCGCCGATGCCCAGTGCCGTCGCGCACGCCCGCGCCACCTGGCCGGAAACCGAGGAGAGCTCGACCCATTCGGCCTCGCCGTGCGTGAACTCCTTGGCCAGCCTGGTCTTCCCGACTCCGGCCGGGCCGACGAGCGTGAGCACGCGGGCGTCCGTGAACGCCGCGAGCCGATCGAGTTCGCCGGCGCGGCCGATGAAGCTGTCCAACGCCGTCACGGGCTCGTTCGCGCGCTGCCGGTAAGCCCGCTGACGGCAGGCGTTCGAGCAGTACCGCGCGTGTCTGCGCCGGGAGGTGGCGGTCGCGGCGCCGCAGGTCGCACACGTTCCCACCTGTTCGGCCATCGAACGCATCGTAGTCAAACGATTACAGGGCGGAAAGGCCTTTCCCGACATGTTGTGGACCAATGGCCCATCAACGCGTATACATCGGATCTGTCGCCGCCGCGACCGAGGTTCTGGGAGGACTGGACATGCGGTTGATCCCCGTGCGCTGGCGCGCGGCTGGAGCACTGTTCGTCACACTGGCAGCGAGCGTCGAAACCCCTGTAGCAGCAGCAGAACCAGCGGCAACCGGCGTCTGGCCGAAGGCTGTCGTGCAGCTGTCGGACGGCGTGCCGACGCTCTCGGTGACCCGTGGCGGCACGACCGTGCTGGAGCCGAGCCCATTGGGTGTGGTGACGGAAAGAGCGGATCTTTCTGGTGGACTGAAGTTGGTCGGCCATTCCGAGCGACGCGTTTTCGCGCATTACACCGCGTCGTCGGGCAAGCAGCGGCAGCGCAACGTGTCGCACAAGGAGGAGCGCTACACGTTCTCCGGTGCGGCCCGTCTGGATCTTGTGGTGCGAACCGCGGCGGACGGTGTCGCGTACCGCTACGAACTGCCCGGTGACCTCGGCAACGTGCTGCGGGAGACGTCGGCGTTCGTGGTTCCTTCCGCCGCGACCGCGTGGATCGCGAAGTACCGGCGCGACTACGAGAACCCGTTCGTGCAGACCAACGCGGCTGCCGCGGAGTCGGCCGAGTACCTGCACCCGGCGCTGTTCGAGAACCAGGGCGTCTACTCGCTGCTCACCGAGTCCTCTGTGGACGGTCGGCACTCGGGTGCGCATCTCGTGCACACCGCCGGTTCGGGCGTCTATTCGATCAAGTACTGGGACGAGCAGGTGCTCGTCGACGGACCGTGGCAGTCGCAGTGGCGCACGGCGATCATCGGGTCGTTGGCGGACGTGTCGACGTCGACTCTGGTGGACGACCTCGCGCCTGCTTCCCGTGTGCGCGACACGTCGTGGATCGAGCCGGGCAAGGTGTTCTGGAGCTGGCTCGCGGGCGACCGGGAAGCCGGTCAGAGCCTCGCGATGCAGAAGCAGTACGTGGACTACGCGGCGCAGCACGGCTGGCCGTACGCGCTGGTCGACGCGGGCTGGTACTTCGACCCGAACTGGGACTACGACCCGTCCTGGGAGCAGACGTCGTGGATTCCTTCGCTGGTCTCCTATGCCGCCGCACGGGGCGTGAAGATCCATCTGTGGATCCACTACGACGAGCTCGACACGCCCGCTGAGAGCGCGGCCCGCCTGGCGTTGTTCGAGAAGTGGGGCATCGCGGGCGTGAAGATCGACTTCATGGACTCCGACGGCCAGGACCGCTACCGCTGGTACGACAGGATTCTCGCGGAGACCGCCCAGCACCACCTGCTGGTGAACTTCCACGGTTCGACGATCCCGCACGGACTTCAGCGCACGTGGCCGCAGGTCATGACGATGGAAGCCGTGCACGGTGGCGAGAAGTCCTCGGGTCTCACCGGGACGCACCTGACTTCGCTGCCGTTCACGCGCAACGTCGTCGGTGGCATGGACTACACGCCATTGGCCTGGCACCGTCCTTCGCGCACCACGTCCGACGCGCACGAGCTGGCGTTGACCGTGATCTACGAGTCGGGTCTCGCGAACCTCGCCGGAAAGCCCGAGGACTACGCGGCACGGCCGGTCGCCGAACGGTTCATCGACCAGGTGCCGACCGCGTGGGACGAGACGCGGCTGCTGTCCGGACGTCCTGCCGACCACTCGGTGTTCGCGCGCCGGTCGGGTGACCGGTGGTTCATCGGCGGCGGGTACTCCGGTGCCGCGCGGACGGTTTCCGTTCCTTTCTCGCTGCCTTCCGGGCGGTGGCTGGTGGAGATCACCCGCGATGGTCCCGCCGGGCTCGTGCGCGAGTCACGGACCGTGCGTTCCGGGGACGTGTTGACCTTGGACGTGGCGGCCAACGGTGGTTTCGCCGCAATCGCTTGCCGGGCTGGCTCTCGGACCTGTGAGCGGCCGGTTTCCGCGGTGCCCTCGACGTCGGTGTCCACCGCTGTCAGTGGTTTCAGGGTGACCGGGCTCTTCACGACTCGGGAGGACGTGCGGGGCGTGACGCTGGCGCCGCGCGTGCCGGCCGGGTGGTCGGTGCAGGGCGGGCCGGTGAAGGCTCGCAACGTCCGTCCTGGCCAGGCGTTGTCGGGCTCGTGGACTCTGGTGCCTCCTGCGCGGCCTTCGTCCTACGGCTACTTCGACATCCCGGTCGTCGCGTCGTTCAACGGTGGCGTGGAGTCCGAGAAGACCGCCCGCGTGCATCTGGTGAAGCCGTTGTCCGATGGCTGGTCATACGTGTCGGACCGGCCGTGGGTGTCGGCGGTGGGTGGTGACGGTCCGGTCGAGAAGGACATCACCAACGGCAACGCCGCCGCGGGTGACGGCCGGGGCATCGCGATCCGCCGCACGACGTTCGGCAAGGGCCTCGGCACGCACGCTTCGTCCGAGATCACCTACGCGCTGGGCTCCTGCTCGGCTTTCGCGGCTTCGGTCGGTGTCGACGACGAGGCCGGTCTCGACGTGGCGCGTCAGAAGGCCGGTGGCACCGTGTCGTTCCAGGTGGTCGGTGACGGCAGGGTCCTGGCCGACACCGGTGTGCTCGGCGTGCGCTCTCCTGTCCGCGACCTGGCCGTGGACGTGACCGGCGTGAGCACTCTCACCCTGCGCGTTCTCGACGGCGGCGACGGCACGCAGAACGACCACGCTTCTTGGGGCGACGCAAGGATTCGCTGCGCCTAGCGGTTTCCCGCAGGGACTGGGGTGGGGTTTTCCCCACCCCATCTCTACGGCTCACCCCGATGTCCCCCCAGCTCCCCCTCCGTAACTTGGACCCCATGAACTTGGTCGACTGGGTCACCGACCTGATGCACACGGCCGGCGCACCCGGAGCGGCGTTGGCGATCGCGCTGGAGAACCTGTTCCCGCCGCTGCCCAGCGAGGTTTTCCTGCCACTGGCCGGTTTCACCGCGGCGCAGGGCAAGATGTCGCTGTTCGACGCCATCCTGTGGACCACGTTCGGCTCAGTCGCCGGCGCCCTGCTCCTGTACTGGATCGGCGCGCTGCTGGGCCGCGACCGGGTGCGCCGCATCGCGTCCCGCATGCCGCTGGTCCGGGTGTCCGATGTGGACCGGACCGAGGCCTGGTTCCTGCGCAACGGCTATCGCGCGGTCTTCTTCGGCCGCATGATCCCGGTGTTCCGCAGCCTGATCTCGATTCCGGCCGGCATCGAGCGCATGCGATTAGCCCCGTTCCTCGCCTACACCGCCGCGGGCAGCCTGCTGTGGAACACGGCGTTGATCCTCGCGGGCTACCTGCTGGGCGACAACTGGCACCTGGTCGAGCAGTACGTCGGCCTCGCCTCGAAGGTCGTCCTGGGCCTGGCGGTCGTCGCGGTCGTGATCTTCGTGATCACGCGGCTTTCTCGGCGTCGAGGTGCTTCAGCAGCTCGCGAACAGCACTCCGACCAGCGCGGTTAGCCCCGATCACCGACGACCCCGTCACGCCCGACGCGATCACCCGAGTCCCAAAACGACGCGCCGATCGCGCTCAAAAGCCTCGCGCCAACGCCCCTCGGCAGCCCATGAACACCAGGCCCGCCCACCCCGCTCCACACGAACATCGCCCCACCCCAACACCCGCACACAACCCGATGCCCTACACCCGCGCGGGCCAAGCATTAGCTCCCGGCCGGCACTTTCTCGGCGTCGAGATGCTTCAGCAGCTCACGAACAGCGCGGTTAGCGCCGATCGTGCTGGCCGACGACCCCGTCACGCCCGACACGATCACCCGAGTCCCAAAACGACGCGCCGATCGCGGTCAAAAGCCTCGCGCCAACGCCCGCCCACAACCCGATGCCCTACACCCGCGCGGACCAAGCACTAGCTCCCGGCCGCGACCCTCTCCCCACCGAGATGCTTCAGCAACTCACGAACAGCACTCCGACCAACGCGGTTAGCCCCGATCGTGCTGGCCGACGGCCCGTACCCGACGAGGTGGATGCGCGGATCCGACACCACACGGGTGCCGTCGACCTTGATGCCACCGCCAGGCGCACGCAGGTGCAGCGGCGCGAGGTGGTCGAGGTCGTGCCGGAACCCCGTGGCCCACAGGATGATGTCGGCGTCGAAGTGCTCGCCGGACGCCCACTCGACACCGTTCGGCGTGATGCGGTCGAACATCGGCTTGCGGTCCAGCACGCCGTCCTTGATCGCGGCGCGCGTCTGGTCGTTCAACGCCAGCCCGGTCACGCTCACGACGCTGCGCGGGATCAGCCCCTTGCGGACGCGTTCGTCGACCATACCGACGACCCAGCGGCCGTAGTCCTCGGTGAACGGGCCCTCCCGCCACACCGGTTCGTGCCGCGTGACCCACCGGGTCTCCGAAGCGAAAGGAGCAAGTTCCATGAGCAGTTGCGTCGCGGAGGCCCCTCCACCCACCACCACGACCCGCCTACCCGCGAACTCCTCGGGCCCCTGGTAGTCGGCGGTGTGGACCTGGCGGCCGCGGAACGTCTCCTGGCCGGGGTAGTACGGCCAGAACGGGCGGCGCCACGTGCCGGTCGCGTTGATCAGGCCGCGCGTGGTCCAGACGCCCTTGTCGGTCTCGACCTTGAGCAGTTCGCCGTCGTCGAGCACCTGTGTGACGTTGACCGGGCGGATCACCGGGAGGTCGAAGAGCTGTTCGTACCGGGCGAAGTAGTCCGGGATGGCCTCGTTGGCGCGCTCGTCCGGCGAGGGCTGCTCGAACGGCATGCCGGGCAGCTCGTGGATGCCGTGCACGGTCCGCATCCGCAGCGAGGGCCAGCGGTGCAGCCACGCGCCGCCGGGAGCGTCGTTCGCGTCCAGCACGACGTGGTCGACCTCCCGCCGCCGCAGGAAGTAGGAGGCGGACAGGCCCGCCTGTCCCGCGCCGATCACCACCACGTCCGTCACGTACACGTCAACCACGTGCGCGCCCCGGTTCTTCTCCGCGAAACGAGTTACCCGCGTCACGGAAGAAGTCGCCAAGTATCGGTGTTGATCGATGTATGAGCCGCCTCAGTGAGATTCCGCTGTCCGTTCTCGACCTCGCTCCCATCACGTCGGGGTCGGACGCCACGACCGCGTTGCGGAACTCCAGGGAACTCGCTCAGCAGGCCGAACGGCTCGGCTACCACCGCTACTGGTTCGCCGAGCACCACAACATGCCGGGCATCGCGTCGTCGGTGCCCGCCGTGCTGATCGAGCACATCGCGTCCGCCACGTCGACCATCCGCGTCGGCTCCGGCGGCGTGATGCTGCCGAACCACCCGCCGCTGGTCGTGGCGGAGCAGTTCGGCATGCTCGAAGCGCTGCACCCCGGCCGCATCGACCTCGGCATCGGCCGCGCACCCGGCACCGACCAGAAGACGGCACGGGCGCTGCGGCGCACCGAAGCCGGCCTCTCCGCGGAGAACTTCCCGCAGGAGCTGACCGAGCTGATCAAGTACTTCGAGGGCACCGCCGAGCTCAACGCCGTGCCCGCCGCGGGCAACAAGCCGCCGATCTGGCTGCTCGGCTCGTCCGGCTACAGCGCGCAGGCCGCGGGTCTGCTGGGGCTGCCGTTCGCGTTCGCCCACCACTTCAGCGCGCAGAACACGCTGCCGGCGCTGGAGCTGTACCGGAAGCACTTCCGCCCGTCGGAGGTCCTCCAGGAGCCGTACGCGATGGTCTGCGCGTCGGTGATCGTGGCGGACAACGACGAGCACGCGCGGTACATCGCCGGTCCGGGCGCGCTGTCGTTCGTGCGGCTGCGCCAGGGCAAGCCGGCGCCGCTGTCCACGCCCGAGGAGGCCGCGGACTACCCGTACACCGAGATCGACGAGCTGGTGATCGAGGACCGCATGTCCACCCAGATCATCGGATCCCCCTCAACGGTCCGCGCGGGACTCGACGAGTTGATGGAGTCGACGGCCGCCGACGAGCTGATGGTGACGACGATCGTCCACGGCCACGAAGACCGCCTCTGTTCCTTCGAACTGCTCAGCGAGGTGGCCGAACGGACGCCGTCGCTGGGCCGTTCAGCCGCACATACGTGAGTCGTTCACGCCTGACCTTCACGTTTTGTACGACTGACGCTGCTCTGAACGGGTGATAAACGGCTCCGCTTGTAGCGCCAGACACACTGTGGGCGATGATCGGTGTGAGCGCGCACGCCCCCCGACGCGCTCCCTAGCTTCACCAAGCGGCCGCCGCCGCAGGACGACGTGGGGCAGGCGCACTGTGTGGCGCCGCCCACGTCGCCCATCACGAGACGGCCACGGCCCGGCACCAGGTGCGCTTCAAGGCCCCTTTTCGGTCCCCACCACCCCTTCGGCACCGTCACAGTTGACGGGAGTCGTTCACACCCACCGCCGGGGTGGGAAAGGGGAGTTCGTGAAGTTCGCCAAATCGGCCTCGGGCCTGTGCCTGCTGCTGGCCGTGGCGGGATGTGCGGGCCCCGGTGTCGCCGTCACCCCGAACGAGAACCTGACAGTCGAACAGCGAGCCGAGACGCCGAGCGCGTCCGGTGCCGCCGCCTTCGGCTCCCAGCGCGTGTGGGCCTCTGGCCTGTCCGTCGTCGTGTCCGCCCCGCGCTCGCTGGCCCCGTCGGCAACAGCCATCCCACCGGCCAAGCGCACGGCGGTCTTCACGATCACCGTCTACAACGGCTCCAAGACCTCGTACCGCCCGTCCCAGCTGTCCGTGCGCGCCACGACCGACGACTCCCCGGCTGCCGAGCTGGTCGACTCGGTCCAGGGCCTCAACGGCCTCGCCGGCGCGGTGGCAGAGCTTCCACCGGGCCGCGACACCCAGATCCAGGTGGCGTTCGCGGTGTCCGAGCTGCCCGTGCAGATGCGGCTGACCATCCAGCCGGGTGGCCAGGGCCAGGACGTGGCGACCGTTTTCGAAGGCCAGGCCTAGTCTGCAGGCATGACTCGTCTCGAACCCGGAGACACCGCGCCCGCCTTCACGCTGCCCGACAGCGAGGGCAAGCCGGTATCCCTGTCCGACTACCTCGGCAAGTCCGTGGTCGTGTACTTCTACCCGGCCGCGAGCACGCCGGGCTGCACCAAGCAGGCCTGCGACTTCCGCGACAACCTGGGCGTCCTCGCCGAGTCCGGCTACGAGGTCGTCGGCATCTCGCCCGACAAGCAGGAGAAGCTGGCCAAGTTCCGCACTTCGGAAGGTCTCAACTTCCCGCTCCTCGGCGACCCGGACAAGACCGTTCTGGTCGAGTGGGGCGCGTACGGCGAGAAGCAGAACTACGGCCGCACCGTCCAGGGCGTCATCCGCTCGACGTTCCTCGTCGGCCCCGACGGCAAAATCGTCAAGGCCATGTACAACGTCCGCGCCACCGGCCACGTCGCCAAGCTGCTCCGCGAACTCCCTGCCTGACTTCTTTCGGGGGCCGCCGTCGCATTGACTTGCGTCGGCGGCCCCTTCTTCGGGTATGGTCGAGGTGAGGGCGTGCAACAAATGCCGCCCCTTGTTCCGGTGAGGGTGATACACCGTGTGTCGCTTGACGGCACCTCGCGGTCCCGACATCCCGTCTGATTTCGTCTTGCGCGTCCACTTCCCGACGCGAGGCGGTTGACCTGGGCTGATCAGCCCCGTCGTCCGTTCGTAGTCAAACACGTGCGTTTCGCGTACGTGCATTTCGTGCTGGGAAAATTCAATGCTCAAGTGGATATTGCTGACCGTCGCCGTGGGCGCGGAGGTTTTCGCGACCCTTTGTCTCAAATACTCGGACGGCTTCACGAAACCATGGCCGGTAGCCGGCCTGGGTTTCGGCTTCCTCACCGCGCTCTACCTGGAGTCGGTGGTGATCCGGATGGGAGTCCCCGTCGCCATCACCTACGCGATCTGGGCAGGCGCGGGCATCGCACTGGTGGCGATCACCAGCCGCGTGCTCTTCGCCGACCCGCTGAACCTCGCGATGCTGGGCGGCATGGCCCTGATCGCGGCCGGCGTCTGCGTCGTGTCCGTGGCCTCACACGCCCACGCCACCGTTTAACCTCGTTTGGGTGGGCTTAGAAATCGTCGCAGTCTCCAAGCTAGGCCAGTCCGTGGCGCTCCGCGCCGCCACCGAATGGCTGGCCACCCCGGACACACGCACCCTGCCGCTGTCCGACCTGGCCGCCCTGGAACTCGCCAAGCCCACCCAACGAGCCAAACTCGACACCCTGGTCCAGCACATCGGCCACCAGGTGACCGAGCAACTGGAAGCCGTCCTGGACCGCTTCCCGGCCGACGAGATCACCACCGCCGTCGCCGCCGTGCAAGCCGCGCTGTCGTCCATCGACCTGTCCGACGAGGCCCTGCTCGCCGACGACGCCGACCCCGAGGTCCTGGCCCAGCGCATCCGCCGCTCACTCCCGCGCACCGACCTGGGCCGCTGCTACGACGTGGCCCTGGATCAGTCCTGCCGCTACCTGGTCCAGATCCTCAGGCACCTGCCGTCCTTCCAACCCAGGGCCCTGGCTGAAGTCCTCTCCCGAGCCACCGCCCAGACCGCTCTGCTGGAAGACGTCCTGTCCCGCCTGCCCCGCACGTCTTTGTACGCCCCGCAAGGCACCGACAACGACGACGAGTTCCGCGACGAGTACCTCCGCTACATCGCCGCGAACCTGGACTCGCTGGAGCTGCTCGGCCTGTCCACCAAGGAAAAACCCCGGCTGGCACTGAGCGTCGCCTATCTGAGTCTGACGGTCACCGACCTGAGACAGCGACGACAGGAGCAACAACGCGGCGCCTGGTTCGGGGATGTCGAGCAACGCCCGTCGTCCGGAGTGCGAGTCGAGTCGGCACTCGTCAGCCGCTCGCTGGTGCTCGGTGAGGCAGGCTCCGGCAAGACGACGCTGCTCGACTGGCTCGCGGTCACCGCGGCACGAGGCGGGTTCGTGGGCGACCTGTGCACGTGGAACGGCCTGATTCCGTTCCCCGTCCGCCTCCGCGCGTACGCCGACTCCCCGCTGCCCGAGAAGCCGGAGGAGTTCGTCATCGGATGGCTGGCCGGGATCATGCCCGCGGGTTGGGTCCACCGGGTTCTGCGTGCGGGCAAGGGCCTGTTGCTGGTGGACGGCGTCGACGAGATTCCACCGCAGAACCGCCGCAACGTGCGGAAGTGGTTGCGCGCCTTGCTGACCGCATTCCCCTCCGCGCAGGTCGTGGTGACCGCGCGTCCTGCCGCGGCCGACTCCGAATGGCTGGCGGAGCTGGACTTCTCCTCGGTCGAGCTCGAGCAGATGTCCCCCGCCGACGTGAGGGTCTTCCTCCACCGGTGGCATGAAGCCGTGGGCGCGCCCGAGGAGGTGCAACGACGGCTGACGAGCCAGCTCGGCAGCAGGCCGCATCTGCGTGCCCTGGCCTCGTCACCCCTGCTGTGCGCGATGCTGTGCGCGCTCAACCTCGGCCGGGTGTCCGAGCTGCCGCACAACCGCATGGAGCTGTACGCCGCGGCGCTCACCATGCTGCTCGACCTCCGCGACGCCGAACGCGGCATCGCCCGCATGCTGACCACCTCGGACAAGACGGTGCTGCTGGGTGATCTGGCCTGGCGCCTCACCCTCGGTGGCCGTAGCCAGCTGGCGACGACCAAGTTCCGCGAACACGTGGCGCGCAAGATCCGGTCGATGCCCAACGTGCACGACGACCCGGACGCGATCGTGAAGCACCTGCTCGAACGCAGTGGCGTCATCCGCGAACCGGTGCCGGGCCAGGTCGACTTCGTGCACAGGACGTTCCAGGAGTACCTGGCCGGCGCCGAGGCGATGCACGACGGCCAGGTCGAAACCCTGGTGGCGCACGCTCATCAGGACTCGTGGGCGCAGACGATCGTGCTGGCCTGCGGACACGGACAGCGCACGCAGGTGAGCGAACTGCTGGCAGAGATCCTCGACCGAGCCGATCGTGAACCGCAGTACTCCCGGCAGCTGCGCCTGCTGGCAGCCGCCTGCCTGGAGA
Source organism: Lentzea aerocolonigenes (assembly GCF_000955955.1). Lineage (GTDB taxonomy): Bacteria > Actinomycetota > Actinomycetes > Mycobacteriales > Pseudonocardiaceae > Lentzea > Lentzea aerocolonigenes_A. Next base: position 16,093 of record NZ_JYJG01000022.1, read on the forward strand.
CCGCGCGGGACCTCGGCGCCGCGATCCACGACAGAGTCGACCGGATGATCAAAGAGCAGCTGGTTCCGCCCCTCGGCAACGAAGAGGCCGAGTCACTGGCGACGGTCGGGCACCGCGTCCTGCGTTATCTCCCGTCGAGCCTGGACGAGCTGACGGACGAGGCCGCCAGGGCCACCGTCCGCTGTGCCGGGCTGGTGGGATCGCCAGAGGCAATGAGCCGGCTCGCCCTCTACGCTCGCGATCCACGGCAGGACGTGCTGGACGAACTCGTTACGGCGTGGACTCACTTCGACCCGAAGCGCTATGCCGACGAGGTCATGGCGCGTGCCCCGCTGGAGGCCGGGCGGGTCTCCATCAACGCCGCACGCCTGATTCCCCACGTCGCGGGTCTTCGCTGCGAAACGGTGGAAATCTCGGTGCGCAACCACGAGGTCCTGCCTGATCTCACCTTCGCCCCGGCCGTTCGCGCGTTGCAGTACCTGTACGCGCACGTGGCCGGGCCCACCGCTCTCGGTCCTCTCGAGTCTTGTGAGGACCTGGAGGTGCTGTACCTGTTCGGAGCTGATCGTTTCCTCGAGCCGGACCGGCTGCCGCGCCAGTTGTACACCTTGGGGCTGTTCCAGACCGAGCTGTGGAACGACCTCGACTTTCTGAGGGACCGCGGGTACGCCAGGATCGATTTCAGCCAGGTTGCGGACACCTGCGATCTCAGCGTGCTGTCGGACATGCCGAAACTCGACATGTTCGGATGCCGCGGCTGGAGGAGTTTTGACGCGCTCGCCAGTCTCCCGGAGGTCGAGGAGCTCGCGATCGTCGACATGGACGCGACTGTGGACCTCAGTGGTCTACCCGAACTGCCCGACGTCGGCCTCCTCACCCTCCGGAGCAGCGTCGGGATCGACCTGCGGGCGCTCGCCGGGACGGCGCTGCGGCTCAGCCTGAACCGGCGCCAGCGTCACGTCGGGCTCGATCAGCTCGGGCCCGACGTGACGATCGACTGGGTCGGCTAGACCAGTTTGCGCAGGTACGGGACCAGGAGCTTGAGGGCGCGGCCGCGGTGCGACTCCGCGTCCTTCTCCTCGGCCGTCATCTCGGCCGACGTGATCTCGTACCCCTCCGGCACGAAGATCGGGTCGTAGCCGAACCCGTTGGTCCCGCGCCGAGCCCGCAGCAACGTGCCACGCCACTCGCCGCGCACCACGACCTCCTCGCCGCCGGGCACGACCATCGCCACGACCGACACGAAGGCGGCACCACGACGTTCGTCCGGCACGTCGCCGAGCTGCCCCAGGAGCAGGTCCAGGTTGGCGTCGTCGTCGCCGTGACGACCAGACCACCGCGCGGACAGCACACCGGGCATGCCGTTCAGCTCGTCGACCGCGAGCCCGGAGTCGTCCGCGACGGACACCAGGCCCGTGGCGGCAGCGGCGTCGCGGGCCTTGGCCAGTGCGTTGCCCTCGAAGTCGGGCGCGGTCTCCGGAGCCTCAGGAAAAGAAGGCACGTCCGAAAGCGACAGCACCTCGATGCCGTCCAAGCCCTCGGCGGCCACGATGCGCTGCAGCTCGCGCAGCTTCTTGGCGTTGCGCGAGGCCAGCAGGAGCTTCATCGCCGGCTCGCCTTGGGCTCCGGCAGCACACCGGGGTAGGGCTCGGAAAGCACCGCCGCCTGGATGCGGTTCAGCTCCGCGCAGCCCAGCAGCGCCACGTCCAGCATGCGGTCCAAAGTGGACCGGGCGAACGTCGCGCCCTCGCCGGTGCCCTGGACCTCGATCAACGTGCCGGCGTCGGTGGCGACGACGTTCATGTCGACCTCCGCGCGCGAGTCCTCCTCGTACGGCAGGTCCAGCCGCACGCGCCCGTCGACCACACCGACGGACACGGCGGACACCGCGCAGGACAGCGGTGACGGGTCGGCCAGGCGACCGGCCGCACCCAGCCAGGTGACCGCGTCGGCCAGAGCGACGTAGGCGCCTGTGATGGCCGCGGTGCGGGTGCCGCCGTCGGCCTGGATCACGTCGCAGTCGATGACGATCGTGTTCTCGCCGAGAGCAGCCAGATCGATACAAGCCCGCAGCGAACGCCCGATCAGGCGCGAGATCTCGTGGGTGCGGCCGCCGATGCGGCCCTTCACGGACTCGCGGTCGCTGCGGGTGTGCGTCGCGGACGGGAGCATCGCGTACTCGGAGGTCACCCAGCCGAGGCCGGAGCCCTGCCGCCACCGGGGGACGCCTTCGGTGACACTCGCGGCGCACAGCACACGGGTGTTCCCGAACTCGATCAGGACCGAGCCGGCGGGCCAGGTCTGATATCCACGCGTGATCCGGATGTCACGCAACACGTCGTCGTTTCGGCCGTCGCTTCGCACCACGGCCGCTACCTTAGTGAACCCTGCGGAGCGCAGTGGCGTAGGGAGAGACATGCTGACGATCGACGGTATTCCGCTTCACCCGTTGCTCGTGCACGCGGTGGTCGTGCTGCTGCCTCTCGCAGCACTCACCTCGGTCGCGATTGCGCTGGTCCCCGCATGGAGGCGCAAGTACGCGTGGCCCGTCCTCGGGGTCACTCTGGCCGGTGTCGCTGCTGTTCCGGTGGCCAAACAGGCCGGTGAGGACCTCATGGCCTCGCTGGAAGCCAAGGTCGGACCCAACCCCGCCATCCAGGCTCACGCGGACTTCGGCACGACGCTGCTGCCGATCGCGCTCGGGTTCGGGGTCGCGGTCATCGCGCTGCTGGTCGCTGGCAGGCTCGCGGACCGGGAGCGGCAGGCGGAGGCACCCACCACGAAGACGTGGCGGGTGATCTCAGTCGTGGTGTCCGTGCTGGTGGTCCTGCTCGCGGTCGGCACCGTCTACCAGACGGTGCGCACCGGTCACAGCGGGTCCGAGGTGGTCTGGAGCGGCGTCGGCAGCTGAAGGGGCGCCGTCGCCGACTGCTTCAACGTCCGCGTGACCGTGCAGAACTGCTCCACGGCGCGGCGGACGACGGTTTCGAGCGCCTCCGGGTCGTCCACCGCGGACAGGTCGTACGAGAGCGTCACCGGGATGGAGATCACCTCGTTGCCGCTCTCGGACTGGACCGCGTCCGCGACCGCCGTCAACGTCTCGCCACCCGTCCGGCGCAGGATCAGCGTCTCCGAGGTCACCAGCGCGCAGCCCGCCGCGGCCGCCACCAGCAGCTCGACCGGGCTGAACGAGCCCTCCTGCCCCTTGCGGCCGATCCGCACGGACGCGCCACGCCCGTTGGAAGCGACGAACTCGTGCTCGCCGACTCTCTCCAGCTCGATCACGGCTACTCCCCCACCTCGTACCGGCCGCCCTGCACGACCAGCTCACACGGCCCGCCGAACGCGGCCTTGGCCTCGTCGAGCACGTCCTCACGCGACGTCCACGGGGGCACGTGCGTGATCAGCAACCGCCCCGCACCCGCTCGTGCCGCCAGCTCTCCCGCCTCGCGCCCGGACATGTGCAGATCCGCCTGGCGGTCCGGCGCGTGCGTCCAGCTCGCCTCGCTCAGCAGCACGTCGACCCCGGCGGCCAACGAGTCCAGCGCCGCGCAAGGCCCGCTGTCACCCGTGTAGGCCAACGACACGCCACCGCGAGAAATCCGGAACCCGTACGCCTCGCACGGGTGCGCGACCACCGCGGAGTCCACAGTGAACGGTCCGATCCGGACTCGCGAGCCCAGCCCGTGGAACGAGAACACATCGCTGAAGTCCAACGACGACCGCTCAGCCTCGTTCGGCGCATAGGCAGCCACAAAACGCGAGTGAGCCTCAGCAGGCGCGTACACCGGCAACGGCCCGGAAGGCGGCACCGGGTGGTACTTCCGCGCCACGTAAAGCGAGGACACGTCGATGCAGTGATCAGGATGCAGGTGCGACAACACCAGGGCGTCCATCGAGAACAGCGGGCGCTCCTCCTGGAACCGCGACAGCACCCCGTTCCCGAACTCCAGCGCCAACGTGAACCCGTCGGCCTCCAGCAGGTAACCCGACGCGGCCGCGCCGGGTCCGGGAATGCTGCCGGAGCAGCCGAGCACGGTCAGCAGCACGTCAGCCCCATTGTTCAAAGGTAGGCAGGAACCGGGCCGCGAGTTTCGCGAATCGCTCGGGCGGACCAGTGCACGTCACCCGGTGGACGGGCTCGTCGGAGGCGAACTCGTCGCGCTCGGTCAGCAGCCGCACGACGTCCTTCACCGTCTCCTCCGCACTCGACACCAGCGTCACGGACTCGCCCATGACGATCTGGATCACGCCGGTCAGCAACGGGTAGTGCGTGCAGCCCAGCACCACGGTGTCGACCTCAGCCCGTTGCAACGGCTCCAGATACGCCTGCGCCAGCCCGAGCACCTGCCGTCCCGAGGTGATGCCGCGCTCGACGAAGTCCACGAACCGAGGACACGCCGCGGCGGTCACGGTCACGTCGCGCGCGGCTTGGAAGGCGTCCTGATAGGCGTGCGAGTTGATCGTGCCCTGAGTCGCGATCACGCCGATGCGCCCGGAATGAGTCGTGCGAACCGCTCGGCGCACGGCAGGCAGGATCACCTCTACCACCGGCACGTCGTAGCGCTCACGGGCATCGCGGAAGCACGCGGCGGACGCGGTGTTGCACGCGATCACCAGCATCTTCGAGCCCTCGTCGACCAGCCGGTCGCAGACCTCCAGCGCGTGCTTGCGCGCCTGCGCGATCGGTAGTGGCCCATAAGGACCGTTGGCCGTGTCGCCGATGTAGTGGATCGACTCGCCCGGCAGCTGGTCCATGATCGCGCGGGCGACCGTCAGGCCGCCGACGCCCGAGTCCATGATCCCGATCGTCACGCCGTGAATGTAGCCGGTGCCGGGGTGCGCCGGTTGTCACGAGACACACCCCACGCGGCCAGCACGCCGCCGATTGCGCCGAACAGGTGGCCTTCCCACGACACACCCGGCTGGCCGGGCAGCACACCCCACAAAGCCGCGCCGTACAACGCGAACACCCCGACCGCGATGAGCAGTTGCAGCCACGAGCGCGCGAAGATCCCGCGCACCAGCAGGAACGCGAGGAACCCGAACACCAGCCCGGACGCGCCGATGTGGCTGCCGGGGGTGCCGAACACCCACACGCCGAGCGCGGAGGTCAGCCAGATGACCGCGGTGACCTGGAAGAACTGCTTGAGCCCGCCGGAGGTCGCGAGGAACCCCAGCAGCAGCAACGGAACCGCGTTGCCGGTGAGGTGGCTCCAGTCGCCGTGGATCAGCGGCATCCACAGCAGGTTGTCCCACTCGCTGAAGTCACGCGGGTGCACGCCGTCGTTCTCCAGCGAGCTGCCGGTCGCCACGTCGTACGCCTCGACCAGGTAGAGGAAGCCGACGAACCCGGCCACGACGAGCAACGACAGCACGGGGTGCGGCGGGATGACCCGTTTCGCGAGGGCGGTGCGGTCCACGGTGCCAGCGTACGTGCCCATAGAGTGATCGGGTGGCGATTGAAGTAGCGGTGCGCGCATCGGCGCAGCTCGGCGAGGGGCCGACGTGGGACCACAGCAGCTCCACCTTGCTGTGGGTGGACATCCTGGCGTCCGAGGTCCACCGCTACGCCCCCGCGCGGGACGACGACGCGGTGCTCGTGCTCCCCCAGCACGTCGGCGCCGCCAAGCCGCGCTCTCACGGTGGCCTCGTCTGCAACCTGCGCGACGGCATCGCCCTGATCGACCGCGACGGCACCAAGTCGTGGCTCGTCTACTGGGCGAGGGACGGCGTGCGCGGCAACGACGCGGGCATCGACCCGTCGGGCCGTCTGTGGGCCGGCACGATGCGCTACGACCAGGCCGCCGACGAGGGATGGCTCGCCAGGATCTCCGGCGAGGGTGCCGCGAAGGTCATGGTGGACAAGGTGAACACGAGCAACGGCGTCGGCTGGAGTCCCGACGGCAGGCTCATGTACTACATCGACACCCCGACCCGCCGCATCGACGTGTTCGACTTCGACAACGCCGCCGGCACCGTCGCGAACCGCCGCGCGCTCACCCACGTCGGCAACACCGAGGGCTGGCGGCAACACCGAGGGCTGGCCGGACGGGCTCACCGTGGATGCCGACGGCTGCGTGTGGGTCGCGCTGTGGGGCGGGCACGCCGTTCGCCGCTACACGCCGGCAGGAGAACTCGACCGCGAGATCGAGCTGCCGGTCGACAACCCGACCGCGTGCTGCTTCGGCGGCCAGGACTTCACCGACCTCTACGTCACGTCAGCGCGCGTCGGCCTGTCGGACGAGGTGTTGACGCAACGGCAGTTGAACGGCTCGGTGCTCGTGCTGCCCGGCGTCGGCGCTGGTCTGCCGGGCGTCGCCTTCAACGGCTAACTGCGCCCGCATATTCGCTGCTCAAAGGCACCCTTGCAGGCTAGGATCTCAACTTCAGTTGATGAGCGCCTGGGGGAGCTACAACATGAGTGAAGATCACGCCTGGAAGGGTGCCCTGTAAAACCCTGTAAAGCAGGATCACGCCCAGAGGTGGCCGTCGAGCCGGGCGGCCGCCTCGTCCAAAGTCCCGGCGTAAGCACCGGTGGACAGGTACTTCCACCCCGCGTCCGCCACGATGAAGACGATGTCGGCCGTCTTCCCGGCCACTTCGGCCTTCTGCGCCACGGCCAGCGCCGCGTGCAGGATCGCGCCCGTCGAGATGCCGGCGAAGATCCCCTCGGACTCCAGCAGCTGCCGGGTGCGGCGCAACGCGTCGTACGAACCGACCGAGTACCGCCCGGTCAGCACCGACTCGTCGTACAGCTCCGGCACGAAGCCCTCGTCCAGGTTCCGCAAGCCGTAGACCAGCTCGCCGTACCGCGGCTCGGCGGCGATGATCTGCACGTCAGGCTTGGCCTCGCGCAGGAACCGCCCGACGCCGACCAGCGTGCCCGTCGTGCCGAGGCCGGCCACGAAGTGCGTGATGGAAGGCAGATCGGCGAGGATCTCCGGCCCCGTGCCGCGGAAGTGCGCCTCCGCGTTCGCCGGGTTCCCGTACTGGTAGAGCATGATCCAGTCCGGGTTCTGCTTGGCGAGCTCCTTGGCCGTCGCGACGGCCTGGTTCGACCCGCCGGCGGCAGGCGAGAACACGATCCGCGCGCCGTACGCCTGCAGCAGCTGACGGCGCTCGGTGGAGGTGTTCTCCGGCATCACGCACACCAGGCCGTAGCCCTTGAGCTTCGCGGCCATGGCCAGGGAGATGCCGGTGTTGCCGGACGTCGGCTCCAGGATCGTGGCGCCGGGACGCAGGATGCCGTCCCGCTCGGCCGCCTCGATCATGGCCAGCGCGGGCCGGTCCTTGATCGAGCCGGTCGGGTTGCGGTCTTCCAGCTTCGCCCAGATGCGCACGTTCTCCGACGGCGACAGGTTCGGCAGGCCCACCATCGGCGTTCCGCCGAGCGCGTCCAGGAGCGAGTCGTAGCGGGCCATCAGAAGATCAGCCGCCCGCGACGGCCGGGAGGATGGTGACGTTGTCGCCGTCCTTCACCGCGGCTTCGAGGCCACCGGAGAAGCGCACGTCCTCGTCGTTGACGTAGACGTTGACGAAGCGGTGCAGCGCGCCTTCCTTGACCAGGCGGGCCTTGAGGCCGCCGTGGTTGTTCTCCAGGTCGTCGATGACCTCGGCGAGCGTCGTACCGGCAGCGGACACCGACTTCTCGCCCCCGGTGTGGGTGCGCAGGATGGTCGGGATCGACACGGTGACGGCCATGATGGTTCTACCTCCGGGGAAATGCGACTCAGGACTCGATGATCTTGACCGGTTCCTCGGTCACGACACCGTCGACGATGCGGTAGGACCGCAGCTCGTACTCGATCGGATCACGCGTGGAGACCAGCACGTAATGCGCCTGGGGCTCGTTCGCGAACTTGATGTCCGTGCGGGACGGGTAGGCCTCCGTCGCGGTGTGCGAGTGGTAGATGACCACCGCTTCCTCGTCGTTGGCCTGCATCTCGCGGTACACCTTGAGCTGCTCGGCGGCGTCGAACCGGTAGAACGTGGGCGACCGCTCCGCGTTCTCCATCTCGATGATGCGCTCAGGCCGATCGGAGCCCTCGGGCCCCGCGATCTGCCCGCACGCCTCGTCGGGATGGTCGCGGCGCGCGTGGGCCACCATCGCGTCCACCAGGTCACGGCGAATCACCAGCACGTGCTCAATCCTACGGGCTGGCGAGAGTTGTCTCGGTATGCGAGATACCCGCGTCAAGCAGGTTGTTTTAGCTCTGGCTAATATTAGTGACGGCTACTACAGTGCCTTTCGTGCACGCGTTCGACGTACTCGGCGACCCGGTCCGCCGCCGAATCCTGGAGCTGCTCGCGAGTGGCGAGCGGTCGGCCGGTGACGTCGGCTCGACGGTCCAGGCCGAGTTCGGGATCACCCAGTCCGCGGTCTCGCAGCACTTGAAGGTGTTGCGGTCGAACGGGTTCGTCCAGGTCAGACCGGAGGGCACCCGGCGGGTGTACGCGGTGGTGCCGGACCCGCTGCAGGAGATCGACGCGTGGCTGGACCACTTCCGGCGGTTCTGGGAACCGCACCTCGACGCGCTCTCGACCGAACTCGCCAGGGGGAAGCGCGAGCGCCGGCTTCAAGAGGAGGAAGACCATGACCGACCGCAGTTATGAGGACGGAAAACTCGTCATCCGGCGGCACTACAAGGCCGTCCGGGAGGACGTCTGGGACGCCATCACCTCACCGGAACGCCTGGTCCGCTGGTTCCTGCCGATCTCAGGTGAGCTGCGGCCCGGCGGCCGGTACCAGCTCGAGGGCAACGCGGGCGGCCGGATCATCCGCTGCGACAAGCCCAGCGAAATCGGCCTGACGTGGGAAATCGGCGAGATGAACACGGATGTGCTCGTGCGGCTCGAAGCGGACGGCGACGCCACGATCCTCACGCTGACGCACTCCCCCATGCCGGGTGAGTTCGTGCCGGGCACCGGCGCCGGGTGGGAGCTGGGGCTCATCGCGATGGAGAAGTACCTCGCCGGCGACCTGCCGGAGGGACGCGCCCTCGACTGGATCGCCGCATCCGCGCCGGAAGACCTGGCCGCGGCACACCAGCTGGCGGAACAGATCGCGGGGGAATGGGCCGGGGTGCTCGGATGAGGGTCGAGGGCGTTCATCGACGCCTGCTGAGCACCACCACGAGGTAGAGGGCGAGCAACGCCACCCCGCGCCGCCGTTGCGCCTGGTCGAGCCCTCGCCACGCGGCGAGCTCCGCCCACGTCGCGAACGGCGTGACGGCCACACCGAGCTTCATGAGCACCCGCCCGACCCCTGGTGGCACCAGGAACGACAGGACGAACAGCCCTGCCGGCACGACCACCACGAGCTCCCTGCCAGGAACCGGACGCCTCGCCACTCCGCCGGGCACGAGCTCGGACACGACACCTGCTGCCTGATCGATCACATCGGCCATGCCGGAGGGGTACCCACTCAGAGGTCGCGGAAAGCGGTCACACCGTTCAGCGACGTGGCCTCACGCGCACCGGACACCACGGCTTCCGCGAACATCTCCGCTGCCGCCGTGCACAACGCGTCGAGCGCGAACGCCCGCGGCTCAGCCAGCGGCACGGCACCCGTGGCCAGCGCGAACACCGTGTCGCCGTCGAACATCGTGTGGGCGGGCCGAATCGCGCGCGCGAGCCCGTCCTGCGCGGCCATCGCGAGCCGCTGACACTCCGCTTTGGACAGTGCCGCGTCGACTGCCACCACACCGATCGTGGTGTTGAGGCCTTCGGTCTTGCGTTCGGGCAACGCCACGGCCGACGTGCCGAGCGACGGCAACCACGGCAGACCCGTTGCGCGGTCGACAGCTTCACCGGCCGCGTTCACGACGGCCAGCGCCCCGACGTGGTGCTCGCCGACCTTGGTGGCCGCGGTCCCGACGCCGCCCTTCAGCGAACCGACGCGCGCACCGGCACCCGCGCCGACGCAACCGAGAGCGAATTCCGCTGTGGCGTTGGAACAAGCTTCGTACCCGAACGACGAGTCCGGCCGGTTGCCCCACTCCGACATCGGCAGGTCGAAGATCACCGCGCCCGGCACGATCGGCACGACGTGGTGCGGCTGCGCCCCGACCTGGAACCCGATCGACCGCTCCGACAACCACCGCATGACACCGTCGGCGGCCGCCAGCCCGTAAGCCGAACCACCGCTCAGGCAGATCGCGTGCACCTGCTGGACGAGGTTCGCGGGGTCGAGCAGGTCCGTTTCGCGTGTACCGGGAGCACCACCGCGGCCGTCCACGGCACCAACAGCGCCTTCTGGCACGAGCACAACTGTCGTGCCGGTGGCCCAGCCGGGCTCGATCCGGTGGTGATGCCCGACCAGAACGCCGGGAATCACGGCATCATCGCTTCGACCAGCGTGTCCTGCACCCAGGTCAGCCAGTGGTACACGCCGAGGTGCGGCGAGCGCGGGTCCTCCGGCGGCAGTTCGTCCGGCATGTCCTCGGTGACGTCCAAAGCCGTGCCGAGCGCGAGCCGCACGTCGTTCAACGACGCGAGCCACGCCTCGGCCTCGCCGATCGACAGCCGGATCTCCCCGCCGTCGGGCGAGCAGGTCTGCAGCACGATCTCGGCCGCACCCGTCTTGTGGTCCAGAAGCTCGGGCTCGTGCAACGACCGCAGCGCCGCCGCCGAGTTGACCTCGTCCGGGTCCGGTGCGTCGTCGTCCAAACGATGGAAGTCGGGCAGAAGCCTGCCCAGGATCGGATCGTCGGGCGCTTCCGACGACCCTGTCCGAATACCGGTCAGCTCGGCGAGCTCGTCCTGGGGCGCTTCCTCGGCGCGGGCCAGCAGCATGTCCTGGATCTGGCTGACCAGACCCCGCACGACTGCGGCCTCCTGGCGGTCGAGTCTCCCGATGACGACGTCACCGTCGCGGATCCACCGCTTCACGAGGCCCGCTGCATGGTCGCCCAGAGTCCCGCCGCGTGGAGCTTCGCCACGTCGGCCTCCACCTTGTCCTTGGTGCCCGATGTCACGATCGCCTTGCCCTTGTGGTGCACGTCGAGCATCAGCTTGGTCGCCTTGTCCCTGCTGAAGCCGAACAGCTTCTGGAACACGTACGTCACGTAGGACATCAGGTTTACCGGGTCGTTCCAGACCACGGTCTGCCAGGGTCGGTCCTCGGCGGCGATCTCCTCGCCGACGGCCTCCGGCTGCGTCCGTTCCTGTTCGACGGGCGTGGTCATACCGCCAATGGTGTCATGTTCGCCGCAGTGGCGGAGACCGCGTGCGGGTAAACCGGATGCGACCTTAGGGTTGGCGACCATGAACTCGACGGCGTTGCTCACGGACCACTACGAGCTGACCATGCTCGCGGCCGCGCTGCGTGACGGCACTGGTGACCGTCCGTGCGTGTTCGAGGTCTTCGCCCGCAGGCTTCCCGACGGCCGCCGCTACGGCGTGGTCGCGGGCGTGACCAGGCTGCTGGAAGCGATCCAGGACTTCCGCTTCGGCGAGGAGGAGATCGACCAGCTGCGCCGCAACGCCGTGGTCGACGATTCGACTTTGGCATGGCTGGCGAACTACGAGTTCCGCGGCGAGATCGACGGATACCCGGACGGGGAGCTGTACTTCCCCGGTTCGCCCATCCTCACCGTGCGTGCGTCGTTCGCCGAGGGGGTCGTGCTGGAGACGCTCGTGCTCTCGATCCTCAACCACGACAGCGCGATCGCGTCCGCCGCCGCTCGCATGGTGACCGCCGCGAACGGCCGCCGCATGATCGAGATGGGCTCGCGGCGCGCCCACGAGGAAGCCGCCGTGGCGTGCGCCCGCGCGGCCTACCTGGCGGGCTTCACCGCCACCTCGAACCTCGAAGCGGGCCGCCGTCACGGCATCCCGACGGCCGGCACGTGCGCGCACGCGTTCACGTTGCTGCACGACACCGAGGAAGAGGCGTTCCGCAGCCAGGTCGAGGCGTTGGGCGTGGGCACGACGTTGCTGGTCGACACCTACGACATCACCGAGGGGATCAAGACGGCCGTCGCGGTCGCGGGGCCCGATCTCGGCGCGATCCGGATCGACTCGGGTGATCTCGGCGTGATGGCCAGGCAGGCGCGCGACCAGCTCGACTCGCTCGGCGCCCGCAACACCAGGATCGTCGTGTCCAGCGACCTGGACGAGTACGCGATCGCCGCCCTGCGCGCCGAACCCGTTGACGCATATGGCGTCGGCACGTCCGTGGTGACCGGTTCCGGCGCACCGACCGCGGGCATGGTCTACAAGCTGGTCGAGGTCAACGGCAAGCACGTCGAGAAGCGCAGCACGTCCAAGCAGTCGCGCGGTGGCTGGAAGAAGGCGCTGCGGCGGCACAAGGACACCGGCACGGCGCTGGAGGAGGTCGTGTTCCAGGCCTCCGCGGAGCCCGAGCTCGGCCCCGGCGACCGGCTCGTGCAGATCCCGCTGATGCGCGATGGACAGATCTCGCCCGAGGTCCCCACGCTGGAGCAGAGCCGCGAACGCCTGCGCGCGGCGCTGGTGAGCGTGCCGTGGGAGGGCCTCAAGCTCTCGCGCGGTGAACCCGCGATCCCGACGATCTACCTGGAGGGCTGACATGACCAAGGCTTTGATCGTCGTCGACGTGCAGAACGACTTCTGCGAGGGCGGTTCTCTGGCCGTCGCTGGTGGCGCTGCCGTCGCGGCGGCCATTTCGCAGCACATCGCGGTTTCGTCGTACGACCACGTGGTGGCGACTCGGGACTACCACGTGGATCCGGGCTCGCACTTCTCGGAGACGCCGGACTTCATCGACACGTGGCCGGTGCACTGCGTTGCCGGGACGCCCGGTGCGTCGTTCCACCCGGAGCTCGACGTGGCCGGGATCGAGCAGGTGTTCTCGAAGGGCCGGTTCGCCGCCGCCTACTCGGGTTTCGAGGCGGAGAACGACCTCGCCGGGTGGCTGACGGACAACGGCGTGACCGAGGTGGACGTCGTCGGCATCGCGACCGATCACTGCGTCCGCGCCACCGCTCTCGACGCGCAACGCAACGGCTTCCGCACCACGGTTCTGGCGGACCTGACCGCGGCCGTGGCCGAGACCACCCGCGACGCCGCTCTGGACGAGCTGCGCGCCGCGGGTGTCGTTGTGTCCTAACGGTTTTACGGCGTCGGTGAACAGGCCGTGGTGCCGACGGTGATGCTTCCGGTGTAGCCGGACGACGGCTCGAACGTGAGCTTGAGCAGCGTCATGCTGATGCTGCCGTCGTTCGGCACCGGGAACACGGTGTCGGTGAACTTCACCTTGGCGAGCACGGTTCCGTTGCTCGCCTTGACCTCGTGCACGTAACCGGACGGGATGTTCTGCGGCAGCCCGGTCCAGCCGGACATGCCCTTGAGCTCCCAGCCCGCCGACGTGCCCTTCTCGTCCGCGGTGCAGGTGATGGACCACTCACCGATCTTGAGCCGCGGGCCGTTCTTCGCGACGAGCGCGGACAGCTCGAACGCCTTGCCCTTGGCCACGGACGTCGTCTTGGTGAGCAGCTCTGCCGGGTTCACGACCTCGGTCGTGCAGGCCGAGCTGGTCTCACCGACCTTGAAACCGTTCTTGCTCACGGCCGGGCTGGACCCGGTGACCGTGCCCGCCTGCTCCGGGTTCACGTCGCACACGGCGAGCGGCTCGACCTTGAACGTCTGGTCCGCCTTGGCGAAGTCGGCGGAGCCCGAACTGGCCGTGCCGGGCGGGTTGCTCGCGTGCGCGGGAGCTCCGGTCGCCAACGCCAGCGCGACCACGGCCCCTGCGACCACAATCTTGCGCACTGTTGCTCTCTCCCCTATGGCTCGATTTCCCACCGCCCGATAATGGTTGTGTTGCGTGGCGCTGATAACAGCTCGGCACCCCATGTCACCCATTAGTGAATTCGCAATTACACGACCGGGTGACAGGCGAACTGTTGGTCAGCGGACACCGGCCAGCGTGGCGAACGGCTCCCGGCGCGGCAGAGCGGTCGGCAGGCCCGCCAGCCTCTCCAGCGCGGAACACACCCGGACCGCGGCACGCCCGTCGCCGAACGGGTTGCGCCCCAGCGGAAGCCGCAGCCGGGAGCCGAGCACCCAGCCCGCTTCGGCGAGGATGCGGGTGGTGTCCGTGCCGACGAGCCAGGCGCACCCGGCGTCGACGGCGAGCATGCGTTCGGTGGTCTCGCGCAGCACGAGCACCGGGACGCCGAACGTCGGCGCCTCCTCCTGGATGCCACCGGAGTCGGTCAGCACGAGGGCCGAGCGGCGCAGCACCCGTACGAGGTCGGGGTAGTCCAGCGGGTCGGTGATGACCACGCGTTCGTGGCCACCCAGGAGTGACACGACCTGTTCGCGCACACCGGGGTTCGGGTGCGCGGGGATCAGCACGTGCACGTCGGGGTGACGGTCGGCGATGGAGCGCACGGCGTTCAGCACGCGCATCAACGGGCGGCCCCACGACTCGCGGCGGTGCACCGTGACGAGCATGAGCCGGCCACCCGTGGCGTCCAGAGTTCGTTCCAGCGCAACGAGATCCGGGCTGGACGCGGGGAGGTCTGCGGAGGCGACGCGCTGCACGGCGTCCACGACGGTGTTGCCGGTGACGACGATGTGGCTGTCCGGCAGGGATTCCGCGTTCAGCGCGTTGGCGGCGTCGTCGGTCGGCGCGAGGTGCAGCGAGGTGATGCGGGAGATCATCTGCCGGTTCCCCTCCTCGGGGAACGGGCCGTAGAGGTCACCGGTGCGCAGACCGGCTTCGAGGTGAGCCACGGGGATTCCGCGCCAGAACGAGGCGAGCGCCGCGGCCAGCGTGGTGGTGGTGTCGCCCTGCACGAGGGTGACCGCCGGGTCGCGCTCCTCCAGCACGGCGTCGAACTCGGGTAACAGCCGGGAGACCAGCTCGGCCTGGGTGCCGTTGATCCTGGGCACGTCCAGCCGCACGTCCGGCACCAGGTCGAACGCGCCGAGCGCCTGCTCGACCATGCCGGCGTGCTGTCCGCTGTGGACGATCGTGGGGCGGAGGGCGGGGTGACCCTTCAACGCGATGGCGACGGGTGCGATCTTCACTGCTTCTGGGCGCGTACCGGCCACCAGCAGAACTTCTTTGCTCACCGTTGTCCTCTCTCGGGGAGACCGGGAGACCCGCCTGGGGCCGGGGGCAACCCCAGGCGGGCTCTTGTCAGCCAGCTCGGTTTCTGGCCTTCGCCGTGGCGGGCACGCGCTTGCGGCGCGTGCTGTGCAGCAGGAACGCGCCCACGAGCAGGAGGACGATTCCCGCGACGATCCACCACGTCACGTCCGCGCCGGTGACCGCGAGGGCTCCGACACCCGTGCCGACACCGATGCCGGTACCGGGGACCTTGTACATCTGCCGCTCCTCTTTAAGCCGCGTTCAAAGCAGCGCGACGACGCAGCGCCACGAAGGCGACCGGAGCGGCGACGACACCGAGCAGGCCGAGGCCGATCCACAGCCCCGCACCCGACGCCATCGGGATGGGCAGGCCGGCGGGTCCGCAGGTGGCGGACGAGAGGATCACGTCGCCGGTGCCGAGGGAGCCGAGCTTGCCCTGCAGCAGCTTGACGTGAATCGCGTTCACGGTGAGGCTGCCGTCGTTGTTCTTGTACTGCTCGTTGAAGATGACCTCGGCGATCTTGATGCCCGCCAGTTCCACGTTCAGCACCGTGTTGGGCGCCGGGTCGGCGTTGACCTGGCCGAGCTTGCCGAGGTTCACGCCCGCGAGCTTGGACTTGCCGACGAGCCCCTTCTGGGTCGCCGCGCACTCCGCCTCGACCAGCTCGGCGGAGATCTTGCCGGTGACCTTGGAGAGCAGGTCGACCCGGACGTCCGCGGTGCTCGCCCGCGAGTACACGCCGCCGGACTTGTCGTCCCGCGACGCGGAGGCGTTGATGACACCGGTCTTCAGAATCCCGGGCAGGTCAACGCCGACGAACGTGTTCTGGGTCGGCCCGTTCGCATTGGCGGCGGCGAACGGTTCGGCGTGGACCGCCGGGTTGCCGAGCAGCGTCACGTCGAGCCTCGCACCGTATGCCGAGGCGTCCCCCGGAGCGGCCGAAGCAGGTGCGGCACCGACCAGGAGTGCGGCAATCGCGATGACTCCTGCCAGTCCCGTCATTCGGACACGCATGAAACTCCTTCCCTTGATTCCTCCGGCCCCAGGGCGCGCCGATACCAATCTGGTTTCACGCTTTCCGGGGGCAATTACCGGCATCGGCTTTCTTTCGAGGGAACTGAGGGTTACTCCCCGTATCGGGCGACACGACCACCCAACTCGCCCAGTCGGCGCCACTCATCGTGTGCTTTTTGATCAATTTCCGGTTACGGCGTCACCCGATCCGGGGGTGAGGGCTGACGTTGCGTCTACCGATGGAACGTCAGGTAGCCCGTCTGGGCGCTCCCTCAATCGGTGGAAAGGATCCAAGGGTGACGCTTGCCGTGCGCCGCACCGCATTCCCGAGCCGGGTGACGGTGGCCGTCCTGCTCGGGGTTGCCGCGGGACTCGTGTTCGCACACCGCCTGTACCGCACGGCGGAGATCTCGCTGTCCGGCGCGATTCTCAGCGTCATCAGCTCCTACGGCGTGGACGTGATCCCGGATCGGCAGACCGTCTACTTCGGACTGGGCTCGGACACGCCGCTGGGCCTGCGGATGACGCCGGAGTGCACGTCCGCGTTCCTGGTGCTGCCGCTGATCGTCGTCGGCGCCGTGATGATCGCTCTCAGGCCTCGCATCCAGTCGCGCGTGCTGTTCGCACTCGGGGTCGCGGCGCTGGCGGTCGTGATCGTGAACCAGTTCCGCGTGCTGACCCTGGTCGGGCTCGTGCAGTGGCTGGGTGTCGACACCGGTTACTACTGGGGTCACACGCTGCTGGGCTCGATGGTGAGCGTCTTCGGTGGCGCGGCCGCGTTGGTCGCGTTCGTCTGGCTGGCCACGCGCAAGTGAGCCTCGACCTCGTCCTCGGGTTCACGCAGGCGCTCGCTCTCACGATGAGCGTCGCCTTCGTGACGTACGTGTTCTTCATCGTGGTGCCGTACCTGCGGCGCAAACCGGCGCCTCTGGGTGATCCTTCGTCGTTGGAGTGGCACTTCTTCGTGCCGTGCCGCGACGAAGAGGCCGTCATCGGTGACACGATCAGGTATCTGCGAGGCACTTTCCCCATCGCACACGTGTGGGTGATCGACGACGACTCCGACGACCGCACGGCCGGTGTCGTGCGCACGCTGAAGCGCAACGGCGGTGTGCGCGACACACACATCCACCTCGTGCAACGCCAACGTCCCTATGCCCGCACCGGCAAGGGCAACGCGTTGAACGACGCGTACAGGACGTTGAAGCTGTGGATGGGCCGCCGGGCGGACACGGACCGCGCGATCATCGTGGTCGTGGACGCTGACGGACGGCCTGCTCCTAACTGTCTGGAAGTCTGTGCGGCTGCTCATCTCTTCGGCAACCCGCGGATCGGTGCCGTGCAGGTGGATGTGCGGATGATCAACGCGGGCCTGCGCCAGCCCGGGGTTTCCTTGTGGCGGCGGACTTTCGGTGCCGCGCTGGTGCGGATGCAGGACCTGGAGTTCCGGACGGCCATCGCGGCGATCCAGATGTCGCGCGGCGCCACCGGCACGATTTCGATGGGCGGCAACGGTCAGTTCACCCGGCTGTCCGCTTTGGACTCGATCGCGGGACCCACTGGTTCGCCGTGGCGCGGCTCGTTGCTGGAGGACTTCGAGCTCGGCGTGCACCTGCTGACCGCGGGCTGGCACACCGGTTTCTCGCTGGACACGCACGTGAACCAGGAGGCGTTGTACTCGTTGCGCCGCTTCTTGGCCCAACGCACCCGTTGGGGCCAGGGAACAATGCAGTGCATGCGGTACCTGCGGCGGATCTGGGACTCCGAGCACCTGACGACCCTCGGTGCCGCCGAGATGATGTACTACCTGGCGCAACCGTGGATGCAGTTGCTCGGCACGCTGATCTACCCGATTCCGATGGCCATGATGGCGTACCGGTTCGTGGTGTCGCCTGGTGAAGTCGTCGCGTGGTTCTTCGACGGCGCGTGGATCCTCTTCACCGTGTACGGCGCGTTCGGCCTGTTGCCGTTCGTGTTGTGGGGACCGGTGTACCGCGCGCGCTGTGTGCCGGTGTCGTTCTGGAAGTCCATCGGGTACGGGTTCGGCTACGCGCTGTACATCTACACCTTCTACATCACGTCGTGGCGCGCGCTGATCCGCTTGGTGCGCGGCAACAACGGCTGGACCAAGACCCGCCGCAACACCGAGAGGGCGGCGGGCAAGGTCGCGTTGGACTCGTGACCCGGCCATCGTCGAAGTGATGAAACCTCTTGGTTGACCGGAGGAAACGGCGGACTCAGGGTGGATCCGGGACAGAGCCGCAGCTTTACTGGTCGAGCGGATGCGGACGGACCCACCCGCGCAGCGAAGGAGTCCACAATGTACAGATTCGGGCGTGCCGCCGTCATGGCACTGCTTGGTTCGATCATGGTCACCGGTGTCGTGGCGCCAGGATCGGCCGGGGCGGCTCCCACTGGGATCAAGGTCAAACTCTGCAACAAGACCAACAAGGACTCGGGCGCCGAGGTCGGCGGACTGAACGTGAACGGCAAGTGGATGCGCGTCGGCCCCGCGCTCCGGCTCCTGCCATCGGAATGCCTGGAGGTGCGGGACTACAGAAGCCATCCGTCGAGGGACGCCTACTGGGCCAAGGACCAGTGGCTGAAGATCTACATCTCGGCCACCAACGCCGGCTTGGAAGGCTCTTGTCATCTCAAGAAGAGCATCCCCGACGGATCCACGCAGCAGTGCAACATCCTGCGGACGCCCTAGTCGCCGGTGCCGGCGAGGTCACCGCTGATGTGTGACCTGTCACTTTGTGGACAGCGGACGAAGACGTTCTCGAGCCGCCCTGGTTAACCTCAGTTCACTCGCCTATCCGCCAGGGAGGGAACGTGGCTCTCGCACTCGCGCCCCGTCGCACCGTGCTCGCCGACTTCGTGCCGGGCGCACTCGTCCGCGACCTGACCCTGGTGGTGGGCGGCGCCGCCGTCACCGGCCTCGCCGCCCAGGTGGCCCTGCCGGTTCCCGGCAGCCCGGTGCCGCTGACCGGCCAGACGTTCGCCGCGTTGCTGGTCGGCGCTGCGCTCGGCTGGCAGCGCGGCGCGACCTCGATGCTCCTGTACTTGATCGCGGGCGTCGCGGGCGTGCCGTGGTTCCAGGGCGGTTCGTCGGGCGTGCCGGTGTCTTTGGGCTACGTCGTGGGCTTCGTGTTCGCGGGTGCTCTCGTTGGTGCGCTTGCCGGGCGCGGTGGTGATCGCACGCCGTTGCGCGTGGTCGGCACCATGGTGCTCGGCAACCTGGCTATCTACGCCGTCGGCGTGCCGTGGCTGATGGCCATGACCGGCATGTCCCTCTCGAAGGCCGTGGCCGTCGGCGTGGTCCCGTTCCTGCTCGGCGACGCCCTGAAGATCGCGCTGGCGGCCGGCGTGCTGCCGGGAGCCTGGGCACTCGTCCGTCGTCGGTAGCTTGGACCAGGTGATCACGCCTGGGGAATATCTGTCGTTCTTGGACGCGCGCCTGCCAGGTCTCGTGGTGGGCGCGCATCTTCATGGCTCGCGCGTGCTGGACGACGTCGTTCCGGACTCGGACCTGGACATCGTCATCGAGCTGTCCTCGCCGGCCGAGCTGCCGTCGTTCGAAGGTGCCGACGTCGCCGTGGTTCTGGCCGGGTCGCTGGAGAAGCCGGTTTTCGACGTGACGCCGTTGGCCGGCGAGATCACTCCGGTGCTGTGGCAACAGCTGCGAACCGTCGGTCAAACCGTGCGCGGCGCACGCCCCACATGTCCGGGCACTGCTGCTGACGTCGAGGCGTACTGCCGCGACAACCTCGTCAGCTACTGGAAGCTGGACTTCGACCGGTTCCGCGAGGTTCTGCCCACCTTGGACCCGCGCAAGGTGATACCGCGGGACGCACTGCTGTGGGTCGGGCTCGGACCAGCGCGGCTCTGGCACACCATTCACACCGGCGAGATCATCGGCAAGTCCCGCGCCGGTGAGCTGGCCGCCAAGCGGTGGCCCGACCTCGCGCCACCGATCCTCGACCTGGTGGCGTCGCGCCGAGGCGGGGACGTCCAGCTCACCGTGGACCACGGCCGGGCTTCGCTGGAGCTGTTCGACCGAATCCTGGCCGACGTAACGACCTGAGGCTTTCGCCCGAGAAATCCGCGTGACGACGCATACCCCGGAAGAGCTGGGCTGTCTCGTCGGCGGCCCTTCCCGCGCCGCCGAGGTCGCCCTGGCCCGTCTGCTGCACGCCGGCGCGGTCCGGATCTCCCGCGACGGCGTGGTGACGGCGGTCCACCGCAACCCGGGCCGCCTCACGCCGTTGGAAGCGCGGATCCTGAACAGCGTCCAGGTGGGCAGGTACCTGCACGACGTGCTGCGGGAGACGGCCACCTCACCTGAGGCCGAGGGCCTGCGCCACCACCTCGCGGACCGCGGCCTGCTGCGGCACCACCGGTCGTGGCGTCCCAGGCTGTACCCGTGGCTGTTCCTGCTCGGGGCGGCGCTCGTGCTGACCGGCTTCTTCCGGATCGTGGTGCCGGACCTGCTGCGGGAGCTCCCGGTGCCGGACATCACCGAGTACCCGCCCTGGTACTTCTTCGCGGCCGGCGTGGTGGTGTTCGTCTGGGCTTCGGTGCTGAAGGCGCGTGACCCCGGCCGGCTGCGGACCAGGTCCGGTTACCAGCTGGCGAAGCGGGCACAGCTGCGGGTCAGCACCCAGGACCCGGTGGGCGCGGTCGCGTCTCGCGGACTGCGCGGCAAGGTCGGCCGGGTCGCGATCGCCGGGATGCTGGGGCTGACGCCGGTGATGGTCGGGCTGCTGCCCGCGCGTGACACCTCGTCCAGCAGCAGTTGCGGCAGTGGCTGTTCGTCGAGCTCGTGCGGCAGCGGTGACAGCGGTGGCGGCTGCGGTGGAGGCGGCTGCGGCGGCGGGTGCGGTGGAGGCGGCGGCGACTGAGTCCGCGCCGACTGGGCGGGTCTGTGTCCGCGGTGTCTGGCGGAGACTGTCGGACCTGCCGGGTACGGTCTGTCTCGTGCCTGAAGTTCCCCCCACCCTGAGCCTCCTCGAGACCGCCGTCCACGCCGTCGGTGGTGCGGAGCGCCCTGGCCAGGTGGAGATGGCCGAGGCCGTCGACCACTCCATCCGCACGGGCGAGCATCTCGCGGTGCAGGCGGGCACGGGTACCGGCAAGTCGCTCGCGTACCTGGTGCCGTCGATCAGGCACGCCGTGGCGGAGGCCGAGACGGTCGTCGTCTCCACGGCCACGATCGCCCTGCAGCGGCAGCTGGTCGACCGGGATCTGCCACGCCTCGCCAAGGCCCTCAAGAAGGAGCTCGGCCGCGAGCCCACGTTCGCCATCCTCAAGGGCCGCAGGAACTACCTGTGCATGCACCGCGTCCACAACGGCGCGCCGGACGAGCCGGACGACAGCGTGCTGTTCGACCCGTTCGCGATGTCGAAGCTCGGGCGTGAGGTGAAGCGGCTGAACGAGTGGTCGTCGGACACCGAGACCGGCGACCGCGACGAGCTCGTGCCCGGCGTGAGCGAGCAGGCGTGGCGGCAGGTCAGCGTCACCGCGCGCGAGTGCCTCGGTGTGTCGAAGTGCCCGATCGGCGCCGACTGCTTCGCGGAGAAGGCGAGGGCGCAGGCCGGCAAGGCGGACGTGGTGGTCACGAACCACGCGATGCTCGCCATCGACGCGTTGGAGGGCTACCAGGTTCTGCCGGACCACGACGTGGTGGTGATCGACGAGGCGCACGACCTGGTCGACCGCGTCACGTCGGTGGCCACGGAGGAGCTGAGCGGCGCATCCGTGGCGATGGCGGCGCGCAGGTGCGGCCGGCTGATCGACCAGGACGTCGCGGACCGCCTCGCCGAGGCCGGCGACGGCCTGGCGATGATCCTCGAGGACATGCCGTCTGGCCGCCTGGACGCACTTCCGCGAGCGCTCTCCGGCGCACTCGCGGCCACCCGCGACGCCGCGCACAACTGCATGTCCGCGCTGGGGTCCGAGCGCAAGGAGGACCCGGACGGCGCGACGGCGCGCAAGCTCGCGCTGGCGTTGCTCGAAGAGGTCCACGACTGCGCGGTGCGGATCCTCGACGCGTTCGGCGAGGAACACGACGTGGTGTGGGTGTCGGGCGACTTCAACCAGAAGTCACCGGTGCTGCGGGTCGCGCCGCTCGGCGTCGGCGGGCTGCTCCGGGAACGCCTGTTCGCCAAGCGCACCACTGTCCTCACCTCCGCGACACTCACGCTGGGCGGCGCGTTCGACACGATGGCCCGCCAGTGGGGTCTGCCGCCGTCGGAGAAGGTCCGCAAGATCGAGGGCGCGGCCACGGACAAGGACATCGACGGTCCCAAGTGGACCGGCCTGGACGTCGGCAGCCCCTTCGAACACGGCAGCAGCGGCATCCTCTACGTGGCAAGGCATCTGCCGCAACCGGGCCGCGACGGCCTGCCCCCGGAGTACCTCGACGAGATCGAGGGCCTGGTGAACGCGGCAGGCGGCCGCGCACTCGGCCTGTTCTCCTCGACGCGCGCGGCCAAAGCGGCCACGGAAGCGTTGAGGGACAAGCTCGACTACCCGATCCTGTGCCAGGGCGACGACGCGACCGGCCTGCTGGTCAAGAAGTTCTCCGAGGACGAGCGCACGTGCCTGTTCGGCACCCTGTCGCTGTGGCAGGGCGTCGACGTCCCCGGCCCGTCCCTGCAGCTCGTGATCATGGACCGCATCCCGTTCCCGCGCCCGGACGACCCGCTCGCCTCCGCCCGCCAGAAGGCCATCAACTCACGTGGCGGCAACGGCTTCCTCACCGTCGCCGCCACGCACGCCGCCCTGCTGCTCGCCCAGGGCGCCGGCCGGTTGCTGCGCTCGATGTCGGACAAGGGCGTCGTGGCCATCCTCGACCCGAGGCTGGCCACGGCCCGCTACGGCGGCTTCCTGCGCGCCTCACTCCCCCCGTTCTGGACGACCTACGACCCCGACGTGGTCAGGGCCGCCCTCAAACGCCTGGACGCGGCTCAGACCCCGTGATCCGCTCGACCAACTCGTCGCGGTACGCCTGAGCTTCCACGAATTCCGGTTCCGATCCGTCGGCGTGCTTCAACGCGCCTTCGAGGATCTTCAACGCCTGCCGCTCATCACCGCGGGCGTCAGCCTGCCGTGCCGCGTTCTCCATGGCCTTGGCGAGCTTGGTCGTCGCCTCGGGCTCTTGCGTGGCACGGCTGAACCGAACCCAGTTGCCGCCGGGATCGACGACGACAAATCCGGTGTACCTGTCGTTGCGCAGCCGCGGCCGGGTCATCCGCGGTATGCCGGTGACGAGCACCTTGCCGTGCACGGCCCGCATGCCCGCCGCAAAGGCCTCGTACATCTCGCTCGTGTCCGGCACGATGACCACACACGTGCTGTGCGACTGCTCCGGAACGTGACCGGGCATCCCGTAGAAGTGCAGGTTGATGTCCTCGCGCTGCATCGCGACGTACGGGTTCGGCTTCATCTGCCGGTACGTGACCGAGAAGCCGAGCATCTCGTAGAACGACTGCATCTGGTCGATGGAATTGCAGGGCAGGAGCGGAATCGTCAGTTCGTTCGCCACCGCCCGAAGCTAAGCCCGGTCACGCCAAAACGACACCGAGCAATTTGCTCAAGCGAACAGCAGTGCCAGTCCGCCGAGCATCAGCAACGCCGACACCACGGCAATCGCCAGCACCCGCCCACGCGGCGTCCCCGCGTGCCTCAACGCCATGCCCAACGGCCCGATCCCAGCCACAACAGCCCCTTTCGACGGCATAGCGACAACAGCGCGCAACGCCCCGAACGCCACCATCAACGGCGACATGCCGAGTTCGCGCGCCCCGACAACATCCGCTTCCCACTGCTCGCGATAGCGCTCATCACCAAGGACCGCCGCCGCGAACCGCACCACCAACAGTCCGACCTTCATCTGGGCCGCTCTCACTGCGCGGTCCTGGGCACGAATCGAGGCTCCGGAGCAGCCCGCGCAACGACCTTCCGCGCCTCAGCAGCCCCGTCCGCCGTCAACCGGTACATCCGCCGCCGAGGCCCCCGCCGTTCCGCGTCGTCATCCCACTCCGACGTGACCCAGCCCGCGCGCTCCAGCCTGTCCAGCAACGGATAAACGCTGCCCGACGGCCTTCCGGTCAGCTTGATGATCTCCAGCCCCCACCGCGGCTCATCAGCACCCAGCAGCACTTCGAGCACGTCGACGGTGGCCTTGCCGATGCGTTGCAGTGGCTCCACACCACCAATACTACCTATGTAGATTAAGCATCTGCAAGTACCACCAACTCATGATCGAATCGCCCACAACCACACCCAACCTGTTCGTCGATCGACGAACATTTTGGGTGCGGAAAAGTGCCTGTTGATGTTGAGTTGGCGGTACTTGCAGGCGCCGGTCAGCCGTGCAGGCCCAGCCTTTCAAGCAGTTCGTCGCGGAACTCGAGCGCCGACTCCCGCTCCTCCTCCGAGGCGTGCGTCTCCCGCACCAACGCCCCTTCGAGGATCTTCAACGCCTGCCGCTCAGCCCCGTGCGACCCGGCCAGCGTCACCGCGTTCCGCAACGCCCGCGTGAGCCCGTTCCGCGAAGGCTCCCGCTCCCGCACCGCCGGGACCACCCGGATCCAGTTGCCCCCGGGATCGACGAACAGGAACCCGTCCCGCCGCGGCCGGGTCATCCGCGGAATGCCCGTCAGCAGAACCTGCCCGTACACCGCGCGCATCCCCAGAGCGAACGCCTCGTACAGCTCCCGCGGATCCTCGACCTGGATCAAGCACGAGCTGTACGACTCAGCAGGTTCATACCCCGGGATGCCGAAGAAATGGAGGTTGATCTCCTCGCGCCGCACCGAGAGGTACGCGTTCGGCCGGTACTGCCGATACGTGACCGTGAACCCGAGCATCACGTAGAACTCGGCCACCTCGTCGATGGAGGCGCACGGCAGCAGCGGGATCGTCACCTCGTTGGCCACGCAGCCACGCTAGACCCAGAGATCAGCCGTCGACCAGCAATCCACGTAACGGTCCTTGCAGCCTTCCGGCCCGCCTCGACACCCCTGGCAGCGTGGTGACCCGCGAGCGCCCCTCCAGAGCGGGCCTCCACACGGTGTCCACCACCTCGTCCACCGGACCGGACACGTCCGCGCCCAGGTGCTCGGCCCACAGCCGCAGCCGGGTGGAACGCGCCACCGCCGCGTCGTCGGTCACCACGTTGACCTCGGTGTCGTTGAACAGCGAGTGCTCGTTGAGGTTCGCCGAGCCGACCGAGAGCCACTGATCGTCCACAATGGCCAGTTTGGCGTGTACGTAGACCGGAGCATCACCGTGTGCGACAAGGGTTGCGGCGACCAGCCGCCGGTCGACGTCCGCGTCGATCAACCGGCCCAGCTGCCCGCGGGTGGTGTCGGCGCCGTTGCTGGGCTTCTGCGGCAGAAGCAGCACCATGCGGAACTCGGGCGAAGGCGGCCGGCACAGCTTGTCGATCAGCACCTCGGTGATCTCCGGCGACCACAGGAACTGGTTCTCCAGGTAGATCAACGACCGAGCCGCCCGCAGCGCCCGCAGGTAGGAGTCGAGCAGGCTGAAGTCGCCGTGCGGTGCGAAATCGTAGGTCTTCTCCGGAACCGTCCGCACCAGCTGCACGGACGACGGCCCGGCCTCGGGAGGAACCTCGGGTGCGGGCAGGGTCTCCCCCGCGATCTCCAGCCACCGCGCGGCGAAGTGCCCGGCCACCTCCGCCACGACCGGCCCCTCCAGCCGCGCCACGTGGTCGTGCCAGCCGAGGTCGCGCGGCGGGTGCTCCGGCGAGTCGTGCCGGTCGCCCTCGACGGCGGTCATGTCCAGGCCGCCGACGAACGCCACGTCGTCGACGATCACGACCTTCTCGTGGTGGCAGTGCAGGGTTCGCTCGCGTGCGTCGAGCTCGCACCGGACGGCGCCGCAGTCCCAGAAGGCCTTCTGCGCGGCCAGTGCCCGCTTGCGGGTCGGCTCGAAGAACGGGATCGGCGGGCCCGCCCACAGCAGCACGCGCACCGGAACCCGTTCCGCCGCAGCCGAAAGCAGCTCACGCAGCTGCGGTGCACCCGGCTCGCGGGTCAGCTGGAAGTCCGGCGAGGCGTGCCAGTTCGCGATGTGGATGTACTTCTGCGCGTTCTCGATCGCCTCCGCCACAACGGGAAACGCCGTCGCGCCGTCGATCAGGACCTCGATCTTGTTGCCGTGCTGGACGGGCCGGCGCGGGGTGAACCACCCCGCGTCGCCGCTGTCCAGCACCTCGCCCCACCCCAGCCGCCGCAGCCGGCGACCGTGATGGGAGCACAGCACGTTCTCCAGCCCGTCACCGAGCCGCGCGTCGAGCACGTCGAGTAAGCCCACGAGCCGGGGATTTGCCCGTTCAGACCGTTCTCAAACAGCCAGGACGGTCGTCGTACCCGGCTCCACCTCCGTGAAACCCGCATCCCGCACGGCCACGACGTCGCCGCGGTGGATCAACGAGTCCCACTCGGCCACGGACGGTGTCCGCACCGCACACCGGTAGTCCAACGCGGCCCACGCCTTCAGCTCGGACACCGAAAGATGCGGCGCCAGCAACATCGACGCGTGTCCGACCTGCGCCGCGAGCTTCCCAGCGGACATCTCGACCCGCGGGTTCACGTACAGCAGCCGCGCACCCTCTGGCACCGGCCCCGGCGAGTCCTCCGGCAGGTCAGAGCCCGAGATCTGCAGCTTCGCGACCTCACGCGGCGTCTCGGACACCAGCACCGGCAGCAACGACCGCACGGAAGCGCCGTCGACGGTGATCGTCACGCCCGGCAACGACTGCACCGCGTCCCACTGCACACCGCGGGCCCGCCGCGACACCTTGCGAATCCGCCCGGCCACCCACGCCCGCACGGCCTCGTGCCACTCACCGCCGACATCCGCCCGCGGGTCGAGGCACACCGCGACCGCCGAAGCCGCCGCAGCCTCCAGCAACGCCGTCCGCGCGGGCGGATCGACCCGTTCGATCCGCAACACCATCGGCATCGCGCGGACTTCGGACTCCTCGGCGTAGTTCCGGGAAGCGATCAGGTCGAGGATCATCACAGCCGGGTCAGCTCCAGGCCGTCCGCGGCGTCCGCGGCCTCCACCTCGGCGCGCGTCACGCCGAGGATGAACAGCACGGCGTCCAGGAACGGGTGCGACAGCGCCGTGTCCGCCACCTCGCGCAACGCGGGCTTCGCGTTGAACGCGATGCCCAGTCCGGCCGCTCCGAGCATGTCGATGTCGTTCGCACCATCACCGACAGCCACGCACTGCGCCAGCGACACACCGGCTTCCTCGGCGAACCGCCGCAGCGCCACGGCCTTGCCCGGCCGGTCGACGATCTCACCGATCACCTGACCGGTCAGCTTGCCGTCCACGACTTCGAGGGTGTTCGCCGCGCAGAAGTCCAGCTGCAGCTCGTCGGCCAACGGCGTGATCACCGACGTGAACCCACCGGACACCACACCGCAGTAGAACCCGAGCCGCTTCAACGTGCGGATCGTCGTGCGCGCACCGGCCGTGAGCTCCAGCGACGCCCCGACCTCGTCCAGCACCTTCTCGTCGAGGCCCTCCAGCAGCGCGACCCGGCGCCGCAGCGACTGCTCGAAGTCGAGCTCACCGCGCATCGCGGCCTCGGTGATCTCGCGCACCTGCTCCTCACACCCGACGTGCGCGGCCAGCATCTCGATGACCTCGCCCTGGATGAGCGTGGAGTCGACGTCGAACACGATCAGCCGCTTGGCCCGCCGCGTCAGCCCGGCCCGTTCGACCGCGATGTCCAACCCGACCCGCACCGACACGTCCGCCAGCGCCGAACGCAGCTCCGCGTCGTTCTCCATCGTGTCGTCCGCGACCGAAACCCGCAGCTCAAGGCCCGTGACGGGGTAGTCGGCGACCCCGCGGATCGCGTCGATGTTCACGCCGAGCGACGCGAGCCGGCGCGCGACCTCGGTGAACGCCTTCGCCGTCACCGGGCGGCCCAGCACGATCAGCACGTGCGAGGACTCCAGGCGGGCGGTGCGCTTCGAGTCGGCGCCGATCTCGATCTCCACGTGCATCGAGACGGTCGCCATGGCCTGCTCGATCGACTCCTGCAGGCCCTCGGGGTCGTGGTCGGTCGACACCAGCGCGCCGAGCACCAGCCGGCCCCGGATCACGACCTGCTCGACGTCCAGCACCTCGACTCCGTGCCTGGTCAGCACGGCGAACAACACCGAGGAGACGCCAGGCTTGTCGGGGCCGGTCACAGTGATCAGCACGGGCGTTTTCACGTCGTCGTCTCCTCGTCAGACGCAATGAGCCCCGGCAGCATGGCAGCTGCCGGGGCTCATCGTTGAACCTGTTACTCGCAGGTTACTTGTGGTCCGAGTCGTCCTTCTCGGAGGCCGTGCCCGACTTCATCGCCGAGGCCGCGAGCTCCGACGGAGCGGGCTTGGCGTCCTCGTGCGCGATGATCTTGCCGGTGAAGGTCACGTGGCCCTCGTTCCGGATCCGCTCGATCATGTGCGGGTAGT
>NZ_JYJG01000023.1 GCF_000955955.1 Lentzea aerocolonigenes
GTTCCGGATCCGCTCGATCATGTGCGGGTAGTGCAGCTCGAACGCCGGGCGCTCCGAACGGATCCGGGGCAGCTCGGTGAAGTTGTGCCGCGGCGGCGGGGACGACGTCGCCCACTCGAGCGAGTTGCCGTAGCCCCACGGGTCGTCGACCGTGACGACCTCACCGAAGCGGTACGAGCGGAAGACGTTCCAGATGAACGGCAGCGTCGACGCGCCCAGGATGTAGGCACCGATCGTCGAGATCATGTTGAGCGTCGTGAAGCCGTCGGACGCGAGGTAGTCGGCGTACCGGCGCGGCATGCCCTCG
>NZ_JYJG01000024.1 GCF_000955955.1 Lentzea aerocolonigenes
GAAACCCATGTTGCCGAGCCAGTGCTGCACCAGGAACGTGCCGTGGAAGCCCAGGAACGTCGTCCAGAAGTGCAGCTTGCCGAGCGGCTCGTCCATGAAGCGGCCGGTGATCTTCGGGAACCAGAAGTAGATACCCGCGAAGGTCGCGAACACGATCGTGCCGTAGAGCACGTAGTGGAAGTGCGCGACGACGAAGTACGTGTCCGACACGTGGAAGTCGATCGCGGGCGCGGCCAGCAGGATGCCGGACAGGCCACCGAAGAGGAACGTGACGATGAAGCCGATAGAGAAGAGCATCGGCGTCTCGAACGTCAGCTGGCCCTTCCACATCGTGCCGATCC
>NZ_JYJG01000025.1 GCF_000955955.1 Lentzea aerocolonigenes
GAACGTCAGCTGGCCCTTCCACATCGTGCCGATCCAGTTGAAGAACTTCACACCGGTCGGGACCGCGATGAGGAACGTCATGAAGGCGAAGAACGGCAGCAGCACGGCGCCGGTCGCGTACATGTGGTGCGCCCACACGGCGACGGACAGGGCCGCGATGCCGAGCGTCGCGTAGACCAGGCCGTTGTAACCGAAGATCGGCTTGCGGCTGAACACCGGGAAGATCTCAGACACGATGCCGAAGAACGGCAAGGCGACGATGTAGACCTCCGGGTGCCCGAAGAACCAGAAG
>NZ_JYJG01000026.1 GCF_000955955.1 Lentzea aerocolonigenes
GTGAAGATCGGCATGCGGAACATCGTCATGCCGGGCGCGCGCAGGCAGACCACGGTGGTGATCATGTTGACCGCACCGAGGATCGTGCCCAGACCACCGATGACGAGGCCGGAGATCCACAGGTCGGCGCCGACGCCGGGCGAGTGGATCGCGTTGCTCAGCGGGGTGTAGGCGAACCAGCCGAAGTCGGCCGCACCACCGGGGGTGATGAAGCCGGACATCACGATCAGGCCGCCGAAGAGGTACAGCCAGTACGAGAACGCGTTGAGACGCGGGAACGCCACGTCGGGCGAGCCGATCTGCAACGGGAGCACGAAGTTCGCGAAGCCGAAGACGATCGGCGTCGCGTACAGCAGCAGCATCACGGTGCCGTGCATCGTGAAGAGCTGGTTGAACTGCTCCTGGCTGAGGAACTGCATGCCGGGACGGGCCAGCTCGGTCCGCATCAGCATGGCCATCGCGCCGCCGACCATGAAGAAGGCGAACGAGGTGACCAGGTACAGGATGCCGATCTGCTTGTGGTCCGTGGTGCGGAACATCCGCAGCAGGAAGGACCCCTTGACCGCAGTGCGCGTCGGATAAGGACGCGTTGCGATCGGCTGCGGGGCTACGGCCGTCACGGTGCCTCCAGGCCTTGGTGGGACCAGTTCGTTCGGGAAACTCCCCGGGATATTAGACGGAGCCGATCAGCTCCATTCGGGTGGGCCATGGCCGCCTGCCAGCGGCGTAGCGCACGTCACACGTATCCTGCCGCCGTGCTCCGAATGCTCGCTGTCGCTTCCGTCCTGTTGCTGTCCGCCTGCGGCAGTCCGGCCACGCACAACTCGGCGGACGTCGCGTTCGCGCAGGGCATGGTGCCGCACCACGAACAGGCGCTGGAGATGAGCGAGCTGGTCGCCTCCCGCACGGAGAACCCCCGCGTGATCGACCTGGCGTCGCGGATCTCGTCGTCGCAGAAGCCGGAGATCGACCGCATGAACGGTTGGTTGAAGGACTGGAACGCTCCCGTCCAGGCTTCGTCGCACTCGTCACACGGGCACTCCCCGGACCACGGCATGGTCGAGCTGGGCAACCTCGCCGACCTCTCCGACACGGAGTTCGACCGC
This sequence comes from Lentzea aerocolonigenes, assembly GCF_000955955.1. Lineage (GTDB taxonomy): Bacteria > Actinomycetota > Actinomycetes > Mycobacteriales > Pseudonocardiaceae > Lentzea > Lentzea aerocolonigenes_A. The sequence goes on from NZ_JYJG01000026.1 coordinate 1,107, forward strand.
CAGTGGCTCTCGCTGATGATCCTGCACCACCGCGGCGCCGTGGAGATGGCGCGCAAGCACCTCTCCGCCGGCACCGACCCGGCGGCTCGCACGCTGGCGCAGGACGTGGTCGCGCACCAGGAGAAGGAGATCTCGGAAATGGAGTCGCTTCTCCCGCAGGGCTGATGCCAGCCTCTTTGCCGTGAGCACCTCAGCAGCCGTACGCGCAGCCGTGTCGTTCGCGGCCTCTCACGGCGTGGTCAGCACAGACCCGGTCGTCATGAAGGCCGGCAGCAACGTGATCGTGCACCTGCGCCCGGCCCCGGTCGTGGCCCGAGTCGCCTCACGCACAGCCCTCGTCCGCCCGTCGGTCATCGACCACTTCGGCCGCGACCTCTCGGTGTCTTCCTTCTTGGCCTCACGCGGCGTTCCTGTCGTGACGCCTTCTTCAGAGCTGCCTGCAGGCCCTCATGTGCTCGACGGCTTCGTCCTGGCGTTCAGCACCTACGTCCCGCACGACCCGTCCGTCGAACTGTCGCGCCCCGACGTGCTCAAGATGCTGCCCGATCTGCACGCCGAACTCCGTCTGTACGACGGCTCGCTGCCCACGCGCGGCCCTCTCGACGACACCGACAACACGCTCGCTTATCTGTCCGCACAGGGCGTTCCTGGGTTGGCGCCGTTCTATTCGCGCCGTGACGAGCTCCTGGCGCTCTGGGACGCGCACTTCAACGACGTCCAACCACTGCACGGCGACCCGCACTACGGCAACCTGCTGATGACCGCGGCCGGCCCGGTGTGGAACGACTTCGAGGACACCTGGCGCGGCCCCGTCGCCTGGGACCTCGCCTGCCTGGCCGGAGCAGCGGGTTCCGAGGCCGCCCTGCGCGCCGCGGAGATCTACGGCGGCGGGGCGGCTCCTCAGGACGTGGAGTTCCACGTTGAAGTACGCATCCTCTTCGGCACCCTCTGGGGCCTGCTGATCGAGAACTCCTAGGCGCGACGCCTGCGCAGCACCATCAGCACGGCGATACCGGCGGCCACCAGCGCCGCACCGAGTCCGAGCAGCCACGCGGACCCGAACCCGGTCGCCGCGAGCTCGTCCTTCGAGGCAGGCGCGGTCGTCGTCGGGACGGGCGTGGCGGTCACGCTGCTGCTCGGCGTGGTGGTGGTGGTGGTGGTGCTGGGCGGTGTCGTCACGCTGCTGCTCGGTGGCTCGATGAGCGTGCCGCACGCGAACCACGCGGTGATCTTCTCCGGCAGCCGCCCGGAGTCGACGGGCGCGTGCAGGTCGGCCCAGCCCTTCGCCAGTTTCTCGGCGAGGTAGACGTTGTAGCCGGAACTGCTGACGACCACGACCGACGTGATCCCGGTGTGGTCCAGCACGTCGATGTACGTGCCTTCCTTGACGTCCGCCTGGACCGACGCGGGCGCGATCGTCGTGCCGGCCAGCCCGGCGGCCGCACAGGTCGCGACGCTCTTCTCGTGTGCGGTGGCCCGCGAATCCCCCGCGTCGGCCACGGCCCCGTGCGCGGTGGCGGTCGACACGATCAGCACGAACAGGGCCCCGGCGACGGCGGCGAACGATCTCGGCATGGCCCGGATCCAAGCCCATCACGACAAGGGCTTCGTCATGCACCCGAACGCACGAACGCCGGAGGGGCCGTCCAGGCTCCTCCGGCGTTCAGTTCAGGCGTTTCTAGGCGCGACGCCTGCGCAGCACCATCAGCACGGCCGCACCGGCGGCCACGAGCGTGGCACCCACGCCGAGCAGCCAGGCCGACCCGAACCCGGTCGACGCCAGCTCTTCCGAACCGCCCGGCGCGTTCGGCGAGGTGGTCACTGTCGTGGCCGGGGTGGTCGCCGAGGACGAGGCCGGTGACGTCACGGTGCTCGTCGGCGGCTGCTCCTCCTTCGGCGGCTGCTCCTCACCGGGCGGCTGCTCGGTGACGATGCCGCAGGCGTACCAGTGGCTGATGCCGGGGATGTTGCCGCCGTTGTTGTCCGGCGACCGGAGCTTCTCCCACGGCAACGGCCCGAGCTTGGCCGCCAGGTAGACGTTGAACGCGTCCGAGCCCTTCACGACCACACCCGTGACAGTCGTGCCCGCCGGCGCGGCCGTGATGTTCAGGTACTGCTGCTTCTCGCCACCGGTGAAGGTGAACTTCTCCGGGGCGATGGTCGTGCCGGTCAGCCCGCCGACGGTGCACGCGTCGGGGTGGTCGATCGCGACGTTCTTGTCGTACGCGACAGCACGCTCGTCACCGGCGTTCAGCGCCGGCTTGTCGGGACCGGCGTGAGCGGTCGCGCTGAGCGCGACCAGGGCGAACGACGCCGCGGCAAGAGCAGCGAGCGGTCTGGACAGGGCCATCTGTTCTCCAGGGGATCGGCGGGTTGCCGAGATCTAAGACCATCGACGTCCCCCTAACGGGTGAAGCGATGGCCTCAGGTACGCCCTGTGGCCTAGTTGTTATGCCGCTGTGAAGTTGAGTCCCGAACGACCAAACGCGGGAGGGGCCGGTGCACCGGCCCCTCCCGCGAAAAGTCAGCTGAGCGTCAGTCGGTCTGCGCGACCTCGGCCGGACGCAGGTAAACCGTGGCACCGCCATTGGGCATGTGCCGGAAGAAATCAACCTGGCTCACAGGCTGACCAACCACTGGACCCACACCACTGGGAAGCTGCGGGGTGCGCCCGCCCTGCGTCGGAGGCGTCATGGGCGCGCGGACTGGCTGGTTCGGGGTCACGTCATCGGATCCTTCTCGAATGGGATGATTCTTCCCCTGGCTCGAACGAGAGACGCGTTTTCGAGCGATCCGAGCGCGACGTTCAGGCGCCGGATCACGGCGCCTTCTGAAGCACTCCACTCTTCGACTGCAACGGCCACCATCGCGGCCGCCTCTATCGTGGCGCTTTCGTCGTCGAACTGGGCTATGGCCCAGCTGGAGTCCGCGTCGAGCCAGAAGATGTCAGGAGGGCGTCCTGCCCTCGCCACCACCATTCGCCCTGACGCCGCCTGGGCGAGCCTCAGTCCGGGTGCCAGCTGGAAGTGACCATTAACGAGGCATACGTCCGGGAGTGTCGCACCGTTCACAAAGGACGGCATCTCATCGGCGCGACCTGGTGAAACGTCGTCGAGCAGCGCGTGTAGCAGCCAGCGCGCGTCCGAGCGCAGACCGGCCTCGTGCGCGACGAGCCACCGGCCGATCTCGGCCGCGCGGTCCTGCGCCTTCGGCAGCAGGGAGACCTGGCTGAGCTCCTGGGAATCGCACACGCGAAAGAATTGAGCGAGGGCCGTGTAGGCGTGCCACGCGGCGAAGGTCTGTTCCAGCGGCCAATCGGCTTTGGACCAGGAGTTCACGAAATGGTCGGCTTCTTCCGACCGCACACCGTCGAGGAATTCGCGGGTAACGGCGAAGTCGAAGAACTTGAGATGGGAGCACTCGTGCACGAGCGCTTCGACGATCTCGATCGCGGTCGCCGGCTCGTCTATCAGCACGAGGCCGGGCATGTACCGCGTCGACGCGGACACGACGCCACCTGAAGTCTCCGCCTTGAGCACCGCGAACAGGTCGAGATGGGAGAGGAGGTCGTCGGACATCTCCGGCGCCAGCCGCCTGAACAACCGCACCGCCTCGGCGACCAGCGCGAGAGCGGTGGCGAAACGCGCGCCGTCGGCTTCGGTCAGCACCTGTGGACGCGCTCCGGGCGGCGCGATGATCCGCAACGGGGTGGTCAGCTTGCGGGTCGCCTGCGGGTCCGACACGACGTCGACACCCGCGGCGTCACGCACGTCGATCCTCGCGGCCTCGAACAACGTCTCCGCTGTCAGGTCGTCATGGCCGGCGAGGGCGCGCCCGAGCTCGTAGCGGACAGCCGGGTGGTCCACCAGCTTGTCCGACAACTGCACACCGGGCACGAAGATCTCGCCCGCGAGCCGGTAGAGCGTCCGCCGCTCGTCTACCAGCACGCCAGCGGGCGCGATGGACGCATGCATGGCATGCGTGCTCGCGACAGTCGGCACCGCCGAACCAATCACCGACACAACCTTGTACTTGCGTCCCCGACGCCAATGAGGTCTGGGGCGGCACCAAATTCGATGTCGCCCTCGTACAGGGGCGGAAGCGTACCGGTAACTGGCAACGCTGTGATAGCCGACACCCCCAAACAGGTCGATGCCCGCGTCACCTGCGGGTTCCAGGTGACGCGGGCATCTATCTCCCCTCCCCCGGCATCAGCTCAGCATGATGCTGGTGACGTTCACGAAGCCGACTACGGCAAGCGCGACGATGGAGATGGCGAGCATCGTCAACACGGTGCGCCATCCGATCGCGGTGACGGCGACTGCGACGGCGGTGGCGATTCCGAGTGCACTCCCTGCGGACATCTCGATCCCTCCCGACTAGCGAGCTCGTGCTCCTGGGTGTGGGCGGTCCCAGGCGTCTCGCATGACATAAGAATCCCGCGCGGTCGGTTGTCTGTCAACGGTCGCCAGGTTGCCAGACAAGTTGCAACCAGACGGCAAGAGGCCTAGACTGGACCAATGCCCGCCGACGACGCACACCTCGGCGAGAGCTGGGCGCTCTCGCCCGACTCGCGTCGCCCGCTGCCGGAGCTGATCGAGCAGAAGCTCCGCGAGCAGATCATCGGCGGTGCTCTCAAGGCCGGTGACCGACTCCCCACCGAACCCGAGCTCGCCCGCATGTTGGATGTCGCCCGCAGCTCGCTGCGTACAGCTCTGCAGCGGTTGCAGCTGCAGGGCATCGTCGAGGTGCGTCGCGGCCTGGGCTGGTACGTGCGCCGGACCGATCTCGCGGCGATCGAGGAACACCTCGAGGGCAGACTGGCGGCGAAGCGGTTCTCCGACACGAACCTGCTGGAAGTGCGCATCGCCCTGGAGACCACCGCGGCGAGCCTCGCCGCGGTCCGCGCGGGCGATGGCGAACTGGACGAGCTCGCCAAGCTCAACCGCCGGTACCAGCGCGCCCCGGTCGACGATCAGCAGGAAGTGATCGAGTCGGACGAGGAGTTCCACCTGGCGCTGATCCGGGCGAGCCACAACGAGCTGCTGGAGGAGATGTACCAGGCGCTCGTGCCGGGCCTGCAGGACTGCAAGCGGCACGCGCATCCGTCCCGCGAGGTCCACAACAGATCGGCCAACGAGCACGAACAGGTGATCTGGTTCCTCCGCCGCCGGGACGAGGTCGGTGCGAAGAGCGCCATGACCACGCATTTGCTCGGGCTGTACAACGACCTGGCCACTGACGAGGCCGAACCCAGGGCCACGCTGAGCACGTACGTGGGAGTCCACGACGAGCCGATGTGGCCCCGGCCGCCGCGCACCACCTAGTACGGCGTCCGCCGAAAGGCTCTGGCGCGAATGCCACATCACTCCCACCATGTATGGACAGCCGGTGGAGTGAGGGGGCGGCGACCACGTGGTGACGGCTCAGACCCGCAGGCGCAGGCGGGCGGTCGTCGCCGCCACAGCCCTGCTCGTCGCGGCCGTCGCCGGCCTCGCCGCGACGCAGCTGTGGCACCCCGCCTCCCCCGCCGGTGAACTGCTGCGGCAGGTTCTCGCGGTGGCCTGGCCGTTGCCCGCCCTCGCCGGACTGGGGCTGCTGGCGTACGAACTGTTCCTGCACCAGCGGCTGGTGGCGGAGCTGGGCCGGATCTCAGGCCCGAACATCCTCGCCCACCTGCTGCCGAGCGAAGTGCTCAGGACGTTCCTGTCCTCGATCTACGGTGCGAACGAGGCGAACCAGGACGTCGTGTCCGGACTGCTCGGCGGCGAGGGAGTGCATCCCCAGGGGGGTGACCTGACGATCAGCACGAACACGACGGTCAAGCTGGAACTGCAGGGCATCGACGCCAAGGCCTACCACCTGGTCACGACGCAGAGCTACCAGTTCCGCCACACCGTGCCGGTCGATCGGTTCGTCCTTTTCGTCACGAGCAGCGTGCTGCTGCGCGACACGATCAGCGCGGCCTGCCGGTTCCCGCTGTTCGAGCTGTACTTCATCCCGGATCCCTCGCAATTCCTGGACTCGGTCGACGACATGCTGCACTCGACCCAGATCGCGATCGACTACATCGACCACGACAACAACCGGCGTTCCGCGGAACCGAGCCAGATCCCGCCGGTGGAGGTGCGGTTCGACCAGTGGCCGAACTACCTGACGTTCTTCCGCGAGGCCATGGGCCCGTTGCCCAAACTGAGCTCGCACAACCACCTCGGCGACCTGCGCATCTTCGAGTGCGACCTCAGCGGCATCGCGGACGATCACGTGGTGCGGGCGATCTGCGGGCTGACGATCAACTCGCGCACGCTCCAGCGCACCAGTGACGGCTTCTGCTACTGGCAGTCGCCCTACCCGTCGTACGTGGAGCGGATCACGTTCGACGTGCGCAGCCTCGCCGTCGACCACGCGCCGGAGCAGGAGTTCAGCGTCATGCCGTTCACGTTCCGCTCCAACACGCTGCCCGCGCAGTGGCTGAGCGCGGAGGACCTGAGCGATCTCTACGTGCGCTCGTGGGTGCTCCCCGGCCACGGCATCGCGCTGCTGTGGCGGGAGATGCGCGACTGACTCAGTCCGAGCCGTCCTGCGCCACGAACACCGTGCCGCCGTTGGGCGCGCTGCGGAACCAGTCGACTCTGCTCACGGGTTCCCTCGCGGGGACGCGCTGCTCCGGCACAGACGGAACACCGGGGACGGGCGTGTTCGGACCGTGTTCAGGACTCATCGCAGTCTCCTCCCTGCAGAGGCGGCTCTTCGAGAGTAAACGCGCGCTAACGTCGCGGGCGCCTGCCGAGCGGGTGAGCGTGGTGCTGCAAGCGAGCGCAAGAACTTGCGTACACTTGCGCCATGACGCAACGGAGGCTGGCCGAGGTCGCGGCCAAGGTCGGAGTCAGCGAGGCCACCGTCAGCCGGGTGCTGAACGGCAAGCCGGGCGTCTCGGACGCCACGCGCAGTGCCGTCCTCACCGCGCTCGACGTGCTCGGTTACGAGAGGCCGACGCAGCTCAGGGGTGAACGGGCCAGGCTCGTCGGGCTCGTCCTCCCCGAGCTGCAGAACCCGATCTTCCCCGCATTCGCCGATGTGGTCGGCAACGCGCTCGCCCAACGCGGCTTCACCCCGGTCCTGTGCACCAGGACGGCCGGCGGTGTCACCGAGGCCGAGTACCTGGAGCTGCTGCTCGAGCAGCACGTGTCCGGGATCGTGTTCGCCGGCGGGTTGTACGCGCAGAAGGACGCGAGCCACGGCCACTACCAGCAGATGATGTCCCGCAAACTGCCCGCGGTGCTGGTCAACGCCGCGATAGACGACCTCGCGTTCCCGCGCGTGAGCTGCGACGACGCGGTGGCGGTCGAGCAGGCGTACGGGCACCTCCTCTCGCTGGGGCACCGCAGGATCGGCGCCGTCCTCGGGCCGCCCGACCACGTGCCCAGCCTGCGCAAGCTCGAGGCCATCACCAAGCAGGGCGGCGCGGACGTCGAGCACGCCATGTTCAGCCTCGAAGGCGGCCAGGCTGCGGCGACCAAGCTCGTGCAACGCGGCGTCACGGCGATCATCTGCGCGAGCGACCCGCTGGCACTGGGCGCGATCCGGGCAGTCCGCAGGGCCGGACTCGACGTGCCCAAGGACATCTCGATCATCGGGTACGACGACTCGGCGTTCATGACCTGCACCGATCCGCCACTCACCACGGTGCGCCAGCCGATCGAGGCCATGGGGCGAGCGGCCGTCGAACTCCTGGCCAACCAGATCTCCGGCAACGCGGTCGCGCCGGACGAGCTCCTCTTCGAGCCCGAACTGGTGGTGAGGGCCTCCAGCGCACCGGTCCGCTAGCTCAGTCAGCTTCTTGCGAGTTTTCGTCTAGATATTGCGTTCAGATGTAACGACGACTTATGGTCGCCGTCACATCGACGCGCTCGCGAGAAGGGCGGCCCCACCATGAAGAAGTCCGCTGCCGTGCTGCTGGGCTGTGTCCTGGTCGCTGGCTGTGGGAGCGGTTCCACGACCGAGCCCGGCGGCAAGGTCCAGATCAACATCAACGGCCAGCCGCCCCAGACCCAGGCGTTCGACCGCAAGGTCTTCGACGAGGACGTGGCGGAGTTCGAGAAGGCGAACCCGGACATCGACCTCGTGCCGCACGAGGGGTTCATGGACCCGAAGACGTTCAGCGCCAAGCTCGCCGGCGGGCAGCTGGAGGACGTCTTCTACGTCTACTTCACCGACCCCGCGGCGCTCATCCAGCGCAAACAGGCCGCCGACCTGACCGACTACGTCAAGGACGTCCCGCACTACGGCGACCTCAAGCAGGAGCTCAAAGACGTCTTCACGGCCAACGGCAAGGTCTACGGGCTGCCCACCGCCAACTACACGATGGGCCTGCTCTACAGCCGCACCAACTTCACCAAGGCCGGCCTGAACCCGGACCAGCCGCCGAAGACCTGGGACGAGGTGAGAACAGCCGCCAAGAAGCTCAAGGACGCCGGAATCACGGGCTTCGCCGAGTACAGCAAGAGCAACCAGGGCGGCTGGCACTTCACCACCTGGATGAAGTCCGTCGGCGGTGACATCGCACGCAAGGACGGCGACACCTACAAGGCCGACTTCAACAACGACAAGGGTCGCGAGGTCCTGCGCCGCCTCAAGGAGATGCGCTGGGACGACAACTCCATGGGCGACAAGCAGCTCCTGGAGATCGGCGACGTGCAGAACATGATGGGCGCGGGCCAGCTCGGCATGTACCTCGCCGCACCCGACAACGTCGCCACGATCGTCAACCAGTTCAAGGGCAAGTACGACGACTACGGCCTGGCCGCGATCCCGGACCAGAAGGGCACCCTGCTCGGCGGCGAGGGCTACATGATCAACCCCAAGGCCACGCCCGAGAAGATCAAGGCCGGTCTGAAGTGGATTCAGTGGAAGTACCTGAACCCGGACCGCCTCGAGACCAACCTGCAGAAGTACAAGGACCGCGGCCAGCCCGTCGGCCTGCCGATCCCGCCGATCGCCGACATCTGGACCGGTGAGCCGCGGCAGCAGCAGGAAGAGCTCAAGGGCAAGTTCGCCACGATGCCGGTCAAGAACTTCCAGGCCTATGTGGACGGTTCGGAGCAGACCAAGGGCTCGCTGGAACCGCCGCAGGCACAACAGGTCTACGCGATCCTCGACTCAGTTGTGCAAGCGACTCTCACCAACAAGGACGCCGACCACGCCGCGTTGCTCAAGGACGCGGAGACCAAGGTCAACGCCGTTCTGGCGCAGGTGAAGTAAGTGCGGCGCCACGTCACCGCGTACGGCTTCCTCAGTCTCGCGCTGGTCGTCTTCGCGATCTTCTCCTGGTGGCCGATCGTGCGCGGCATCGTCCTGAGCTTCCAGCAGGTCAACTTCGTCACGAGCCCCGACTGGGTGGGCTGGGAGAACTTCGAGCGACTCTTCGCGGACCCGCTGTTCGTGGTGGCGTGGCGCAACACGCTGTTCTTCACGATCCTCGCCCTGGTCATCGGCTTCGGCGTCCCGTTCCTCACCGCCGTGGTGCTGAACGAACTCAGGCACGCCAAGGGCTACTTCCGCCTCCTGGTCTACCTGCCGGTCATGCTGCCACCGGTCGTGACGGCCTTGCTGTGGAAGTGGTTCTACGACCCCGGTCCAGGCCTGTTCAACTCTGTCCTAAGAGGACTTGGGCTGCCCACGTCCCAGTGGCTCGACTCCAGCAGCACCAGCATGATCAGCCTGGTTCTCGTCATCACCTGGGCGAACATGGGCTCCGCAACGCTGATCTACCTGGCCGCGCTGCAGACCATCCCCGGCGAGCTGTACGAGGCCGCGGACCTGGACGGCGCCGGCATCCTCAAGAAGGTCTGGCACGTCACGATCCCGCAGACCAAGTTCGTGATCCTGATGCTCCTGCTGCTCCAGGTCGTCGCGACCATGCAGATCTTCACCGAGCCGTTCGTCATGACCGGCGGCGGCCCGGAGGAGTCCACGGTCACCGTGCTCCTCCTGCTCTACCGCTACGCCTTCTACTACAACGACTTCGGCACCGCGAGCGCGCTGAGCCTGATCCTCTTCGGGGCGCTCGCCGTCTTCTCCTTCCTCTATCTGAAGATCACCAGGAAGGCCGACGCATGAGGACCCTCACCAGAGGCACCGGCAAGCTCTACTGGGCAGTCCTCACGATCACGCTGGTCCTGTTCACCGCGGCGTTCCTGCTCCCGCTGGTCTGGGTGCTGCTCGGCGCGTTCAAACCACCGGCCGAACTCGCGCAGCAACCCCCGACGATCCTGCCGCGGACCTGGGAACCGGGCGCGTACGTCAACGCCTGGAACTACATGGACCTCGGCCGGTTCTTCCTCAACACGTTCGTCGTCGCGATCGGCGCCTGGGCCGTGCAGATGGCCGTGATCGTCCCGGCGGCCTACGCACTCAGCAAACTGCGCCCGATCTTCGGCAACGTGATCATGGGCCTGATGCTGGCCACGCTCATGCTGCCCGCGACGGCGTTGCTGGTCCCGGTCTACCTCACCCTCACCGACCTCGACCTGCTCAACAACCCGGCTGGCATCTGGTTCCCTGCCGCCGCCAACGCGCTGAACGTCTACCTGCTCAAGCGCTTCTTCGACCAGATCCCAGAAGAACTGCTGGAAGCAGCCAGAATCGACGGCGCGAACGCCTGGACGACCCTCGTCCGGATCATCCTGCCGATCTCGCGGCCCATCCTCGCCGTCGTCTCGATCTTCGCGGTCGTCGCGGCCTGGAAGGACTTCATCTGGCCGCTGCTCGTGTTCCCAGATCCGGCGAAGCAGACCCTCAGCGTCGCGCTGCAGCGTTTCGCGCCGGACACCCCGATCAACCTCCTGCTCGCGGGCCTCGTGCTGGCGAGCCTGCCGATGGTCGCGCTGTTCCTGGCGTTCCAGCGGCACATCCTCGCGGGGCTCACCGCGGGCGGCGTAAAAGGCTGAAAGGACCACAGATGAGTTGGTGGCGCAACGCATCCATCTACCAGGTCTACCTCCGGAGCTTCGCGGACGGCAACGGGGACGGCATCGGCGACCTGGCCGGCCTCCGCGCCAAGCTCCAGCACATCGCGAGCCTCGGCTTCGACGCGATCTGGCTCAACCCCTGGTATCCGAGCCCCCTCGCCGACGGCGGTTACGACGTGGCGGACTACCGCGACATCGAGCCGGTCTTCGGATCCCTCGCCGACGCGGAGAAACTCATCGCCGACGCGCACGGCCTCGGCATCCGGATCATCATCGATCTCGTCCCGAACCACTGCAGCGACCAGCACCCGTGGTTCAAGGACGGCCTGTGGGACCGCTTCCACGTCCGGGACGGCGACGAGATCCCGAACGACTGGAAGTCGCGCTTCGGCGGCCCTGCCTGGAGCAAACTCCCGGACGGCCGCTGGTACCTGCACCTCTACGCCGCCGAGCAGCCGGACTTCAACTGGGAGAACCAGGCCGTCGAGGACGAGTTCGAGGACATCCTGCGGTTCTGGCTCGACCGCGGCGTCGACGGGTTCCGCATCGACGTGGCGGACGGCCTGGTGAAGGACTTCAGCCGCCCGGACGCCGAACAGCCCTACTCCGACCAGGACGGCGTGCACGAGATCTACCGCAGGTGGCGCGAGATCGTCGACGAGTACGACGGCGACCGGATCCTGGTCGGCGAGATGTGGCTGCCGGACCCGATCCGGTTCGCCAGGTACCTGCGCCCGGACGAGATGCACAGCGCGTTCAACTTCGACTTCCTCTGCTGCCCCTGGAACGCTCAAGAGCTGCGCCAAGTCGTCGACGACACGCTCGCCGCACACGAACCCGTTGGCGCACCACCGACCTGGGTGCTCTCCAACCACGACGTCACGAGGCACGTGACCCGCTACGGCCGCGAGAAGACCGGATTCTCCTTCGCGGACAGGCAACACGGCGCTCCGACCGACTTCGAGCTCGGTACGCGCAGGGCTCGCGCGGCGATCATGCTCACGGCGGCGTTGCCCGGTGGCGTGTACGTCTACCAGGGCGAGGAACTGGGCCTCTGGGAAGTCGAGGACCTGCCGGACGAGCTGCGCGAGGACCCGGTGTGGCACCGCTCCGGCTTCACCGACCGAGGCCGCGACGGCTGCCGCGTGCCACTCCCCTGGTCCTCAGAGGACGGTCCGAGCTGGTTGCCTCAGCCCGAAAGCTGGCAGGAGTTCTCGGTCGCGGCCCAGACCGACGACCCGGAGTCGATGCTCACCCTGTACCGCGAGGTGTTCGCGCAACGGCGCGCGATCGACGGCGACCTGGAGTGGCTCGACCTGGGCGAGGACGTGCTGGCGTTCAAGCGGAACACCCACACCACCATCGTCAACCTGTCGGACCGGCCGATCGATCTGCCCGCCACGCCAACGTTGTCGAGCATCCCGCTGACCAACGGCCAGCTCCCGCCCGACGCCGCGGCCTGGCTCTCCTGATCAAACGATGAAGGGAACCTTCATCCACGTGAGGTGGATGAAGG
>NZ_JYJG01000027.1 GCF_000955955.1 Lentzea aerocolonigenes
GAGGTGGATGAAGGTTCCCTTCATCGTTTTCAGCGGGTCGCGTACGGCGAGTCGTCCACCTTGGCGGCCTCGGTCGGCAGGTTCTTGACCACACCGGTCGCCGTCGTGTTCACCGCTCCGGTCGCGATGTTCTCGAACATCTCCGTGAACGGCCCGGACGCCTTGGGCATCACGCCCTTCAGCACTTCCTTGACCTTGTCGAGGGTCTTGAAGATCGTGTCGATGCACTTGGACAGGCCGCGGATCGTCTTGATGACCTTGTCGAGCCAGTCCGAGACCTTCTTGGCCCACTTCATGATCAGCCGGATGCCGTCCGCGATGATGCCCGGTGTCGCGAGGCCGACCGTCAGCAACGCCGCGGCCGCCCACCGGATCAACGCCTGCACCAGCTCGGACATCGCCATCGAGATCAGGTCACGCACGATCGTCCGCACCGTCGCCACTGCCACACCGGCACCGACGAGAGCAGCACCAACGCCTTCTGCCGCAATGCCGGCGGCCTTCACGCCCTGGGCCTCCAGCTTCGCCACCGGCGTGTAGGCGGCGATCGCGGCACCTTGCCACTGCGCGGTGTCGGAGTCGACGATCCGCGACATCTCCTCGCTGGCCTTCTTGAGGTAGTCGGCGACGTTGCCCCAGGTGGCGGCGTTCTGGTTGATCACGCCAGGGTTGCCCGCGAGCGAGTTGAGCATCGACGTCAAAGGTTCGACGTGCTCGATGAACCACGAGAACGCCGACGACAGCAGCGTGCCGAACGGGTCCGTGACAAAGCCGAGCGCGTCTATGCCCGCGCCGAGGACGTTGATGCCCGCTTCTGCCCAGTCACCCCGCTTGACTGCGGAAACCGCGTCCGACGCGGGTTCGATGAGGTTGACACCTGCCCAGAAACCAGCAGGGTCAGGCGCCTTCGCGACCAATGGGTTCGGTGCGGTCATGAGGTCAGCTCCCCCAGCTTCTCGACGATCTTCTTCAGCTTGCCCTCGACGGCCTTGTCGGCTGCGTCGTACATGTCTGCCATGCCGTTGACACCGTCCACAGTGGCGTCAACGACGCCGTGCGACGCTCCGATCGCCGCCACCCCAGCGGCTTCGACCGTGCCCATGATCGGCTCCAGCAACGGGCTGCAGAGGATGCCCTACGCGTTGGCACCGTTGATCTGCGCCTGCCCGATGGCCTGCTGAGCGGTCTCGATCTGCTTCACGATGCCGTCCAGCCGCTTGGCGTGCTCCCGCATCGCCTGCGTGTGGACGTTGAACCCTCCGCCAGTCATGATCACCAGCCCTTGTCGTCACGGGCGAAGTTGTGCCCGCCGAAGTCGTCGTCATCCGGACGGGGAGAACGTTCGCGCACCGGCTCGTCGGGCTCGGGCTCCGGGAAGCGCTCGTGATAGCCGCCCAGCAGCGCGCCCATGGTCGCGGAGTCGTCACCGATGATCGGCGCCATGACCTCCTGCATGCGCGACGCGATCTGCGCCTGAGCGGTCCGCATCGCCGTGAGGATCTCGGACGACAGCTGCGCGGGCTGCTTGCGCAACGCCGCGTCGGTCAGATCCAGTGCCGAGACGACACCGTTCTGGTCAACGGTGACGGTCACCGAGCCGTCGGACGAACGTTGCGTCACTTTGACGGCGTTCGCGACCTGCTTCATCTCGTCGGCCTGCTTGAGCTTGGCCTGGATCTGCTCGTTCCACTGACGCATCATCGCGTCGGGATCAGCTGCTGCCGGGTTCATCTACTCCCTCTCCTGTGCGTTCTTGCGACGGGAAGCGACCGTGCCGAGCACGGCCAGCGCCCCGATTCCCCCAAGTCCCATCCCGCCGAGCAACGAGCCGATGCCGAGCAGCACGCTCGGTTCGAAGTCCGCCCGGTACACCGGCGGGTTGCCCGACCCGTTGCGCACCTTCGACTCACCCCGTTGCACCACGGGCACTTCCTGGTCGGATGGCATGAGCTGACCTGGTTCGGCCGTGACGTGCGTCCGCTGCCCGCTCTCCCACGCGACGTCCGCCTGGCAGATCCACCAGTGACCGAAGCCGTGGATGCTCACCGGTCCGCTACTCGTGCAGCCGGCCACGCGTGCGACACCCCGGTCCACGACGGGCCTGGAGTTCGTGCCCGCGGCGGGGTCGAACTTCGTGAAGCCCGTCATCCCCAGCAAGCAACCGCATCCCAAGATCACCAGAGCGAACAGGCCCGCGAGCCACTTCATGCGTCTCGATCCCCTCGTCGGTCCGTGTTGGACTTCGCTCCGAGCCGCCCGGTTCCACCGAATTCACCAGCCGTCTGGGGGCCATCCGGGCACACACCCAGGGCGGTTCGGGCGTGCCCAGTCTGGTCGACCTGCGTGAACGAGGCGTCACACACGGCGAACCGGGCGAAAATCGGGCAGGATGTCACCCACTTGTGGTGGCGACCACAGTGTTTCGAGGGTGTTTCATCTATGCACGGCCCGAACGGGCAACTCAAGAGCCGAGTGGGCAGGTGACATGCGAGCCGAGGAACGCAAACGGCGCATCCTGGCCAGGGCCCGCGCCGACGGCCGCGTCGACGTGGTGGAGATGGCGCAGGAACTGCAGGTCGCGCCCGAAACCGTCCGGCGGGACCTGCGGGTGCTCGACGAGCACGGTCTGGTGCGCCGCACGCACGGTGGCGGCATCCCGGTCGAGAGCGCCGGCTTCGAGACGGGCCTCCGGTTCCGCGCCGGGTCGCACGTGCCGGAGAAGCGGCGCATCGCGAAGGCCGCGGCCGAACGGATCGACGACGCGGAGACCGTGTTCATCGACGAGGGCTACACGCCGCAGCTCGTCGCCGAGGCGTTGCCCACGTCCAACCCGCTCACGATCATCACGGCGTCGCTGCCGACCGCCGCGGCGATGTCCGAGCACCCGTCCTGCACGGTTTTGTTGCTGGGCGGCAGGGTTCGCGGTCACACACTGGCCACTGTGGACCATTGGACCACCAGGATGCTCGGCGAGATGGTGATCGACCTCGCCTACATCGGTGCGAACGGGATCTCCCGCGAGCACGGCCTGACGACGCCCGATCCGGCGGTCGGCGCGGTCAAGGCCAAAGCGCTCAGCGTGGCGCGGCGGAAGATCTTCGTCGGCACGCACACGAAGTTCGGCGTCTCCAGCTTTCACCGGTTCGCCGAGGTCGGCGACCTCGAAGCGATCGTCACCGACTCCGGCCTCTCCGCGCACGAGGCCCACCGCTACACCCTGCTCGGGCCCAAAGTGCTCAGGGCTTGAGCACTTTCCAGCCGCACCGAAATCGCCACCCCCGAGTTTTTCCCCGGGCTCTCCTCAGCGTGCCCGGAAACCGTTCCCCGGAAGGAAAGACGATGTTGTCGATCCGCACACCCCTTCGCACATTCGGGGCCGCCACCGCCGTGTTGCTCTTGGCTTCCGCTTGCGCGGGCGCCGGAGGTGGTGGGGGCAGCGGCTCCGACTCCGTGAACGTCCTGATGGTCAACAACCCGCAGATGCAGGACCTGCAGAAGCTGACCGCGGACAACTTCACCAAGGACACCGGCATCAAGGTCAACTTCACGGTGCTGCCCGAGAACGACGTCCGCGACAAGATCAGCCAGGACTTCTCCAGCCAGGCCGGCCAGTACGACGTCGCGACGATCTCCAACTACGAGACGCCGATGTACGCCAAGAACGGCTGGCTCGCGCCGATGGACGACTTCGTGGCGAAGGACAGCGCGTTCGACCAGGCCGACATCCTGCCGCCGATCAAGCAGTCGCTCACCGCGGCGGACGGCAAGGTGTACGCGCAGCCGTTCTACGGTGAGTCGTCGTTCCTCATGTACCGCAAGGACATCCTCGACGCCAAGGGTGTCACGCTGCCGGAGAGGCCGACGTGGCAGCAGGTCGCGGAAGCCGCGCAGAAGGTTGCCACGCCTGAGGTTCGCGGCATCTGCCTGCGCGGCCAGCCGGGCTGGGGCCAGGTCATGGCGCCGCTGACGACGGTCGTCAACACCTTCGGCGGCACGTGGTTCACCAAGGACTGGCAGGCGCAGGTCAACGCGCCGGAGTTCAAGGAGGCCACCAAGTTCTACGTCGACCTGGTGCGCAACTACGGCGAGGCGGGCGCTCCGCAGGCAGGGTTCGCCGAGTGCCTCAACAACATGACGCAGGGCAAGGTCGCGATGTGGTACGACGCCACCGTCGCCGCCGGTCTGCTGGAGGCCAACGACTCACCGGTCAAGGGCAAGCTGGGCTTCGCCCAGGCGCCGGTCGTGAAGACCGACAGCTCCGGCTGGCTCTACACCTGGGCGTTCGGCATCCAGAAGGCGTCGAAGAAGCAGGACGCGGCCTGGAAGTTCATCTCGTGGGCGTCCGGCAAGGGCTACGAGGAGCTCGTCGGCAAGAACCTCGGCTGGTCGAAGGTCCCGGACGGCAAGCGTTCCTCGACCTACCAGCGCGCGGAGTACAAGCAGTCGTCCGGCACGTTCTCCGCGCAGGCAGAAGCCGCGATCAAGGGTGCGAAGCCGCTCGACCCCGGTGTGCAGCCGCGCCCGGCGCCCGGCATCCAGTTCGTCGGCATCCCGGAGTTCACCGACCTGGGCACCCAGGTGTCGCAGCAGATCAGCTCGGCGATCGCGGGCGCGGTCACGGTGGACGAGGCGTTGAACAACGGCCAGGGGCTCGCGGAGAAGGTTGCCTCGAAGTACAAGGGCCAGTGATGGGAGCACCGCGATGGCTGTCCTCGATTCTCGTTTGACGGGGGAAGAGCGGCCGGTTGTCGACCGGCCGCCTCCCGCCCCCCGCAAGAAGTACGCGAAGTGGTCGACGCGGGCGCCGCTCCTGCCCGCGTTGATCTTCCTGATCATCGTGACGCAGCTGCCGTTCGTGGCGACGCTCGTGATCTCGTTCATGAAGTGGAACTCGCTGGATCCCACCAACCGCGGGTTCGCCGGCTTCGACAACTACGTCAACGTGTTCACCGATCCGGACCTCAGGTCTTCCGTCGTGAACACCATCGTGCTGACTGCGTCGGTCGTGCTCATCAGCCTGGTGCTGGGCCTCGGCCTGGCTCTGTTGCTGGACAAGAAGTTCCGTGGACGCGGGTTCGTGCGCACCATGCTCATCGCGCCGTTCCTCGTGGTGCCGGTGGCGGCGGCGTTGATCTGGAAGCACGTGCTCTACAACCCGGAGTACGGCCTGTTCAACGGAATCCTGAACTGGCTCGGTTTCTCGGCGCAGCCGGACTGGATCAGCTCGATGCCGATGAGCGCGGTGGTTCTGTCGCTGGTGTGGCAGTGGACGCCGTTCATGATGCTGATCCTGCTGGCCGGGTTGCAGTCGAAGCCGATCGAACCCGTCGAGGCCGCCACGATCGACGGCGCCTCGCCGTTCCAGATCTTCCGGTACCTGACGTTCCCGCACCTGCGGCAGTACCTGGAGCTCGGCGGGCTGCTCGGGTCGATCTACATCGTGCAGAACTTCGACGCGGTCTTCACGATCACGTCCGGTGGTCTGGGCACGGCGAACCTGCCGTACATGATCTACCAGACCTTCTACCAGGCCCACGAGTACGGCGAGGCCTCCGCGGCCGGCGTGATCGTGGTGGCGGGCTCGATCATCATCGCGACGTTCGCGTTGCGCACGGTGTCCTCGCTGTTCAAGGAGGAGAAGCGATGAAGCAGACTGCGGGTGGCCGCATCTGGGGTGTGCTCGCCTGGTTCGCGGGCATCGTGTTCTTCGCGCCGGTGGCCTGGATGTTCCTGACGTCGCTGCACAGCGAGACGGACGCGGCGACGAACCCGCCTTCGCTTGCCGCGCCGCTGACGCTGGACGGCTACACCGAGTTCTTCGACGGTGGCGCGTGGCCGCCGTTGCTCAACTCGTTCAGCGCCTCGATCGGGTCGACGATCATCGTGCTGCTGCTGGCGATCCCGGCCGCGTACGCGTTGTCGATCAAGCCGGTCGAGAAGTGGACGGACGTCCTGTTCTTCTTCCTGTCCACCAAGATGATGCCGGTCGTCGCGGCACTGCTGCCGATCTACCTGATCGCGCAGTTCGCCGGGATGCTCGACAACATCTCGTTCCTCACGCTGCTGTACTGCTCGATGAACCTGCCGATCGCGGTGTGGCTCATGCGGTCGTTCCTCTCCGAGGTGCCGCGCGAGATCCTCGAGGCTGCGTCGATCGACGGCGCCGGGCTGATCACGATCCTGCGCCGGGTGGTGGCACCGATCGCGATGCCCGGAATCGCCGCGACGGCGTTGATCTGCTTCATCTTCAGCTGGAACGAGCTGCTCTTCGCACGGGTCCTGACCGGTGTCGTCGCCGGGACCGCGCCCGTGTACCTGACCGGGTTCGTCACCTCGCAGGGCCTGTTCCTGGCGAAGGTGTGCGCGGCCGCGGTCGTGGTTTCTCTGCCGGTGCTCATCGCCGGGTTCGCCGCCCAGGACAAGCTGGTCCAGGGCCTTTCGTTGGGAGCAGTCAAGTGAAAGCAGCCGAGAAGTGAAAGCAGCAGTCATCACCGGCGTCGGGTCCGTCGAAGTGACCACTGTGGACGATCCTCGGTGCGGTCCACGTGAGGTCGTCGTCGACGTCGCGGCCTGCGGGTTGTGCGGGACGGACCTGCACATCCTGCAGGGCGAGTTCGCGCCGACGCTGCCGGTCGTGCCGGGGCACGAGTTCGCGGGCACGATCGTGGAGATCGGCTCCCAGGTCAACGAGCTCAAGGTCGGCGACCGCGTGGCCGTCGACCCGTCGCTCTACTGCTACGAGTGCCGGATGTGCCGTGCGGGCAAGAACAACCTGTGCGAGCGGTGGGCTGCCATCGGCGTGACGACCTCGGGCGGTGCCGCGGAGTTCGCGGTGGCTCCTGTGGCGAACTGCGTTCGGTTGCCTGACCACGTGCGGACCGAGGACGCGGCGTTGATCGAGCCGTTGTCGTGTGCGGTGCGCGGGTACGACGTGTTGCGGTCGCAGCTGGCTTCGCGGGTGCTGATCTACGGCTCCGGGACCATGGGCTTGATGATGCTGCAGCTCGGGAAGCTCACGGGTGCGTCGTCGATCGAGGTCGTGGACCTGAACGCCGAGCGGCTGGAGACGGCTCGGCAGCTGGGCGTCTCGGCGGTCGCGTCGTCGGCCGACGAGCTGGACCGGCCGGAGGGCTGGGACGTGGTCATCGACGCGACCGGCAACGAGAAGGCCATCCAGGACGGGCTCGGGCGGGTCGCGAAGGGCGGCACGTTCCTCCAGTTCGGCGTCTCCGACTACTCCGCGCGGGTCACCATCGAGCCTTACAAGATCTACAACCAGGAGATCACGATCACCGGCTCGATGGCGGTGCTGCACTCGTTCGAACGGGCGGCAGACCTCTTCGCGACCGGAGTACTCGACCCCTCGGTCTTCATCAGTGACAGGGTGCCGCTGGACGACTACGCGGGGGCGTTGGGCCAGTTCAAGGCTGGTAAGGGCCGCAAGATCCAGGTGCTGCCCTGATCTTGGCCTGAACGGCGTGCGAATGTTCGTGGGCACTCGTGTATCCAGCCGAGTGCCCACGACTCCTTCCAGACATGTCGAAGTCCGGGCAGAAAGTAGTACCGCCGTACTTTTCGCACATGTCCGACGAAGAGCTCCTCACGTGGTACGCGGAGCTTCAGGCGCGGGCGATGAACCCGCAGCCTGGGGACGTCGATTTCGATCACGCCCACAAGGCCGCCAAGCCGATGACCGTGGAGCAGCTGCGCCACCGGATCATGACCTTTCAGGGGTGGCCCAAGGCAGTCACGGCCGAGAGCTTCACGGCCGAGAGCTTCACGGCACAGGGCTTCACCACCATGGACGCCGGTTCGCCCTTCCACAACCTGTGGCACTGGCTCAGCGACTGACCCGGCGCGAGGTCGTCCTCGCTCGGGTCATCGGCGCGCTGGTGGCCGCGTGTGTGCTCTTCGCCGTCGTGCACACAGCGGTCACCGGCGCGGTTTCGCATCCCCGGAACTGGCTGGTCGCGTTCGCGTGCACCCTGCTCGGGGTGCGCGTGATCGGCCACGTCCGCAGGTCGGCCGTCGGGTGGTTGTTGCTGGTCATGGGCGTGTTCGGCGGTGTTGCCGTCGCGGTCGCCGGCCAGGCTCCCGATCATCCCGCCCGCTGGGTCGAGGCGTGGGTCTGGTGGCCCACCTACGCGTTGCTGCCCGCCGTGGCGCTGGTTTTCCCCAACGGCAAACCGTTGAGCGGGCGCTGGTGGATCGCCATCGGTGCGTCACTGTTCAGCGCTCTCGTTGGCACGCTTGGGATTGCGTGGGCGTCGTGGGGTGATCCTGTTTCGTTCTGGCAGACGCCGGGTGGTGGTCTCGCCAAGACGATCACGCTGGTCGCCGTGCTCGCGGCGGGTGTCTCGGTGATCGCGGCAGTGGTGTCGCTGGCTCTGCGCTGGCGACGGGCCGAGGGTGATGAACGCCGTCTGCTCGTGTGGGCCGTTGCGTTGCTGGTGCTGGCCGTCGTGGCGACCGTCGTCGAGACCACCGACGGGCACGTCGCGTGGATCATCGGTGTGCTGGCGTTTCCCGCTGCCGCAGTGATCGCCATCGTCCGCTACGGCTTGTACGACATCAGCCTGCTCATCCACCGGTCGTTGCTCTACGGCTCGTTGACCGTCGTGCTGCTGCTGGTCTACCTCGGCGTGATGGTCGGCGCTGGTGAGCTGTTCACGAACGACGCCGAGGTCATCGGAGTCGTCGCGGCCGGCCTCGTGTTCGCACCCATCCGGAGCTGGCTGCAGCGCAAGCTCGACCGGTGGCTGTTCGGTCAGCGCGCGGATCCTTACAGCGCTCTGTCGACATTGAGCGAGAAGCTCGAACGCTCCCAGGACGTCCTGCCGACGGTGGCTCAGACCGTCGCCGAGTCGTTGAAGCTGCCCTACGTGGCGATTCGCGGTGGCTCGGTGCTGGCCGAACACGGACGCAGCCGGGGGTGGCCTTTGCTGCGGTTCCCCATGACGTATCGGGGTTCTCTGGTCGGCGAGCTCGTCGTCGAGCCTCGCGCACCCGACGAGCGGTTGAGCGATCGTGAACTGTCGCTGCTCGTCGACCTCGCCCGTTCCACCGCCCCTGCTGCCCAGTCGATCAAGCTGACTGCTGATCTGCAGCTCGCGCGCGAACGTCTCGTGCGCGCCCGCGAGGAAGAACGCCTGCGGCTCAGGCGCGACCTGCACGACGGCGTCGGACCGGCGTTGGTCGGCATTCGCTTGCAGCTCAAGGCTTTGAGGCGATCGTTGGGTGAGGTCCTGGACCCGGTGCTGGGTGACGTCGACACGACCGCCGGCGAAGTGCGGCGGCTCGTCGACGGCCTGCGCCCGCCGATCCTGGACCAGGGGCTGGCTTTGGCCGTGCGAGACGAAGCGGCGCGGTTCAACGGCGAGCTGACCGTTCGCGTCGAGGCCGAGGAGATCGACGGCCTTTCCGCGGCCGTCGAAGTCGCGGCCTACCGGATCGTCGCGGAGGCGTTGACCAACACCGCGCGCCATTCCGGTGCCTCGACCTGCGTGATCAGCGTGCGCACCGACGGCGACCTGGTCGTGGAGATCGTGGACGACGGGCGCGGCGTCGCCGCTGATGCCCGGCCCGGCGTCGGGCTCGATTCCATGCGTGAGCGATGCGCCGAACTGGGTGGATCGTGCACAGTGGGACCTGCGGAACCACACGGGACACGCGTGGTGGCGCGGATCCCGCTGGAGGCCCAGTAATGGACGCTGTGACGCGCGTGGTGATCGCCGACGACCACCCGGTGTTCCGGCGCGGCCTGAAGGCGTTGCTGGACGGCGAGGACGGCCTGTCCGTCGTGGGCGAGGCCGCGGACGGGCTCGAGGCCGTGAAGGTCGTCCTCGACCTGCAGCCGGACGTCGTCGTGATGGACCTGCACATGCCTCTTCTCGGCGGCGTCGAGGCGGCCAAGCAGATCCTGGAGGCGTTGCCGTCGTTGGGCGTGCTGGTTCTGACGATGCACGAGGACGACGAACTGGTGTTCGCCGCGATGAAGGCCGGCGCCCGCGGCTACCTCGTCAAGACCACGGACGACGACGAGATCGTGCGCGCGGTACAAGCCATCGGCGCCGGCGAGGCGATCTTCAGCGCCACCATCGCGCAACGGATGATGGGCTACTTCACCGCGATCTCGTCGTCCAAGGCCGTGGTGTTCCCGCAGCTGACCGACCGCGAACGGGACGTGCTGGAGCTGATGGCGTCGGGCCTCGACAACACCTCGATCGCGCGCCAGCTCTTCCTTTCCGGCAAAACCGTCCGCAACCGGGTGTCCTCCATCTTCACCAAGCTGCAGGTGGCCGACCGCGCCCAGGCCATCGTCCGCGCCCGCGAGGCAGGCCTCGGAAGTCCCTCCTAGTTCGGGACACCGGTCACCTGACAGCGGGACAGGTCCCTCGTTTGGATCGGCGTCATCCGCCGAGCTTCAGGGGGCTCTACCGATGGACATAACCTGGGACGTCGCACACGCGCGGCTCAGCCACGAACGCATGCTGCACATCGCTCGTGCGCTCATCTCGATGCGACCGGACAGCGTCACGCTGGGAGGCGGGGAACCCCTCGGCGTGCCAGGCCTGTTCGAGATCGTCGAGATGTTCCGCGCCGCCGGAATCGGCGTCGTCCTGCGCACGTCCGGCAAGTCGCTGCACCCGTCGATGGTGCGGACCTTGCTCGTCTCGTGCTCACGCATCGAGGTGTGCGCGATGGCGTTCACCCACGCACTGCACGCGTTGCACCTGTTCGACATCGGCGCCGCCAAGCTGGACCGGCACGCCGTGTTCGGGCTGGACGCCACGGGCATCCGGCGCGGCTTCGACCGGCTGGAGGACTTCTGCGCCACCACCGCCTTCGAGCTGCGGCACCTGGGCTTCATCGCGTTCAGCGACACGATCGGCCCCGACCACGCCCAGTACCTGCAGTCGCTCGCACCTCAGACGGTCCGGGTGACCGTGGAGACCGCCAACACCTCGGTCGTCAGAGCCAGGTGACCAGGGCACGCCAGGAAGTCGTGGAGAACGCGAGAACCCCACCACTCGCGTTCTTCGTGCTTCTCGGTCGTACTTGCTTCCAGTCAGGGCTTGCTTCTAGGCAACACCGATGCCGGGGTCATTGAAATCCTCGCGCAACCCGTGGGCGTACTCCATCAGCATCTTCCGCGACCGCTCCTCATCCAGAGCGAGAACGTTCAACCGCTGGAAGTGCTTCTTCGCCCGCGTAACGGCCTTGTCATCCTGCGCGAACACCTGGGCCATGTCGGTCTCCGTGTAAACCACGGGAGACGCTTTGCCGAACTCGAACAGTTGGCATGGCGAGCGGAGCGTGCTGACAGACTCAGGCACGATCCGAAAGACGTGCGTACGGTGGAGAAGCCGCTTGTACTGCTCCATCATCACCTGCGCGTCACCGAACCGCCTCCGCAGGGCGAGCTCATGCACGTAGAACACACATTCCGGGCGGTGGGGCCGCCGCAGGACCGCCTGTCGCGCCATGCGTGCCTGGACACACATCTCGATGTCCTCCGGCGGTTCGAGCTTGGCGTCGGTGAACAGCGCCCGCGCGTAGTGCTCTGTCTGCACGAGCCCATGGACGTTCACGACCTCGTAGGAATAGATCTTCGTGGCCATGGACTCGGCCAACACAAGCGTGCGCAGGTTGTCCGACCGCGTCACGGTGCAGGGATCGAACGCGTTGCGGTAGCGGTCATGAAACCCCTCGACGTAGCTGAGATCCTTGCCGCACGTCGCCATGAACTGCGCGAGATCGACCTCCGTGGCGCGCGCCTTACCTCGCTCGATGTTCGACACCTTGCTGGGATCCCAGCCGAGGTGGACGGCCATCGCGCGGCCGTTGAACGAAGTGCAGGACTCCCTCAGCTGACGCAACTCGTCCCCGAGAAGCCTGCTGTAGGCAGTAGAAATGATCGCGGTCATTCCCCCGAACGTAAGCCTTGGAGATGCTCCAAGCACCCACTCACTCGGGTGAAAACGGTGCCGAGCGCGGCGTCGAGCTCGGGTGAGGACTGCTCGATCACGAAGTCCGCGTCCAGCATCAGCAGGTTGAGTGCGAGCGCGCTCGGCGACTCGGCGGTGGCGTGCACGCGGCAGCGGTGGTCGTCCACCATTTCGACGGGCACGGTCGACGGCAGTGTGGCGGTGATCAGCGCGGCCGGAGCGTCGACCACGACGACGGCGCGATGGCGGGCGAAGACGGAGTCGATGCCCTGCACCACATCCGCCGCGGACGGGGCCTCGCGCGGGGAGAACTTCGCGCCCTCCGGACGTTTCACGGCCATCCGGTCGAGCCGGAACTGCCGCCAGTCGTCGCGGTCCGGGTCGAAGGCGATGAGATACCACCGCCGCCCGACCTGGACGACGCGGTGCGGCTCGACTTCGCGGCGGCTTGCCGTGCTGGCCCGTGTCACGTAGTCGAAGCGGACGCGGCGGTGATCGCGGCACGCCCCGGTGAGGAAGATCAGCACTTCCGGGTCGACGCCGCCGGCGGCTCCGGTCGCCTCCGTGTAGTCGCGCATCGCCGAGACCCGTCCGCGCAGCCGGCGCGGAAGCACCTGTTCGAGCTTCACCAGGGCGGTGCCCGCGGCTTCGCCCAGGTCGGTGTTGCCGCTTCCGGTCGCGGTCCGCAACGCGATCGCGATGGCCACCGCCTCGTCGTCGTCCAGTTGCAGCGGAGGCAGTGCGGCGCCGGGACGAAGCCGGTAGCCGCCGGCCACTCCGGGTACCGCTTCGACGGGATAGCCGAGGTCGCGCAGCTTCTGCACGTCGTAGCGCACGGTCCGGGGGCTGACCGCGAGCCGGTCGACCAGCTCCGCGCCGGTCCACGACGAGCGGGTCTGCAGCAGGGTCAGCAGCGCCAGCAGGCGGGAGGACGGGTTCG
This sequence comes from Lentzea aerocolonigenes, assembly GCF_000955955.1. Classification (GTDB taxonomy): domain Bacteria; phylum Actinomycetota; class Actinomycetes; order Mycobacteriales; family Pseudonocardiaceae; genus Lentzea; species Lentzea aerocolonigenes_A. Next base: position 12,889 of record NZ_JYJG01000027.1, read on the forward strand.
TCATGTCTTCATGATGGACTCGGATTGCGGCAAGGATCTTGCCGCAATGTGGACCAACCTGGTGCTCATGAACACGAACAGCACCAGGACCGTCCTCGTCACCGGCGCCACCGGCACCATCGGCCGCCACCTCGTCGACCAGCTGCTCGCCGGCGGCCACCGGGTTCGGGCGCTGACCCGTTCCCCCGAGAAAGCGAACCTGCCGGAGCAGGTGGAGCTGGTCGCGGGTGACCTCACCGCGGCCCCCGCGGAAGGCCTGTTCGAGGGTGTCGACAGCGTGTTCGTCTTCCCCGTCGAGGAGGTGGCCGGGTTCGTCAAGGCCGCCGCGTCCGCGGGAGTCCCGCACCTGGTGCTGCTCTCGTCGCTCGCCGCCGCGCTCGAGCACGAGCGTGATCGCGGTTCGGCCAGTCAGGTGCACCACAGCGCGATCGAGGACACCGTTCGCGACAGCGGTGCGACGTGGACGATCCTGCGACCAGGCACGTTCGCCGGGAACCTGCTGCCCTGGGCTCAGCCGATCCGCTACACCGGCGGGGTGAGCGGGCCGTATCCGACTTCCGCCCAGGCGCCGATCCACGAGGCCGACATCGCCGCGGTCGCCGCGGTGGCCCTGACCGAGCCAGGACACGCCGGCAGGCACTACCCGATGACCGGTCCGCAGGCGCTGACCAGGGTCGAGCAGCTCCACGCGATCGGCACGGCCATCGGCCGTGAGCTGCGGTTCACCGAGACCACGCCGGACGAGTTCCGCACCGAGATGCGCTCGTACGGCGTCGGCGACGACATCGTCTCGATGCTCCTCAACTACTGGTCGGACACCGTCGACACCCCTGACGTGGTGCGCCCGACCGTGCGGGAGGTGACCGGAAGGCCGGCCCGCACGCTCGCGGAATGGGCGGTCGACCACGCGGCGGCCTTCACCGGCTGAGCGTGGCAGCAGCTCCGATGGCCGCCGCGATGATCGCTGTCGTGGCGGCCCATCCGAGCTGTGCGACCGCTACCGCACCGAACGCCGTACCAAGGCTGCCGCCGATGAAGTAGACGACCATGTAAGCGCTGTTGAACCGTGCGGGTGCCGTGGGATCGATGGCGAGGACGGTGCTCTGGTTCGAGACCTGTGCGGCGAACAAACCGGCGTCGAAGAGCACCAGGCACACGAGGGTCGCGGCGGTGCTCGTGAGCGACCAGCCGATGAGGACCGCCGCTGTGCCCGCCACGGCCAGGCCCAGCAGGATGACCCGCCGAGCACCTGCGCGGTCGGTCCAGGCACCGGCGATCTGGGTCGCGAAGATGCCCGAGACACCGGCCAGTGCGTACAGCCCGATCCGTTCGGCGGAGTACGAGTACGGCGGCTGCGAGAGGACCACCGCGAGTCCTGACCACAAGGTGCAGAACGCGAAGAACCACAGGGCCCCGCGGATTGCCGCGAGCCGGAGCACGGCGTACCGGACGAACAGGCCGGGAAGGGAACGCAGCGTCTCGCCGTACCGCAGGTCGGTGGCGCTGCGCGTGGGTGGCACCAGCAGCAGACATCCCGCCGCGACGACCGCACAGGCCGCGGCGAACACCAGAAGCGTTGCGCGCCAGCCGATCTCGTCGGTCAGCCAGCCGCCGGCGATCCGGCCGGCCAGAATCCCTGCCGAGATACCGGCGGTCACGATGCCCAGGACCGTCGCGCGCCTCGGCACGGGTGCGAGCCGTCCCGCCACCGAGCTGAGACCCGCACCCACGGCCGAGCACGCCCCGGTCACGGCAGTCAGGGCGCCCAGCATCACCACGCCACCGGCGGCCGCGCTCGCCGCCAGCGCCACGGCCAGAACTGCGAACTGCCCGGCGAGAACCCGCGACGGAGCGAACCGGTCGACCAGGGGGACGAGGACGGCGAGCCCTGCCATGTATCCGGCCGGTCCGCCCGCGAGCGCGATCCCGACAGCGGTGACCTGTGAGCTCAACGACTCCGCGACGTCCGCCATCGCGGGTTGCAACGCGTACAGAGTGGACGTTCCCAGCGCGGCCGCGAGTGCCATGAAGAACACCGCGGAACCACGCAGCCGACTGACTTGATCAGTGTTCACGCCGACCAGTGTCGTGAAACGCCGGTCTCTGGTGCTGGCGGGATTCGGACCTCACCGGCCATCGAGAACGCTCAGAAAACCCTGCCGCGGCTGGAGAAAACGTCGTCGATCGAGCTTTGCGACCCGAGGGCGAGCCGCAGCAGCACGCGTGCCTTGCGCGGGCACAACCACCCGGCCATGACCGCACCGCGCTTGATCAGATCGGACTCGGATCCGGTGAAGCCGTAGGTGTTCCGGAACGTGGTGCCCGCGCCGGTCCGCGTCGCCACCACGACCGGGAAGCGTGCGCGCGAGATCGCTTCGGCCATGCTCTCCGAGACGTGTCCGACGCCGGTTGCCGCGACCACGACTCCGCCCACGTCGAGCCAGTCGAGGAGCGAGCCGTCGTCGTCCAGCGTCGCTTCGAGAAGCGGAACCGTTGGCACATCCCGGGGTCGTGGCAACGCGGGCAACTGGTGCGCGGGGTGGAAGTACTGCGGTGCGCCTTCGATCACGAGTCCGAGCGGGCCGGGGAACGACTCGAAGGCGTTCAGGAGGCTGCTGTGCGCCTTGCGAACCCACCGCGCGGCGTGGATCTCGTCGTTGATCACCAGCAGTGCGCCGCGTCCGCGGGAGTTGCCGGCGCCCGCGGTCGCGACTGCCGCGGCGAGGTTGGCGGGACCGTCCGGGCCGGGCAGTCCTGGGTGTCGCATCGCGCCGGTGACGACGACCGGTTCCTCGTGCGGCCACAGGCAGTCGAAGAAGTAGGCGGTCTCTTCGAGGGTGTCGGTGCCCTGGATGATCACGACACCGACGGCACCCCGCGAGACCTGCTTGTCGGCCCAGTCGAAGGCTTCGAGCAGCGCGGTGAACGTGAGCGAGGCGCCGGGGATCGTCGCCAGGGTGGCGATCTCCCCCACTTCCAGGCCCTGGACCAGGTCCTTCGCGCCCAAGGTCGGTGACACCGCACCGGAGCCCGTCATCGTGATCGTGCCGCCGAGCGATGCCACCGCCACCTGTGAGCTCATGGGCTCACTCTAGGGTCACCGGGTCCAGCAGGTGATGTTGCGGAAACGGGCCTCGGCGGGGGCGCTGCCGTGGTGGTAGACGCCGTTCTTGAAGTGCCGGGTGGCCTTGCCGCGGTCGTTCACCGCTCGGGGTGCCGGGGTCGCCGCCGCGGACACGCAGGATCTGCATGATTGTCGGGCCGTTGACGTAGCGCGCGCTCTCAGGCAGGTAGTAGGGCTTCTGGATCTTGTAGGTGAACGGCTTCCGCGTCTACGCAGGCGTGCGCGGGTGTCGCGAGCAGCGCAGTGTTCACGGACGACGCCACCTGGCATCGGCTCGTCCCCAGCGATCCGGAGATCGCCGGGGACGAACCTCCGGTCACTGGCGCCAGTAGGTGATGTTGCGGAAGCGGGCCTCCGCGCGGCCGCTGCCGTGGTGGTAGACGCCGTTCTTGAAGTAGCGCGTCGCCGGGCCCTCGTCGGCGTGGGTCAGCTTGAGGGCGCCGTTGTAGTAGACCTTGACGGTGCCGCGTCCGCCCGCGACCGCGGTGTGCTCGACCCGGATCTTGAACCACTTGTTGTAGATGCCGGTGGCGATGACCTGGTCGCTGTCCTTGCGCAACGAGCCGCCGTTGATGTTGGCGACGTTGAGCATGACGTCGGTGGCGCGGGTGCCGTCCGGGCGGCTGCCGCGCAGGATCTGCACGACGGTCGGGCCGCTCACGCCGGACGGGATGTAGATCTCGCCCTCCCACGCGCGCGAACCGCTGGAGTACTCCTGGTTGAAGCGCATCTCGGTGCGCGGATCCGTTGGGCTGCCTTGGGTGTGGGGCTGGTCGTAGTCGTAGACCCACATGGTGTGCACGCCGCCCTCGAACTTGTAGCGCGCGCTCAGGGCGAGGTTGTACGGCTTCTGCATGGTGTACGTGTACGGCGCCGAAACCCATTGGGCGGACGGCGGCTGAGCGAGGGCCTGAGCCGCCGGCGCCACGATCAACGGGGTGGCCAAAGCCAGTGCCAGTACGGAACGACGGGTGTGGAGTGCAGGGGTTTCCACGTTGAATCCCTCCGACCTTCGATAAGTGGTCTGTACCACTTTGGGGGCACGAAGGCGGAGGGATCAATAGCTGGTTCAAGTTCCGGAACTAGATTCAGGTAGCTGAACTTGAACCGTGGCAGCACAGCCGTTCGACGATCGGTGCCTCTCGTGGCGGTTCGGCGCGGGCACGGTGCCCATTTGGACCTTGGTCGGGCGGCTCAAGGACATCAGATTCGGGCCCGCTGACTTCGTCGCCGCCGTGAGCATCCGTGATCGGGCACGGCGCGCGTGGGCACTCGTCAACGCGCCCTTACCGGCAGTTGCCCCGAGCAACTGCCGGTAGATGCGGCCCGGAACGCGACTTGGTTTGAGAGTCCCGAACAGGTTCGAGACCTTCAGGACCGAGGAGTTGACATTCCTGAACGGATCTCGTCGAAGGTGGGGAACTTCGTGGCGATGTCGCTGCCGGTGAAGTTGCCGATCCAGCCGTCGTCGTCGTGGAAGAACCGGATCGACACGTAGTCGGGCGTGGTGCCCATGTCGAACCAGTGCGTGGTGTTCGCCGGGACGCTCAGCAGGTCGCCGGCCTCGCAGAACACCGCGTAGACCTGGTCACCGATGTGCAGGTAGAAAACGCCTGCGCCACGGGCGAAGTAGCGGTCCTCGTCGTCGTCGTGCGTGTGCTCGGCGAGGAACTTGTTGCGGAACTCGACGGCCTTCGCGCGGTACTCGTCGGTGTCGGCAGGGGTCATCTCCATCGCGTCGACGTAGGTGTAGCCCTCCGTCTCGCTGACTCGGGCGACCTCGGACTCGTAGATCTGCACGGCGTTCTCGGCGGTGACACCGTCCACAACGGACCACCGGTGGAAACGGACGCCGTGCTCCTTGAGCACGGTGGCGATCTCCTCGGCGTCGGTGGTGCGCAGCACGGTCTCCTCGGGGCCGGAGTCCGGCCACACCGTCAGCAGCGTCATGAGTGCCTCCCCGTAAAGATGTCTCGCGTCTCCACCTTGAAGCGCAGCAACCACTCCAGGCATTCCAGCCGGTGCCGGGCCTGCACCAGGTCGTCGCCCCACACGTACACGCCGTGCCGTGCGACGAGCAGCGCCGGAACTCCCGGATCGAAGCCCTTCTCGAACGCGTCGCCGAGTTCGACCATGTCCTGCGAGTTCTGCACGACCGGGACCACGACCTGTTCGTGCGCCTGGCGTCCGAAACCCTTGAGCATCTCCAGGTCTTGCAGCACAACGCCGTCCGGCCAGTGCTCGGCCGCGACGACCGTTGCCAACGCGTGGACGTGAACCACGGCACCCGCGCCCGCCACTCGCGCGATCCGGGCGTGCAGACCGGCTTCGGCGGACGGGATCTTGTCCGAGTCGACCGCGAGGCCGTCGGAGTCGATCACCACGCTGTCCGCAGCCGTGATCTCGCCCTTGTCGACGCCGCTGACCGTGACCGCGAGGCGGAGCGGATCACGTTGCAGGACAACGGAAAGGTTGCCTGAGGTGCCTCGCATCCAGCCCATCTGCGCGTAGCGGACGCACTCGCGGGCGAGCTCTGCCGTCACGAGAGTTCCCAGACCGTCGGATGAGGCGTGAAGTCGGCGTTGCCGTACGGCTCGCCGGCGCGCGCGACGCCGACCGTCTTCCAGCCCGCCTCCTGCGCGGCGTGCAGCTCGGCCGGGACGTCGCTGTAGAAGGTGATGTCGTCGCTCTGGAGCGTCTCCGCGATCTTGTGGTACGACGCGGCTTCGCGCTTCGGGCCCGCGTTGACGGTGTCGAAGTGGTGCTCCAGCAACGGGGTCAGGTCGCCGTCCGTGGTGTGCTGGAAGAACGCGATCTGGCCGGCGACCGAGCCGCTGGAGAAGATCGCGAGCTTCACGCCGTCGTCGTGCCACTTGCGGATCGCGGGAACGACGTCAGGGAAGAACTCCGCCACCAGGTCGCCCTGTGCGTAGCCCTGCTGCCAGATCAGGCCCTGCAACGTCTTGAGGGGCGTGACCTTCTGGTCCGCGTCCATCCAGTCGTGCAGTGCTTTGACGACGTCGTCGTGGCCCGACAGCTCCTTGATCTGCTTGACGGCGTCGGCGACCACCGGGTCGTCACCGTGCTGCTCGATCCACGGCCCGAGCCGCGGGCGGGCGTAGTCGTACAGGACGACCAGCACCTGGTCCGTCGCGCTCAGCGTGCCCTCGATGTCGAGCACGACCCACTTGCTCACCGCTGTTCTCCCTCGTAGTACTTGTCCAGCTCCCCGGCCCCGTACACCCCTTTGTCCGTCACCACGTCCGTGACGAACCGCGGCGGCGTCACGTCGAACGCCGGGTACAGCCCTTTCACCCGTGGCGTGGCACTCGGTCTGCCCAGCACCTGCAGCACTTCCGCGCCGTCGCGGTGCTCGATCGGCACGTCCCGCGCTGTCGGGGCCTGCCGGTCCGGTGCCTGCACCAGGGCGTGGAACGGTACGCCGAACGCGTGCGCGGCCACGGCCAGCCCCAGTGTGCCGACCTTGTTGACGACGTGCCCGTCCATGGTGACCCGATCGGCCGCCGTGACCAACGCGTCCACTTCGCCGGACTGCAACACTGCCGCGCCCATGCCGTCCGTGATGAGCGTGGTGTCGACGCCCATCTCGATCAACGTCTCGGCGGTGAGCCTGGCTCCCTGCAGGTAGGGCCGGGTTTCCGTGCAGAAGAAGCGCAGTTCCTTGTGCTGGGCCTGAGCCGCCCGGACCGTCTCGGTCAGGTAGAGATCCGCCCAGCAGTGCGTGAGAACCGTGGCTCGCTGGGGCAGCAGGTTCGCCGTGTGCTCACCCAATGCCTGGCTCTTGGCCCGGTACCTGCGGTCGCCTTCTTCAGCGCCGGCGAGGGCGTGCGTGATGTCCTGGGCCGCGTCGACGTGCTCCAGGACGATCTTGGTGGCCTTGCGCAGGGCGTTGTTGGTGCGCCTGGTGTTCTCGAGGTGTTCGGCGGTTCGGGCGAGCTCCGCGCGTGCTTCCGCGAAGGGTTTTCCTTCGAGGGTGCGCGCTTTGAGCACCATGCCGTAGAGCACCGCGAAGTACGGGCCTGAGGACTGGGTGACCATGTCCTCGATGGCCCGCGCGACGTCCTCGGCCGTCCGGCAGAGCACCCAGTTGCGTTCGAACGGGAACTCGCGGCGGTCGAGGATCAGCACGCCGTCGTCGGTGAGCTTGACCGAGTCGGCGAGGACGGGCTGCATCAGCTGTACCCGGTGTAGGCGGGGCGCGCGCCGGTGAGGAAGTGCTCGCCGACCTCGCGGGCCTTGTAGACCACCGGGTCGTGCAGCGTGAGCGTGCGTGCGTTGCGCCAGAAGCGGTCCACGCCGTACTTGGCGGCCGTTCCGCGCGCGCCGACCTGCTCGAAGATCCGGCTGGTGACCTCGTTGACGAGCTTGGTGCTGACGACCTTGGCCTCGGAGATGGTCACGGCGACCTCGCCGCGCTTGGCCGGCGTCAGGTGCCGTCCGAGCTCGGTGGCTTCGTGGAGCTGCCTGGCGGCCTCGTCCGCGAGCAGTCCCGCGGCCTTGGTCTGGGAGACCATCTCGCCGTACGCGGCGACGATGTACGGGTCTTCGGTCGCCGCCTCGACACCGCTGACGAACCACGGGCGCGTCTTGGTGCGGGTGTAGTCGGCGGCTTCCTGCAGGGCGCCTTCCGCGATGGCCACGTAGAGCTGGGCGAGCACGAGCTGGAAGCCGATGGCGGCGAGGCTGATGCGCGGGTCCTCGCCCGCGGGCTGGACGCCGAGGATTTCCGTGACTTCGACGTTCTCGAAGTTGACGCCGCCGGACGCCGTGAGCCGCTGACCGATGTTGTCCCAGTCGTCCAGGTAGGTGATTCCCGTCGCTTTTCCGTCGAGCAGGAAGGTGAGCTTCTCGCCGTTGTCGGTGCGGGTGGCGCTGACCACGAGCCGGTCGGCCACCGCCGCTCCGGTGGCGAACGTCTTGCGTCCGTTGAGGACGAATCCCGTCTGGCTGGGCGTGAGTTCGAGCGCCGCGTCGAGCGGGTTGCTGACGCCGGCCCAGAACTGGTCGGGCTGGACGCTGAACTGGGTGTCGAACAGGCCGCTTCGCCATATCTGCAGGTAGTGGTACCCGAGGAGGTGCCCGATGCTGGCGTCGGCGGCCCCGATGATCCGCCCGATCTTCTGCTGCTGCGCCCAGTCCTGGACGTTCAGCAGGCCGCTCTGCCGGAGCAGTTCCACCTCTTTGGTGGGTGGCTGGTTGGCCCGGTCCCTGTCCGCCGCGTCGGACCTGAGCGTCGCCGCCACCTCGTGCGCGACGTCCAGCCAGTTCGTCATCCCTGCTCCTCTCGGGGTACCCGTTTCAACTTACTTCGTCACACCACCGGGCTAACCACGATGTGAGAGAGACCGACCACTGGCAGACTGTTCGCGCACCCGCTCAGCGGGAGCACCAACATCTAGGGAGCAATTCGTATGGCGCAGGGCACCGTGAAGTGGTTCAACGGCGAGAAGGGCTTCGGATTCATCGCGCAGGACGGCGGCGGTCCGGACGTGTTCGTGCACTACTCGCAGATCGAAGGCAACGGCTTCAAGTCGCTGGAAGAGCAGCAGCGCGTGGAGTTCGAGATCGGCCAGGGTCAGAAGGGTCCGCAGGCACAGGCGGTCCGCGCCATCTGATTCAGCTCTTCGAAGCCCGCTCGGCTCATCGCCGGGCGGGCTTCTTTTGTGCCCAGACGGATTTTCGCGCGGCTCGGGTGATCAGCAGGGTCAGCGCGACCACGAGCGCACCGCGAGCCACGCCCTCCGCTTGCCTTTCAGGGCAAGGATGCCGATCGCGTTGCCGACGACGTAGACGCGGCCGACGATGCGGAACGCGGTCAGCAAGCCCGGTCGAGGTGCCGCGTTCGCCAGCTCGAAGCCCCTGAAACGGCCCCTGAGCTGGACTTCCAAAATTGTCAGACCTGTCTGTCATCGTGAGGTCACACACAGTTCCATTGGAGACCGATGATGATCGAGAGGCCGCCATGCACCTCTTCGCCGCTGCACTCCGCCCTGAACGCCCAGGTCTGGCAACTGTCGCGCCGAACCCTGCGCCACCCGCGGGAGGTGAACCTCGAGGTGAACCGCCGGATCGGGGTGCGGACCCGCCGCACGGCCACCGACGAGCAATTCCGGGCAGCCCTGCGCTGCGTGCAGGAACGACTGACCGAAGCCCTGTCCGCAGCGGGCGGGAGGCGCCATGACGGCGAAGCAGTCGTTGCGAAGCTCCCTCAACAAAGCGGCGTACGTGCTCGCCAAGGAGACCAGGCGCCATCCAGGCTCGGTCAACCGCGAGCTGAACGACCTGATGGGCGTTGAGCGCCGTGCCGAGGCCACTGCGGACCAGCTGCGCGAGGCCCTCGAGTACGCGGGCGATCGCCTGCGAGCCCTCAACAAACGCCAACGTGCCCCGAAACAGAAGGACTCCACCCACGAGGAGTTCGACTTCACCTCGGGCGGCGATCCGCCCTTCTGAACCGAAGAAGGCGTCGCGGTCCGTCGACCACGACGCCTGTCTTCTCGCCGCGGGAACGACGACTGGAGCAAGTGGCAACCGAGGGAGTCGAACCCTGCGCGGCTTGTGAAGGCGGCGCTCAGAACCGGCCCGAACCCTTCGGTTGGGCGACGGCTGCCGTGGAGTTGTACTACTACCCAGGAGGCTCCGACGTCGCGTGGGATACCCACAGTGTTAAACGTCCAAACGCCTGAGGACGTTTCATGTTTCACTCAGATGAGTGACCCTGGTCACCGTGCGATACCTCCCTGCCGTCGCAGCCCTGCTGCTGCTTCCCCTGGTGCCCACCGCCGCCAACGCGGCTCCGTCGGGCACGTACTACATCACCAGTGTCAGCACCGGCCTCAACGTCGCCCAGAGCGGCACCGGACTCGCCCTGCGCCGCCCCAAGGGCAACGAGGACCACCAGCAATGGCGGCTGAGCGACGGGAGGTTCGAGAACACCGACTCGCCGGGCCAGTGCATCACCCGCCAGCTCACCATGGGTTCGTGCTCACAAGGGGATACGGTTCACGAGCCGAAGCAGTTCGGTGATCAATGGGAGTTCTTCAGTCTCAGCGGCCAGTCCCGCTGGTACCTGACCCCGGTCCAGAACCAGACCGACCCCATGCCGGCTGACCCGCGGCTCGACCAGATGACGTTCCTGACCGCCCACAACGCCTACGCGAACGGCGTGGACGGCGGGTTTGCGCCGCCGTTCGTCAACCTCGCCAAGAACCAGACGCGCGGCATCGTGCAGCAGCTGGGCGACGGCGTCCGCGGCTTCATGCTGGACATCCACCAGACGCCCGACGGCGCGATCCTGTGCCACAACAGCTGCACGCTGGTGAGCAAGCCTGTGGCGCTCAACGTCGACATTCAGCGAATTGTGGATTTTCTCCGAAACAATCGGAGCGAGATCATCACGGTCTTCCTGGAGGACTACGTCTCGGCGGACGTGCTGCGCGCAGAGCTCCGCAAAGTGCAGGGGCTGAACGACGTCCTGTACCGGGCGGAAGGCGTGCGGCAGAACGGCTGGCCGAAGCGCAGCGAACTGCAGGCGGCGAACAAGCGGTTGCTGATCTTCACCGACCACGGCAAGGACGGGCGCGAGGACTCCGGCGTGCTCTACCAGAAGGACTGGACGGTCGAGAACTACTGGTCGATGGGTTCGGGTCTCGGCAGCTCCGACTGGTCCTGCTACAGCCGATGGGATGAAAAACCGCTCACCGCGACGGGCAGCTTCCAGCCGTTGTTCGTCATGAACCACTTCCGCGACGTCCCGTTCACCGGCACCGCCACGACCGACAACGGCAAGCTCGGCAACCGGGCGCAGCAGTTCTGCCAGCCCGCGGCCAGGAAGAAGCCGAACTTCCTGGCAGTCGATCTCTACCACCTCGGGAACGCGGCTCAGGCAGTCAGCGAACTGAACTCATACGTATACAGGGCTTAGCCCAAATCGTGGGAGTTGTACGCTCCGCGCATGGCCTCGATCCTGTTCACGCGCGGAGCGCCCTCTCTCGACATCATCGACCAGGAAGGCCTGCGCGACGCAGCGCAGAAAGCCTTCACGGACGACCCGGGCGGCACCTTCGCGTACGGCACGAGCGTCGGCTACGTGCCGCTGCGCAGCTGGCTCGCCGAGCAGCACGGTGTCGAGCCGGAGCAGGTGCTCGTCACCAACGGCTCGATGCAGGCCGACGCGTTCCTGTTCGAACTGCTCGTCCAGGCGGGCGACGACGTGGTGGTCGAGGCGCCGACCTACGACCGCACGCTGCTGAACCTGCGTCAGCGCGGCGCCAACATCCACGCCATCGAGCTGGAGACCGACGGCATCAACGTCGACGCGCTCGAGAAGCTGCTGGAGAGCGGTGTGCGTCCGAAGCTCGCGCACATCATCCCGAACTTCCACAACCCGGCCGGCTACACGCTGTCCGAGGCGAAGCGCGCGCGACTGCTGGAGCTGTCGGCCGAGTACGACTTCGTGCTGTTCGAGGACGACCCGTACGTCAAGGTGCGGTTCGAGGGCGAGCCGCTGCCGACGATGCTGTCGCAGGACAAGAACGAGAAGGTCGTCTACGCGTCGTCGTTCTCGAAGACCATGGCGCCCGGCATCCGCTGCGGTTACCTGGTGGGTCCGAAGGCCGTCATCAAGAAGGTCCAGGACATCGCGACCACCACGTACATCTCGCCGAACATGGTGGCGCAGTCGATCGTGAACTCGTACTGCCGCTCCGGCCGTCTCGACGAGTCGGTCGTGAACGTCCGCACCGCCCTGCGCGCCCGCCGCGACGCCCTCGTGGCCGCGCTCGAGCGCGAGCTCCCGGAGGCCGTCTTCACCGCGCCGCAGGGTGGCTACTTCATGTGGGTCGAGCTGCCGGGCGTGTCGATCGAGAAGCTGGTCCCGGTCGCCAAGGAACACGGCGTCGAGTTCGTGAAGGGCTCCGACTTCCTGCTGGAGGGCGGCGACAACGAGATGCGCCTCGCGTTCTCGGGCGTCACGCCGGATCAGATCGACGAGGGCATCACCCGCCTCGCCGCGGCGGTCCGCTCGCTTTCCTGATCTGCGTTTCCAGGTGCTCCGGCAGCTCGTGTCGCTGCCGGAGCGCCGCGCGCAACCGGGGCAGGGCCGCCCGAAAGGCCCTCGGGTCCTTCAGCGACGCCGCCAGCGCCGAGCGCACCGGTCGTCGCATCCACGAGGCCAGCACCGCGTTGCGCCGCTCGACGAGATCGCCGCCGGGCGCTCGTTCCGCGGCCGGATGATGGTGCGCCACCACGTCCTCGACGTAGCAGAGCGCCCATCCAGCCGCCGCGAGATCCCACGACAGCAACGACTCCTCGCCGCGGAAGAACAGCACCGGGCTGAAGCCGCCCACTTCCAGGTACGCCTGCCGCCGCACGATCGCCGAGCAGGCGATGAACCCGAGCACCGCCGGCCCCGCGACGCCGTTGCCCAACGGGCTGTCGCGCAGCAATGGCGTGATGGGATCCGGTTTCTCCGAGGGCCCCACGAGTGTGCGCGCGGCGATCACCGCGAGGTCCGGGTGCTCGTCGAAGATCGGCTCGGCCCGCTCCAGCGCGTCGGGCGCCCACCACGAGTCGTCGTCCGCGAAGGCCACGAACGGTGTCCGCGCCGCCCGCACGCCGAGGTTGCGCCCTGCCGCGCCGAGGTTCACCGCCGACTCCAGCGTCAGGACCTGCGGAAACCGTTGCCGCACAAGAGCAACGCTGTCGTCGTCGGAGGCGTTGTCGACGACGATGACCGGCACCGCGAGCTCGCTGAGGTGGGCGAGCGTCCGCAGCAGGCTGGCCGAGCGGTTCCGCGTGGCGATGACGACGGTGGTGCGAGCCATGCCAGTCAGCTACCCCGCAGCGCGCCCTCCACACTTGTCAGCAGATGCCACAAAGTCTGCCCGTTGCTGACAGTAAATTTGCGCACCCGCACCTGGGATCTCGACGCGGGGCCGCTCGGATCGTCACACTGCTCAGGTCACCGCTGGCCCGTACCGATCCACTCCGCACGAGTGGGGCGCCGAACGGGAACAAATCGTGCACAAAGCCGCCCACGGAGCGTTGAACCCGTCATGACGACCTTGGACCTGCCCGGCCTGCTCACCGACCCGGCCACCCTGGAGAACCTGAGCCACGACGAAGCCGAGTGGGCTCCGGCGGGCACACCGGCCGCCGCGTTCCGCCCGCAGTCCACTGAGGACGTTCAGGACGCCGTCAAAGCCTGCGCTGCCAATGGCGTCCCGATCGTGCCACGCGGCGCGGGCACCGGCCTCTCCGGCGGCGCCAACGCCACCGACGGTTGTCTGGTCCTCGACCTGAGCCGGATGAACCGGATCATCGAGATCGACGCCGAGAACCTCCTCGCCGTCGTGCAGCCGGGTGTGGTGAACGACGACCTCAAGAAAGCCGTTGCGGCACAAGGGCTCTGGTACCCACCGGACCCGGCCAGCTCGCCGTGGTCGACGATCGGCGGCAACGTCGCCACCAACGCGGGCGGCCTGTGCTGCCTCAAGTACGGCGTCACCCGCGACTACGTGCTCGGCCTGGAGGTCGTGATGGGCGGCCCGGTCTCCTACGGCACCGCGGTGAAACTCGGCAGGCGCACCAACAAGGGCGTCGCGGGCTACGACCTCACCAGCCTGCTCGTCGGCTCCGAGGGCACGCTCGGCGTCGTCACCGAGATCACCCTGCGCCTGCGCCCGGCCCCACGCCCGCCGGCCACCGTCGTGGGCGCCTTCGCCAGCCTGGTCGACGCAGGTCAGGCCGTCGCCCTGAGCACGCGCCGGGGCCTGCAACCAGCGGCTCTGGAGCTGATCGACCGAGCGTGCCTGCAAGCCGTCGAGGACTGGAAGCACCTCGGCATCGAGCCTGACACCGAGGCGATGCTGCTGGCCCGCGCCGAGACACCGGAAGACGCCGACGGCCTGGTAGCGGCCTTCACCGACGCGGGCGCCGCGTGGACCGAACGCTCCACCGACTCGGCCGAGGCAGAGGCCCTCTTCGCAGCACGCCGCCTCACCTACCCGGCCCTCGAACGCCTCGGCCCGCTGCTCACCGAAGACGTCTGCGTGCCACGGTCGGCGATCCCCGTGATGCTCGCCCGCATCGAGGAGATCGGCACCCGCCACGGCGTCCAGATCGCCACCATCGCGCACGCCGGCGACGGCAACCTGCACCCGTTGCTGATCACCCCGCCCGGCGACGACAACGCCCGCATCGCCGCCCAGGCAGCGTTCGAGGACATCATCACCGAGGCGCTCGCCCTGGGCGGCACCGTCACCGGCGAGCACGGCGTGGGCCTGCTCAAGCGCGACGGCATGATCCGCGAACTCGGCCCGGACGTCTGCTCTCTCCAGCAGTCCGTCAAGCACACGCTCGACCCGCTGAACCTCTTCAACCCCGGCAAGGCGTGAAGTGATCGAGCGTCTCCTCGACGCTGACACTTGGTGAACGCCTGAGCTCGGAGTCTGACGCACCACATCTCTTGGACCTGAGCGCGCCCGCGAGTTACTGTGTACACAAATGATTAGTACACCAAGTATCCCCGAGAACCCGCTCGAACTGGAGCGCCAGGTGTGCTTCGCCCTCGCCGTGGCATCCCGCACGGTGATCGCGGTGTACCGGCCGATCCTCGAGCCGCTGAACCTCACCCACCCCCAGTACCTGGTCATGCTGGCCCTCTGGGAGCGGTCGCCGCGCACGGTCAAGGACCTCAGCAACGTCCTGCAGCTCGATCCCGGCACGCTCAGCCCGCTCCTCAAACGGCTGGAAGCGATCGGCTACGTCCAACGGCAGCGGGACAAGGCCGACGAGCGCGCGTTGGCGCTGACCCTGACGGAACAGGGCCAGGAACTGAGAAAAGAAGCGCTGAAGATCCCCTTCAAGGTCGTCGAGCAGCTCGACATGACGTTCGAGGAGCTCGCCCAGCTGAACGAGGTGCTGCACAAAGTGATCGCCAAGGCCACGCGATGAACCCCGCGCTGAAGCTCTGGTACTACGCGGGCGGCCGGCTCCCGCGGAAACACCGCCAGTTCGTCTTCGACGACGTGACCGGTCCGAAGTGGCTGGTGCGCTTCACGATCCGCAGTCTCGTGCAGGTCACGCCGCTGGTCACGATCATCACCTGCGCGCTCGTGTTCGGGCTCGGCTCGCCGTGGCCGCTGGCAATCGCGTGCGGTGCGCTCGGTTTCGTTGTAGGACTGTACTTCGCGTTGTCCTACGCGCCCGAAAGCGTGGATTACCGGCTCACCAAGTACGGGTACCCACGGGGGTCGGCGACTGATGGGCGCCGGGAGCGAAACGCCGCGCAGGACCGCGAACGACAAGCGCAGTACGACGCGGTCTGGCGGCGATCCGAAGGGTAGAAACGATGGCCTTGTTGAGCAATGAGCTGGAGTTCACGAGGCCGCAGATCCTCACACTCAGCGCTGGGCTGCTGCAGCTCGGGTTCGGGTGGTTCGACGTGTTCGGGTTGGACCCGAACTATCACGTGATCCAGCTCGGGGTCGGCGCGCTGGGCGTGGCCTGCGCGTGGCGGCACGACGTCGCTCGCATGTACGGCGTGCTCCTGCTGATTTCGTTCGGGATGCTGGCGTTCTCGCTCAACGACGTGACCACCGAGAGTTTTCTCGAGGTTCGCACGGCTCTGATCGGACTCGTCATCACGCTGGCCAGGCCGGGGAAGGCAAGTCCGAAGTAGGCAGAGCGCCGACGGAGTGCAGCGCGGTCAGGGCCGCGTGACCGGAGGCCAGCCAGGCGACTTCGGTGCCCGGCACCGGCTCCAGGTCGGTCAGGCCGCCGCGCAGCCGAACCGAGTCGCCGTCCGCCTCCACCCGCACCTGGTACGGGCTGACGGGCGCGATCGACGCCCATTCGATTCCCCGCACGGTCGGCGCGTTCGGCACGTTGAGGCTGAGCACGCTTCCCGCCGGCATCTCCACCAACGTCGGCAGCACAGCCGCGGCCACCTCAGTTGCCGTGTCCCACAACGGTTTGGGGCCGTCCCATTCGACGTCCAGAGAGACCGCCAAAGCACTGACACCACGGACGCCGGCGGTCAGAGCGGCGCCAATGGTGCCCGAGTGCAGGATGCCGGTGCTCGTGTTCGCGCCCAGGTTCACGCCGGACAGCACCAGGTCGGGCTTGAAGCCGAAGCCGCCGAGACACGCGATGAACGAGATCAGCGACGGGTGCGCGGGCACGGCGATCGCCTCGAAGCCCTCGACCGAACGACGGTCCAGCGGGATGGGTGCACGGCCGGCAGTGGACGCGAAGCTGGTACCCGTACCGCTCGCCTCGGTGGACGGCGCGGCGACCAGCACCTCCCAGTCCACCGATGCAGCAGCACGGGCCAGCGCGTACAGCCCTGGCGAATCGATGCCGTCGTCGTTCGTGACCAGTACCCGCACGCGCCCGCCCTTCGTTGATGAAGGTTTCCTTCATCACTCAATCAGCAGACGCCGTCGTCACGCCAGACGCGGATCAGGCACCGGAGCCGCCGGTCGGGTCCTCCCCGTCCTGAGGTGCGGGCGCGCCGCCCGGCTGCATCTTCTCGTCGGCGCGCCACTCACCCGGTTGCGTCATGTCGCGGTATTCGTCGACTTCCTGAGGCGTGGGGTCGACACCCACCTCTTCGGCGAACTCTTCAGCTTCTTCTGGATCCGTCATGAACGAGGGATACCCGGAATCACTCAGCAGACGCCGTCGTCACGCCAGACGCCCCACTGGCCGGTCGTACCGGGCTCCTCTCCCCGGGTCCACCACTTCGCGGTCCACTTGTGGCCGTTGTGCGACACCAGTTCCCCGCCGTTGTAGACCTTCGCGCGGTCCCACGCGGGCTGCGCGCAGGGGCCGGGCGGCGGGCCGCCGGTGTCCCACGGGACCTGGGCCGAGCGGTAGAAGTTGATGCCCATCGTGGTCCAGCGCGGGGCCTGGGCGCCGAGCCGCGCCTTGAACTGGTCCCAGTTGTGCGTCGACCACGGCGACCAGGCCAGTTCGGCGATCGCGGACAGCCGCGGGAACGCCATGAACTCGAGGTCGCGCGAGGTCACCAGGGTCTCGGTCCACAGTGGAGCTTCGACGCCGCGCACCGCCGCTTCGGTCACGCCGCTCAGGTGCGTGCCGGGGTTCCACTCGTAGGCGGTCTGCACCTCGATCAGGCCGGCCCACGACAGACCGAGAGGCGTGCTGGAGTTGTACTTCATGTCCAGGTACGCCTTGTTCGCGGGCGACATGATGACCTTGTTGCCGCGCTGGACCGCCGCCTGCACCACCGCGTTGGACGTCGTGGTGCCCCAGTACTGCGGGATGGCGTTGACATCGGTCGTGGTCTTCACGAACTCGTGCCAGCCGAGCACGGTCTTGCCGTACTTCTTCACGATCGGCAAAGCGCGGTTCATGAACGCCTGGTAGTCGGCGTCGGAGGTCGCGTGCGCCTCGTCGCCGCCGATGTGGAAGTACGGGCCGGGCGTCAGAGCCGCGATCTCGCGCACCACGTCGTCGATGAACTGGTAGGTGATGTCCTTGTTGACGCACAACGAGGAGTAGCCGACCTCGATGTCCGTGCGCAGCGGCGGGGCCTGGCCGTTGCAGTTGAGCTCCGCGTACGAGGCCTGCGCGGCGTTGGTGTGGCCGGGCATGTCGATCTCCGGGATGACCGTGATCCTGCGCGCGGCCGCGTACTGCACGATCTCGCTGTACTGCGCCTTGGTGAAGTAGCCGCCGGCGCCGCCGCCGACCTGCGTGCTGCCGCCGTACGTGGCCAGGCGCGGCCAGCTGTCGACCACGATCCGCCAGCCCTGGTCGTCGCTCAGGTGCAGGTGGAAGTAGTTGATTTTGTACAGCGCGAGCTGGTCGACGTACCGCTTGACCGACGCGACCGGGTGGAAGTGCCGTGCCACGTCGAGCATCGCGCCGCGGTAGGAGAAGCGCGGGTAGTCGACGATCAGCGTGCCCGGCACGGTCCACGGACCGGGTTGTGTGGTCGCGCTCTCGGCATTGGCGGGCAACAGCTGCCGCAGCGTCTGCACACCCGCGAACAAGCCCTCCGACGTGTTGGCGCGCACGACCACGGCGTTGGCCGCGACGTCGAGCTGGTAACCCTGCTGTCCCGCCGGACTGGGCGCTCCGGAAAGCAGCAGTGAGATACCGTCGGCGGGCGCGCCGGCCGCGTCCGACACCGGCAGCGCGTAACCGGTGGAGGGCCGCAGGACACCCGCCAGGAAGTCGCCGACGTCCCTCGCGGCAGGGGCGGTGTAGATCTTCGTGGCTGCCGTCAGCGTGTACGTGACACCGGCTCTGGCCTGCACCGACACCGGTACGGGTACCAGACTCTGCAGTGGCTCCGCGGCTTGTGACTGCGCGCTCACGGACAGCGCTGCGGTGACAGCGATGACCGCGACGAGAACGCGAGTTCTCACGACTCCTCCTCACGAGTCGGGGGGCGGCGACCCTGAGCTCAGCCTGGGCGTGAATCCCTTTTGTCGTCAATGGTCTGAGCCAATTTCAGGACAACTCCGATGTCTCTTGGAGTCAGCGACTGGGCAGGAACGCGGCTTTCCGCGAGGCGCGCCGCAACGTCCGCAACAGCACGGGACCCGTCACCACCACCAGCACGGCGGTGGTGACGGCCCGTCCGAGGTCCCAGCCGAGCGAGGTCGCGAGCGTGAAAGCCACCAGCCGCACCAGGTTCGCGCCCGCAGACGCGTTCGGGTCGAAGCTCACCGACGTGCCCTCGCCGACCGCGAACGGCCAGAACGACAGGTTCAGCAGAAAGCCGTAGACCACCGAGCTGGCCACGCCGTACCCGGCCAGCAACGCGATCTCGGCTTTCCCGCGCCATTGGGGGAGCAGTCCGGCGCCCAACGCCACCCAAGCCGCCCCGAGCATCTGGTACGGCAGCCACGGTCCGACACCGCCGGTCAGCAACGCCGACGCGAACAACGTCGTGTTGCCCAGCACGAACCCGAACCCCGGCCCGAACACCCTCCCGCCCAGCACCATCAGGAAGAAGATCGTCTCGATGCCGGCGGTGCCCGCGCCCAACGGCCGGATCGCCGCCCCGAGCGCGGACAACACCCCGAGCATCGCGATCGCCTTGGAGTCCATGCCCTTGTCGCTCAGCTCCGCCAGCACAACGGCGAGCACGAGCGGCAACAGCAGCGCGAACGTCCACGGCGCGTCGCCGCCGTGCGCGATGTCGCTGGACGGTGCGACGAACAGCGGCCAGGTGAACGCCGCCAGCCCGATCACCCCGGACACCGCCAGCGCTGCCGCCGACCTGCGCCGAATCGCGATCACAGCGCTGCCTCGACATCGGCGACCGTCAGCCACGGCCCCAGAATCTTGCTGACCTGCGGCGCGAAGACCGGCGACGACGTGACGACCTCGCGTGCGGGCCCGTCCGCGACCACGTCCCCTTCGGCCATCACGACCACCCGCGTCGCGTACTCGGCGACGAACTCGACGTCGTGCGTGGCCAGCACGATCGCGCTGCCGAGGTTCTTGAGGACCTTGGCGAGCGCTTCCTTCGCGGGGTAGTCGAGGCCGCGGGTGGGTTCGTCGAGCAACAGCACGTCCGGCGTCCCGGTCAGCATCACCGCGAGCACGAGCGCCAGCCGTTGCCCCTCCGACAGATCCCGCGGATGTGCGTCCTGCGGCACAGAAGCCAAGCCTTCCAACAGCTTCCGGCAGGTTCCTGCCGGCTGACCAGTCTCGGCATCGGCCTGGCCGCACTCCTCGGCGACAGTCTCCAGGTACAGCAGATCGGACGGCTGCTGCGGCACCAGCGCGACAGTTTTCCGGCGCTCGGCGGGTTTCAGCGACTTGGGATCGGTGTTTCCGGCGGAAACCGTGCCGGACGTGCGCTTGCCACTCCCCTGCACCGCCCAGAGCAGCGACGACTTGCCGGACCCGTTGCGCCCCATCAGCGCAACCCGTTCGCCCGCACCAACGCTGAACGAAACCCCGCGCACAGCCTGCACATCGCCGTACTTCACGACAACATCCCGTGCTGCCAGCACAGGCACGGCAACCGCGGGATTGCGGGTCGCGGGTTCGGGCAGTCGCTCGCGCAAGGAAGCCGCGTGCCGGCGCGCATCGCGGACGGACACCGGCACGGGTGACCACCCGGCGACCTGCGCGAGCCTGACCACGGGCGGTGCGACGGGTGCAGCTGCCAGCACCTCACCGACATCACCGATCTCCCCTGCCGGCAGCAACAGCGCACGATCGGCGTACTGAGCGACGCGTTCGAGTCGGTGCTCGGCGATCACCACGGTCATGCCGAGGTCGTGCACAAGTCGTTGCACGGCAGCCAGAACGTCCTCGGCGGCACCAGGGTCCAGTGCGGAGGTCGGTTCATCGAGCACCAGGACACGTGGATGCGCTGTCA
This sequence comes from Lentzea aerocolonigenes, assembly GCF_000955955.1. GTDB lineage: Bacteria > Actinomycetota > Actinomycetes > Mycobacteriales > Pseudonocardiaceae > Lentzea > Lentzea aerocolonigenes_A. The sequence goes on from NZ_JYJG01000027.1 coordinate 33,408, forward strand.
GGGCCGCGCCGATCGCGACGCGCTGCTGCTGCCCGCCGCTCAAAGTCGCAAGTGGACGATCACGGAGTTGCGCAAGCCCGAGCAGGTCAAGGGTCTCCTCAACGCGCTTGCGCATGACGTCGCCGGGCAGCCCCAGGGATTCCATCGAGTAGGCGAGCTCGTCCTCGACGTTGTCCGCGACGAAGCCCGCCACCGGATCCTGCCCGACGAACCCGACGACATCGGCCAGCTCGCGCGGCGGGAACCGGGAGGTGTCACGGCCGTCCACCAGCACGCGTCCGGCCAGCGTGCCACCGCTGAAGTGCGGGACCAGCCCGTTGATTGCACGCAGGAACGTCGACTTGCCCGAGCCGGTCCGCCCGACGACCAGGCACAGCTCGCCCTCGGGGATCTCCACCGAGATGTTCGCGAGCACCGGCTGCTCGGCATAGGTGATCGTGACGTCCTCAAACCTGATCATGCTTCCCTCACAACCACCACCGGCAGCACCGCCGCCCGCCTGCTCATCGCTCCCTCACCAGCAGCACCGGAGCCAACGCCGCGAACACCGCCAACGCCGGCAGCACCGGCAGTTCCGGCGCCTGCAGCGGCACGGTCGACGGCGACAGGGCCGGATCCCCCGAGAACACCAGCACCACCGCCCCGATCACCCCGCTCGACGCCACCCCGACCGCCCTGGCCGACCACCGGTCCGGCCGATAACGCGTCCGAGGCACCCGCCGCGCCCCCACCCGCAGCCCCGCGATCGCCAGCACACCACCGATCGCCAGCAACAGCCAGCCGGAGTAGGCGTCGGACAGCAGCCCGTACAGCCCGATGCAGAACCCGAAGAGTCCGGCCAGCACCAACGTTCCGGTGAGCACCCGGTCCCGCCGCGAAATGCCGGCCGTACGCCCATAGCCACGAGAGTCCATGGAAGCGGCCAGCACCAGCGAGCGTTCCAGGGCGTCCTCCAGCACCGGCACCAGCATCGTGCGAATCGCCCGGGCTCCACGCGCCGTGTCACCCCGGAGCTGCCGGGCCTTGCGGACCGACCGCACGGACGAAACCAGTTGTGGCGCAACGGTCAGCGCCACCACAACAGCGACGCTCACCTCGTACAGGGCAGCGGGGAGTGAACGGAGCAGCCGCTTGGGGTTCGCCAGGGCGTTGGCGGCACCGACACAGCTGAGGATCGTGGCCAGCAGCAAACCCTGGTACAGCGCGAAGACCAGCCCCTCGGCCGTCACCGGTCCGCCGATGCGGATGCCCTGGGCCCAGTCCGGGAGCGGAAGCTGCGGCAGGCTGAAGAGGGTGGTCGGGCCGGCGACGCCGCCGAGGAACACGTGCAGGAGCACCCGCATGCCGATCACCAGCAGGCCGAACTTGAGGAACACGCCGTAGGTCCCTGCCCACGGCGTGTTCGCCCGGCAGGTCACGACCACGAGGCCCGCGACGGCCAGGATCAGGCCCAGCAGCAACGGGTTCGTGGTGCGGCTGGCGGCGGTGGCCAGGCCGAGTGCCCAGAGCCACCACGCACCGGGATGAAGCCTCACGCCGCCGTCACCGCACCCCGCCCGCAACACCAGCCATCAGCGCCGGCAGAAGCACACTCGTCATTCGTTTTCCGCACCACCGCGACGCCGCCTCGCCACCAGCAGCCCCGCCACGACGAGCGCCGCGATCAGCAACACTCCGATCGCGGTCCACCACCAGCCGGGGCTCGCCTTCTCCTCGGGCGGCGCCGACTCCGCCTTGATCTCGACCGCCTCCGAACCGCTCGTCGTGGTGGTCACCGCCGTCGAGGACGGCTCCGAAGACGTTGTCACCGAAGAAGAACTCGGCACCGGAGGCGTGGTCGTGGTCGGCTGCGGCTGGCCAGCGGGTGGGTTCACGGGCGCCGGAACCTGCGGCGGTTGCGGAGCCGGTTGCTGAGGGGCCGGAGCCGCGGGCGGCGCCATCCCGGGCTGCTCGCCCGCCCCGAACGCCCAACCCTCGGCAGTTCCCCGGGCAGGCACGTGCGAAGCCGCGCCGGAGTTGCTGTACGACCAAGCCCCACCAGCCGGCGCGTGCCAGTACGACCAGTACGCCGAGGCGGGCGAGGTGGTGACGCACTTGTCGGTGTCGGTGCCGGGCTTCTCGTTGATGCGGCAGACGAATCCGGGCTGCCGCGACGCGAACGTGTAGCCGAACCCGGCCGCGCTCAAAGCCGCCACGCCGGAAGCCGGGCTGCCCGGCGCACAGCCCTGCCGCACGCCTCCCCCGAGACCGCGGAAGTCGACGACCACCGTCACGCCGTCGCATCCCGCGGCTTGCGCCGGCACCGGCAAGAACCCGATCACCAGTGCCAGCGCGAAGAAGAGCCTTTTCACGGAGTGGCACCCGGCGCGACACCCGTGCCGTACGACCAGCCCTCGACCGTGCCGGGCGCCGGGTCGTAGCTGCCGGCGCCCACGCTGCTGTAGGTCCAGGCGCCGCCGGGCGTGGCGTGCCAGTACGACCAGTAGGCGCTGGTCGTGGGCATCTTGCACGGGTTCGGCAGCGACTTGATCGTGCACACCAACCCGGGGCGGCGCGGCACGAACGAGTACGTGAAGCCGGCATCCGTCAGCGCCGCCAGGCCAGAGGCCGGGTCGCCCGCGGCGCAGCCGGTCTCGACGCCGCCGCCCAGCGCGGTGAAGTCGACGACGACCTGCACGCCCTCGCACGAGGAAGCCGAGGCCGGGGACGTGACGGCGAAAGAACTTGCCAGCAGAGCGAGGGCAGCGAGCACGCGGCGCATCACGCACCAACCTTCCGACGACGGGAGACGAAGAGAAGTGCGGCGCCGAGCACGACCGCGAACGAGCCGAACAGGGTCAGCGGCACGGCCTGGTCCGGGCCGGTGGCCGCGAGCGGTGGGTCGACCGGCGCCGGACCGGCGGGCGCGGGAACCGAAGGCTCGGCAGAGGGCGGAGTGGACGGCGGCGTGGTCGCGCACTCGATCGCGGGCACACCAGCCGAGGCCGAAGCAGCGGACACGTCAACGAGGCCCACCCGTGCGAGCCCGAGCATCGCCTGCGCGGTGGCACGAACAGCCTTGGCCGCCTCGAAACCCGTGCTGTCGTAAGCAATCGCGCCACGCTGAGCCTCCGGTCCGGCACAGCCGACCTGCAGCGTCCTCAAGTACGCCACGGCCCTGTCCGCCGCCCCGGCCTGACCGCCGGCCACCAGCGCGCCGACCGCGAGTCCGGTGGTGTTGGCGTTGGACGGCCCGACCGCCGCCGGGAATCCGCCGTCAGCCTGCTGCTGCTTCACGAGCCACGCGAGGGCCGCCGGGTTCCTCAGCGCCTGCAACACCATCGTCGTGGCGTCCACATCGGACTTGCAGGTCGCCTCGCCGAACACGATCGGGAAACCGCCGTCCGGGCACTGCGTGGACACCAGGTACGTCGTCGCCTTGTCGAGCGGCAGTGCGGCGCGACGAAGCACGATGATCGCCAGCGACTGGGTGAACGCGTTGCTCTCGTCCCACTCGGGATCACCCTTGTCGCGGAACCGGCCATCAGCGTCCTGCAACTCGGTGAGCCGCTCGATCAGGTCGACACCGCCGAACTTCCGCGCGTCGAGACCCTGGACCTGCGCGGCCAGCGCGATCTTGGCGACGGGACCCGTGAACGACTCCTCGCCCTTGCCGATGAAGTCCGGGAGGTTCGCCGACAGCCAGGCCATCGCCTTGGCCGACGCCGACTGGCCCACTCCCGCCGCCGCGAGACCGTAGACGCCGTCGGCGGTCAGTCCGGGGTCGCCGGGGCCGCCCGGGAAGTTGATCAGGTGGTCGCCCGGGACGAACTGGCTGACCAGCCACGTTCCCGCGGCCGGCGCGACCTCCGCGGCCTGCGCCTGAGGTGTCGCCACGAGCGCGGTCGCGACGAGCGCGACCAACGCGGATCTCCGCATCACAAAACGCCTCCCTGCCCCGCATGTCCTCGACGGGTTGGTGGAGCTACCGCACGCCACGGGCAGTCGGACTTTCACCGTTGCGGGTCAGTGCCGGAGTTGCACCGGCTTCCCCCGCGGCGTGCGGATGCTGTTGTCAACCAAGGATCGTGCGGGAGGGATCTTGTTGAGTCAAATGGCTGTGAGCTGGACCATCACCCGGCACAATCGCGCGCATGGGGGATTTCGAGGAACTGGTCCTGGCCACCGCACGGCAGATCGAGCCGCTCATCCCGGTGGCTCCGGCGGCGGATCTCGGCCGGTACGAACCACGTCACCACTGGAACGGCCCCGAGTTCGGCACGCCGGCGCAACGAGCCCTCGACGACTTCGACCGGTCGGCCGCGGAACTTCTCCTCGGCGCACTCGAACGCGGTGTCTCGAAGCTGACGGTCCAAGCGCCCGACGACATCGTCGCCGACCTGGTGCCGCTCCCCGCCGGCACCACGTTCTCCTACGCGTCGTTCGGTGGCCAAAGCCCGCTCGAGAAACCGATGGGCCTGATCGCGATCGTGAATCCCGGCGCGATCGAGCTGATCACCGAGCAGGTGCGGGCCACTGCCGCGCTGGTCGACCTCGGCGACGTGACGGGCGACGAGAACGCGGTCATCGCGAAGCACGGCGCGGCACATCTCGCCGTGGCCGTGGCGACCGCGGCCGCCGTCCTGAACAAGATCCGCACGTCGCCGGATCCGGTGGCGGTCATCGGCATCGCGATCGGCGTGACCGCACTCGTGATCCCGAAGCTCCCGAAGCCACCGGCGTACGAGCAGGCGTTGCGGCAGCGGATGCGCGACGAGTACCAGGGCCAGTCCTGGAACCCGAGCGTCCCGGTGGCCCACCACCAGTTCCAGCTCATCGAAGATCCGGGTGACTCACCGGGCTTCTCGGCAACGGGCCTGGTCGCCGCGTTGGAAACGGGCTTCGCGGTGCGCACCGGCATCGAGCAGGGCCGCGTCCCGGTGGAGGCGCAGGTCGTGCTGACCCCGCCTGGCGAGCCGGAGACGACGTACTGGGACGAGGTCGCCGAGGTCAGCTTCACCGCGGTCAACGGCGGTGCGCAGCTCGGTTGCGCCGGAATGCCGCCCTGGCCCGATGACTACCGCGTCCGGGTGTCCGCCTGCGGCCGAGACGGTGATGACGACGAAGCCTACGAGCTGCTGATCTGGCCGGCACCGCTCACAGAACCGGTGGTGCACAAGAAGACCGACCGGCTGGGCCACCGACTGCGCGGCGAACCCGAGCCGATCCGGCCGCCTGCGCCTGAGGCCGGGCTGCGCTGGCTGGCCAACGCTCTGGGCGAGGCGGCAACCGTCACGATCGCCATCGGCCTCGAGGTCGACGACGTGGTGGACGACTTCGACGAGGACTCGATCGCCATCGGAATCGACGGCGGTGTCGTCGTGATCGAGGACAACAACTACGTCGGCGCCGACGAGAACGTGCTGGCGCAGATGTCCCGCAACGGAAAAGCGGCCAGCTTCTACTGGAACGTCAACGCCGTCACGATGCTGTCCTTCGCCCGCAAGGGCGAGCTGGTCTCGTCGGAAGAACCTTGGGAAGACGCCGAATTCGGCGACGACCCGGAGGTCGTCGCCGCTCTCGACGGACTGGATTTCGTGGACGTCCGGCACACCTACGCGAAGGGGATCACCGCGGTCACCCGATTCACCGGCGGTGTGCTGCCGAAGGACGACATCACCGCCGCGATCGAGGCGCTCTACGAGTAGGTCGGCAGCGTGAGGCTGTTGACCACATCGGCGAACTCCTCGACGGGCGCCCCGCCGTTCGCCTGGTTCTTCAGCGCCATGTCCTGGTTCGCCGTCACGTACGGGCGCAGGATCTCCTCGTAGCGCTGGAAGGCGATCTCCGGGTTGTCGCGGAGTTCCCCGGCAAGGACGTACGCACCCACGAGCGCCATGCTGGTGCCCTGCCCGGACAACGGCGAACCGCAGTAGCCGGCGTCGCCGAGCAGCACCACGTTGCCCTTCGACCAGGTCTCCATCCGGATCTGGGCCATCGCGTCGAAGTGGAAGTCCGGCGCTTCCCACATGTGCTTCAGCGCGGTCTGCCACGCCCACTTGGCGTCGGCGAACTTCTCGGCGATCAGCTGCTTCTGCGCCTCGACGTCGCGGTGGTCGAAGTCGACCTGGCCGTTGAAGCCCATGTAGACGCGGCATTCCGCGTTGGCGCGGGCGCTCATGATGCCGCCGCCGACGATCTCGCCCTGCTGGAACGTCTGCCAGTGGTCCAGCTCCAGCCAGTTCGGCGCGGTGAACACGGCGAGGTTCATGCCGAGGTGGCTGATGAAGTCCTGCTCCGGCCCGAAGACCAGCTTGCGGACGTTGGAGTGCAGGCCGTCCGCGCCGACGATGACGTCGAAGTCGCGCGGCGCGGCCTTCTCGAAGGTGACGCGGGTGCCGTCGATCGAGGTGATGGTGTCGTCGAACAGGTACTCGACGCCCTCGACCGCGTCGAAGATCATCCGGGCCAGGTCGTCGCGCAGCAGCTCGACGTCGGGGCTGGAGAGGTCGCCGCCGCTCAGCGTGTGCTCGGTCGAGCGGTAGACCTCGTTGCCGTCCTCGTCGACGACGTTCATGCCGCGCATGTTGGTGTTGCACGACCGCAGCTGCTCGCCGAGGCCCATCCGCTCCATGACCTGCAACGCCGGGCCGCGCACGTCGATGGCCTGGCCGCCGGGCCGCATGCCCCGGTAGCGCTCGACGACGGTGACGTCGAAGCCGTAGCGGCGCAGCCAGTAGGCGAGTGCGGGTCCGCCGATGCTGGCGCCGGAGATCAGGACGTTCTTCATGGTGTTCCCCCTGTGAGTCGGTGTTGCTCACAAGGTGCCGACCACCGCTGACCGTCCACTGACCATCGGCCGTCAGCCGCTGTCAGGGCTTGACAGCGACCCCGGCGAACGGCACTTCGTTGACCTCCTCGTCGGCCGCGAAGTCGCCCTCGCCGTCCGGCCGCCACGACGGGCACGTGACCAGACCCGGCTCCACCAGGTCGAACCCGCCGAAGAACGCCAGCACCTGGTCGTGCGTGCGCGGGAAGGCCTGGTTCTGGGAGCTCTTGACGTTGTAGGTCTGCACGGCCTCGTCCATGCCGTCCGGCTTGGCCTCGGCCGACGCGTGCGACAGCGCGAGGAAGCTGCCGGGCACGAGCCGGTCCCGGTACTCGCCGACGATCGCGGCCGGCTCCCACTCGTCCGGGACGAAGTGCAGCAACAGCAACATGAACAGCCCGACCGGCTGGTCGAAGTCGATGAGCTTGCGGGTCGAGTCGGCGTCGAAGATCGCGTCGAGGTCGCGCAGGTCGGCCTGGATGACGGCCGTGTTCGGGTTGCCCGCCAGGATCAGCTCGCTGTGCGCGACGGCGACCGGGTCCTTGTCCACGTAGACGACGCGGGCGTCCGGGGCTTCGGCCTGCACGATCTCGTGCAGGTTGCCGACCGTCGGGATGCCGGAACCGATGTCGAGGAACTGGGTGACGCCGTGCTCGACCATGTGCAGCGCGGCCCTGCGCAGGAACGACCTGTTCAGCCGTGCCGCGTCGCGGACGCCGGGCATGATCTGCAGGATCCTCTCCGCCAACGCGCGGTCCGGGGCGAAGTTGTGACCACCACCGAGCCAGTAGTCGTACACCCGTGCCGGTGACGGCACCGTCGTGTCCACACCTGGTGGAACCCAACCGAGGTCACTGCTCACGGACTGACTGTACGTGTGTGCACCAGTTCGGCCGACTGCATCAGCATCCGATCGTGTGTATCTGCTCGCCTCCACCAGCGCGATGGCCCTAGGTTGTTCGGGGTCGCACGAGAGGGTGATGGTGATGCCGAGCGTCACGACGGTGCCGGGCCGATGGCCCGTCATCGGGCACACCGTCACCCTGCTCAGGTCGCCGGTCGAGTTCCTGGCGTCGTTACCCGCGAAGGGTGACGTGGTCAGGGTTTTCCTCGGTCCCCTACCGGTGTACCTGGTCACGACACCCGCGCTCGCGATGGAGCTGCTCACGTCGGACAAGTTCGACAAGGGCATCGTGTTCGACAAGATGCGCCCGTTGTTCGGCAACGGGCTCGCCACGTCCAACGGTGCGTTCAACCAGCGGCAGCGCCGGATGATGTTGCCCGCGTTCAGCCGCGGCCGCGTCTCCACCTACGCGGAGAGCGTGATCACCACGCTGGCGACCGAGCTGCGCGACTCGTGGCGCGAGGGTCAGCGGCTCGAGTTCGACATGGTGATGCAGGACTTCGTGATGACCGTCGCCGGTCGCACGCTGTTCTCCGCCGAGCTCGGCCAGGAGGTGCTGGCCGAGATCAAGCACTCGATCCCGATCATGCTCAAGCACGTGCTGGTGCGCGCGTTCTCGCCGTCGTTCGTGGAAAAGCTGCCGCTCAAGGCGAACCGCGAGTTCGACGAGGCCGCGGCCCGGTTGCGCAGGATCATCCCCGAGGTCGTGGTCGGAGCCCGAAGGGAGGGCACCGACCACGGTGACCTGCTCTCGGCACTGCTCGCCGCGCGGGACGCGGACACCGGCGAGGCGATGACCGACGAACAGATCCACGACGAGGTCGTCACGATCCTCACCACCGGCGCGGAGACGACGGCCGTGGCGCTGGCGTGGTTCTTCCACGAGGTCGGCACGCGGCCGGACGTTCGAGCGCGGTTCCACGCCGAGGTCGACGCCGTGCTCGGTGACCGGCCGGCGACGTTCGAGGACGTGGCGAAACTGGAGTACACCGGCCGGATCATCAACGAGGTGCTGCGCCGCACCCCGCCGATCATCCTGATGCGCCGGGCCCGCGAGGACGTCGAGATCGGTGGCGTGCTCGTCGAGAAGGGCTCGGAGATCGCGGTCTCCCAGCACACTCTGCACCGCGACCCGCGCTGGTTCCCCGATCCCGACGGCTTCGACCCGGACCGCTGGGAGCCCTCGAAAGCGGCCGAGCTGCCGAAGGGTGCGTTCATCCCGTTCGGCGCGGGTTCCCGGTTCTGCCCAGGACATTTCCTCGCCCACACGGAGATCGCGATCGCCGCCGCGACGATCGGCACCCGGTGGGATCTCGTCCCCGTCGCGGGACAACGCGTCTACGCCCAGGTGAAGGCGACCATGCAGCCCAACCAGCTGCCGATGGTGGCCACTAGGAGAAAAGCGTGAAACTGCTCCCCGTTCTTGCCGCGGTGCTGGCAATGACGTCCCTGACGCCTGCCGCGCACGCCTCCGCTGCTGAATGCTCACTCACCACGCTGCCGGTGTCCGGCCCGTCCGGCACCGCGACGATCTCCGGTCAGCTGTGCAAGCCGGTGGGCAAGAACCCCGGCGCGATCCAGCTGCTGGTGCACGGCGGCACGTACAACCGCTCGTACTGGGACCTGCCGGGTGTGCCGGAGTCCTATTCGTACCAACGGGACATGGCTCGTGAGGGCCGTGCGACGTTCGCGGTCGACCGCCTCGGAACAGGTGCCTCGACGCATCCGCCGAGCCTGCCCTTGCTGATCTCCTTGGAGGCGCAGAACCTCCACGAGGTCGTGCAGCACCTGCGCGCCGGAAACGTCGGCGGAACGGCGTACCGCAAAGTCGTGATCGTCGGGCACTCCGTCGGATCGGGCATCGTGGCGATGGAGGCCGCGACCTATCACGACGTCGACGGCGTGGTGCTCTCCGGCATGACGCACATGCCCGCCGTTCCGGTGCTCGCTCTTGGTGCGGCACTTGGGCTTCAGCCGGTGTTCCTGGACAACCTGCTCGCGCACCTCGGCAGCGACCCGCTGTACTTCACGACGCGGCCTGGTGCCCGGGCCGGGTTGTTCTACGCGATGGACGACGCCGAGCAGCTCGTGGTCAACGCCGACGAGGCGACGAAGGACCAGCTTTCCGTACCGGGCATGGGAACCGTGGCGGTGTTCGGGATCGTGCTGCCCACGACGTACGGCATCGACGTGCCGGTGTTCAACGCCGTCGGCACGAACGACGTGTTGTTCTGCGGTGTGCTGGCGTTGCGCGACTGCTCGAACGCTCAAAACCTGCGCGCCCAGGAAGCCCCGTACTACCGGCCCGAGGCCCAGCTGGAGACCTACGTGCTGCCCGGTGCAGGGCATTCCCTCGCCCTGCACCGGAACGCGGCCGCCTACCGCGATGCGACCCGCGCGTGGCTCAGCTCGAAGTTCGGGATGTGAGCCGGAGCCCCGACGTACCGAGGCCTGACGGACCCCGGTGGAACTTCACCGGGGTCCTCAGCTCCGCCTCGCCGTAACGCGAGGTTTCCTTGTGCCAGTTGACGATGCCGACGATCCAGTCCTTCAGTTCGTCGCTGTAGCGGACGAGCGCGGCCCGGGTGGCGTCGTCGAGGGACAGGTCCTCGAAGAGCTTCGGCATGTCGGCGTCGACGGACTTGACGAACTGCGCGAGCCGGGCGTCCATCAGCGCGTAGGTGATCTCGAAGGCACGGGACTGGGACACCCCGAGGAAGTTCTCGATCACCCGCACCATGTTGTGCACTTCGCCCTCGTACTGGATTTCCTTGAGGTACGAGGTGACGTCGTTGAGCATGCAGGCGTAATCCATGGCCGACCGCTCCATGGTCTGAATGACCCTCGTTCCCCAGATCTCCTGAGGAACGACCCCGGAATGCGAAAAACGGGAGAGCGACATCGTCAGCTCCGAGCCGAACGTCGTGCGGCGCATCTCCAGGTAGTCGACCGGGTCCGGAATGCGGTTCTGCTGGATGTTGACCACTTCCCACACCCAGGCGTCCAGCATGACGTCGACGGTCTCCCGGAACACCTTCCGGAACTCCGGTGACATCGGCTCCGCGGTCTTCAGCCACAGGTCGGCGAGGCCGCGTTCGGTGGCGTTGACCGGGACGACGACCGGTTTCAGGTCCAGCGGCATGCACTGCTTGAGCCGCGCCGTCTGCGCCTTGAGGCCGGCGAGGTCGCGCAGACGTCCGAAAACCCACGGGTAGACGTCGTCCGCGTAGGTGCCCCACGACAGCCAGCAAGCCGAGGTGAACAGCTCGAACGGCGTCGCGTCCGGGTCGAGCCCCGACGAGCAGAGCGCCAGGTCGAAGCCGCGGTGCTTGGCCTCGTCCCAGATGCCCTCGCTGTGCAGGCCCATCTCCCGGCCCCACGTGATGATCTCCTCGCGGGCCTGGTCGAGGTGCGGGGACAGGGTCAGCGGGAACGGGAAGCGGAACGGCACCTCGTACGGTTCGACGGTCTTCGGCGTGCCGGTGAACTGCTTGAGCCGCTGCGGCATGGTCTTGGCGTACGAGCCGAGGATGGACGACTTCTTCGGCTGTTGCTTCATGTAGCGAGACGACCGCAGGTGCCACTCGTGGCCGCCGGCCTGCCAGTCCTGCAGGCCCTTGGTGTAGCCCAGCACGGCCGCCCGCCCGATGGGGTCGATGCCGTGCTCGTCCAGCAGGATCGGGATCTCGGTGAGCGCCGTGTGCTCGAACTGGTGCAGCCGGGACGTCAGCAGGTCGTTGACAGCCTCCGCGGCCTCCTGCGTGGGCAGGTCGAGGAACTTCTCGAACACCAGCACGCCGTTGGACAGCTCGCCCTCGTCGAGCACTTCGCGTTCGTAGGAGAACAGGTCGTTGCGGAGGTGCACGGCGTCGCTGAACGTGTCCCTGAGGACCCCGATCGGCCTGCTGAGGGCGATCCGGGCGGGCACCTCCAGCCCGACGGCGTGCTCGACCAGGTTCGCGGACCACGGTGCGCCACCGACCTTGCGGCGCATCTCGATGTACTCGATGGGGTTGCTGAGCCGCTTGGCGCTGATGTTGTGCAGCTCCCACATCGACTCGTCGAGCAGGTGCTTGGTGTTGCCGGCGAACCTGGTCCGCCAGTCCTGGGAGTGGCTGGGGACCGTGCGCCGCCACAGGTCCGCGAGCCCCTTCTCGACCGGGTTCGCGGGCTTCTCGGTGATCACGCCGTTGACCGGCATGAACAGCGGGAGCCGGTCGAGGTACGCCTGGGCGCCCTTGATGTCCGGGTTGCGCTTGTAGAGCTCGACGAAGTGGTCGTCGAAGTAGAAGACCCACACGTACCAGTCGGTGATGAGGTCCAGGGTGTCGCCGTCGCAGTCGGGGTGCGTGTACGCGCACAGCAACGCGTAGTCGTGCGACTCGAGGTCGTCGTCGGTCCAGATGACGGTTCCGTGCTGGGGCACGTCGATCATGTCCATCTCGTGCGCCCAGGCCCGTGTGTGGACGCGGGCGCGCTCGAGGCCTGGGTTCAGCCGGGCCGGGTGGGGCGTGTAGAACTCCGGCAGCTGGAACGGCTGCATGGGCGTGGGACCTCCGCGCGTTGGACGTGTCGCGGTGCACGCAACCAGCCCGGCGATCATGTGCGCCAGATGGTGAAACCCTGATCTACACGTTCGTAGGGCGACCTCGCCCGTTCAGCCCATTCCGTCTTGATCGGCACGCACTCAGCGCACGAGAGATTGTGCGCTCAACTTCACCGCAAAGGGGAACTGGAGCTCGATGATCTCTTCACCGTCAGAACGGGCCTGCTCGACGTACACCCCGTTTTCGAGGTGCAGACAACGCAGCCACGGACTGTCGTAGTCGATCATCCAGTAGTTCTCGCAGCCGACTTCCTGGAACTTCGCCCGTTTCAACTCGAGGTCCACGTGTCGCGTGCGCGGCGAGAGGACCTCGACCGCCAGCACGGGCGGTCCCATCAACGCCTGCTTCGTGAACTGCTCGCGCCGGCCCACCACCAGATCGGGGATGAAGACCGTGTCGTCGGCGAGCACCACGTCGACCGGAGCGGGAAGCACTTCCAGCTCCGGCGGGCAGACAGCCGTCAGCGCCACCAGCAGCCGGGCGACGACCCGCTGGTGCACGGGGCGGGGTGAGGGGCTCATGACCAACACCCCGTCGACGAGTTCGAAACGGTGCCCATCATCAGGCATCGCCTCCAGGTCCGCCCACGTCAGTGGTCTGCCGTGGGGAAACGTCGGGACACCACCCATGGTGCGTTCCACCCCCGCGTCGAGGCCACTGTCCGCCGGACGGATCCCGGCGATGCCATTAGACAAGACTGGTCCGATTCTCACGACTCGCAAGCCCCTTTTGGCCGACGCCACACCACTGCCCGCACACGTCTCCGTGACCACCGCCCCGGAGGGTGAGGACTCACTGGTCCCCTCGTGGAAACCGACACCCGGACGGAGCAGCGTTTTGGTTGCAATCGAACAAGTGGCTAATTTTTGATCAATTTTTGGGCGATTTTCGGTAACGCCATCCGCCCTGCCAATTGCTCGCGAATGCGACCCTAACGGAATCTTACGACTCAGCCAAGCACTCGGTTGGAGCAATGCTTCACGAGTACCTCACATCTGAAAGATCAAATCACCCAGAGCCGGTTTCAACCCGAATTCCGAGTAAACCGCACGGGCCGCTGCTTCCAGCTCGTCCGCGAGTTGGGTTTCACCGCACGCGCGGTGCACGCGGGAGAGCTCCAGACGGGCCCGCGCCGCGCCCACGATGTCGAAGCCGGCCTCGCAGACGGCCACGGCCGAGTGCAGGAACGTGCGGGCCGCCCCGCACTGTGAGCGGGAGAACTCGTTGCACCCCAACACATACAGCACGAAACTCTCACCACGACGGTCGCGCGCCGACCGCGCCAGGTCCAGCGCGACGGAGAGCACGTCGAACGCCTTGCCGTGCTGCCCCTCGGCCACCAGCAGCTTGCCCAGCCGGTAGTTGATCTGCGCCAGCACCCGGACCGGCCCGACCCCTCCGCACAACTCCAGGGCGGCAACGAGCCGTTGCCGCGCGGAGGCGGGATCCGAGTCGTAGAGGTCGATCTGGGCCAGGAACTGCAGCGCGGCCGCCTGGCCCACGGGATCTCCCAGCCGCTCGTACACCGCCAGCGCCCGTTGATACCACTGCCGGGCGCCGACGAGGTCGCCGGACGACCGCAGCACGATGCCCATGTTGCGGTAGGCCAGTCCGAGCCCGGCGAGGTCGCCGAGATCTTCCAGGACGTCCTTGGCCAGCACGGTCATCTCGTACGCGAGGTCGTAGCGGCTCTGGCTGATGTAGAGCGACGCGAGCGAGCAGCGCAACACCGCCGTGCCGCGAACGTTGCCCGAACAGGCCGCGAGAGCGACGTCGTGCGTGCGCTGCCAGCCGTCGTAGTCGGTGCTGGCCTCGAACAGCGTGACCAGCCGGTGCGCCAGCTCCCAGCTCAGCTCGTCCAACCCGGCCTCTGCCGCCAGCGACACCGCCTCGGCCAAGGACGCGGCAGAAGCCTCCAGCCACGCCAGCGGATCGGACCGCAGCAAGGCATCAGGCCGCACGACCTCGCGCACCGCCGACCCGCGCACGATCGAGAACTCGCCGCCGTACAACGCGGACCGCGCGTGGTCCAACAGGTACAGCCACCCGCCCAGCACCCGCCGCAACGCATCGATGGACGCCTGCGAAGCGAACTCCCGGACCAACGGCGGCACCACGTAGTCGCCGCCGGAGAATGAGACGAGATGCGCCGACACCAGCTCGTCCACAGCGGACTGTCCGCGCACGTCCCCGAACGCCACCACCGGCGCCCACGACGGCACGGTGCCCAAGCCGGCGAGCACCCCCAGCAGCCGCCGCGCATGCAGGCTCAGATCCCCGGCCGTCTCCTCGAATCGCGCCCGAACGGACAGCCCGCCGTGCGCCAACGCGTCCAACGAGAGCCGGTCGAGGAGGAGCGAGATCGGCCAATGCGGGCGTGCGGCGAGCTGAGCTCCCGCGATCCGCAGCGCCAGCGGCGAGCAGTCCACCGCCGACACCAGCGCATCCGCGGAAGACGACTCAGCCGACACCCGAGAGGCGCCGATCTGCTTGCCCAGCAACGCCAGCGCCTGCTCAGGTTCCAACGGGCCGACGGAGACCACGTGCGGCAGCCGCAACCGGTGCCGCGAAGTCACCACCACCGCGCACCCCGGCGAGTGCGGCAGCAGCGGCGTCACCTGCTGCACGCTCGTCGCGTCGTCCAGCACGAGCAGAAGTGACTGCCGCGCAACAGCGTCTCGATACGCGCTCAACCGCGCCGCGAAATCCCCGGGGACGGGCAACCCGAACGAAGCGAGAAACCGGCCCAGCACTTCGTAAGGAGTCGAACCGCGCAGCCGCACGAACAGCTGACCGTCGGGGAAGTGCCCGTTCGCCACCCGGTGCGCCGCGTGCACGGCGAGCGTCGTCTTGCCCGCCCCCACCGGCCCCGTCAGCAACACCACCTGCGGAAACGTGGTGATCAGGTCCACAACGGACTGGAGCAGGCCCGCACGTCCGACGAAGTCCGCGACGGCCGCCGGCAGCTGGTGCGGGCGCGGGAACAGGTCGATCCGCACACCTGCCCCCTTCTGCCGGAAAACCGTCAGTCGAAGTCAGTCTCACACAGAACACCCGCAGGCTCACCGCCGTGAACACCCGTGACCCGTGCGACGATCGCTCGCATTTCATGCAGGTGCGAGGCCGCGGCCGGGTCGCCGAGCCGGTCCGCCGCATGCGCCAGCGCCAGCAACGACTCCGCTTCCCCGAGCACGAAACCGGTCGCCCGCTGCACCTCCACGGCCTCAACGGCATACGCGTGCGCCCGCGCCAAGTCGCCCGCCTTCAGCCCCAGCAAGGCCAGCGTCGCCAACGCTCGTCCGCGCTGCATCCGGAACCCGAAGTCCGTGGCCTGCGCCAAAGCCCGCGTGGCCAGCTCCACCGCGGACTCCGAGTCGCCGGCCGTGTGCAGCACACGGGCCAGATCGATCAGGTACTCGGTCTCGTTGTCCACCCGCCCGAGCGACTCGGCCAGCCGCAGCCCGCGCCGCAACGCCTCGACGGCGGGTTCCAGCTGTCCCAGCCGGTGGCAAGCGCTTCCCACGATCACCAGGCCGAGCAGCACGTACAGTTCCGCCTCGCCCTCTTCTGCCTCCTCGACCAGAGCCAGGGCACGGGACAGTGCACGCTCGGTCCGCCCGGTGTCGCGGTCGATCTTCGCCTCGACCGACTGCAGCACGTACCGCCACGCGTGCGAGCCGGACTCCTCGGCCAGCCGCGCACCGCGGTCGGCGTACTCCTTGGCCCGCGCCGGATCACCGAGCAACGCGTGCAGCTCCCCCAAGGCGAACTCCACCAACGTGTCCGAGACGCTGCCACCGGCGTCCTGCAACAACTCCCTCGACCGCTCGTAGTGCTCCAGCGACTCGCGGAGCCGTCCGGTCTGCGCGGTCGCCACACCCAAGTTCAGGTTCACCACAGCAGAAAGCCGGAGGTTGTCCTCCACCAACGGCAACGCCTCGCGCAGCAGCCCGACCGCCTCCTGCGTGCGGCCGAGCGTCAGGTGGATGACGGACAGGTTGTTGAGGCAGTGGAACCGTCCGTCCCGATCACCGGACTCCCCGTACAGCGCGAGAGCCGTCTCCAGATGCCCGATCCCCCGCCGTCCGTCCAGCTCGCAGTGCAGCGTTCCCAGGGAAAGGTGCATCGAGGCCTGGCCGCGCAGGTCGTTCTCCTGCTCAGCGGCCAGCAGCCCGGCCGACGAAGTCTCGTGCCACCGGTCGAACTGCTGGCGCAGATACCACATGCGGCGCAACGAGTCCGCCAGCTCCCAGCGGTAGTTCAGCGGTTCGGCGCGGAGAGCGCAGGTCGCCACCGACTCCCCCTCACCGTCCAACCAGGACAGCGCGGCTTCCTTGCTGTCGAACGACAAGCTCGAGGTGCCGTCCCGGCCGAGCCGGTACATCTCCGGCGCCAGCACGTCCAGCGCCGCGTCCGTGGTGTGCAGGTAGTGGTCGAGCAACCGCAGCGCGGCCTTCTCCGCGTCCTCGTCGGAGTCCACCAGCTCCCGCGCGTAGAGGTGCAACAGGTCGTGCATCCGGAACCGGCCACGGGTGTGCGGTTCGATCAGGCTCGCGCCCTCGAGCAACGACACCAGCGGCCGCACGTCGTCCACGCCCATCAGCACGGACGCCGTGTGCGCGGTGAAGTCCGTGCGCGGCAACAGCCCCAGCCGCCGGAACAACCGGACGGCCTCGTCTGGCAACGTTGTCAGCGAAAGCTCGAACGCCGCCGTCACCGCCGCGCGCCGGTCCCCGCTGATCGCCAGCTGCGCCAACCGGTTGCCCTGAGCGAGATCCGCGACGGCGTCCGAGATCCGGTCGTGCGGACGGCAAGCCAGGTTCGCCGCAGCGATCCGGATCGCCAACGGCAAGTACCCGCACAACGCCGCGAGATCCGCGACGGCCTCGGGTTCGGCCTCCGCACGCGCGGAACCCAGCACGCGGTTGATCAACGTGTGGGCTTCGCCAGGAGTGAGCAGATCCAGCTCGACGCGCCGGGCGTCGTCCAGCGCCGTCAGCCCGCGCATGTCGTTGCGGCTCGTGACGATCACCGCGCAACCGGGCGAGCCGGGCAGCAACGGCCGTACCTGGTCCTCGCAGGCCGCGTTGTCCAACAGGATCAGCACCCGCCGGTTCGACAGGATCGACCGGTACGTGCTCGCCTGCTCGTCGACCTCACGCGGGATCTGGTCCGGCTCGACGCCGAGCCCGCGCAGGAACTGCGTGAGCGCCTCGACCGGTGTCGTGGCGGGAGCGTCGTCGTAGCCGCGCAGGTTCAGGTACAACTGGCCGTCCGGAAACCGGTCGCGCACCCGATGCGCCCAGTGCACGGCCAACGCCGTCTTACCGACACCAGCGGTGCCCGCGATCGACGTGATCACTACGGTCGACGCCGACAGGCTCGCATCGAGTTCGTCCAAATAGGACTTCCGGCCGGTGAACCTGGCAAGATCCGCGGGGAGCTGCGCGGGCGCCTTCGGAGACACCGGCCCGGATTCGTTGTCCTGGTTGAGGATCGCCTGATGCGCGGTGCGCAAGCTGCGGCCAGGGTCGACACCCAGCTCGTCGGCGAGCAACCGGCGTGTCCGGTCGTAGAGCTCCAGGGCGTCGGCCTGCCGGTTCGACCGGTACAGCGCGATCATCAGCTGCTCTACCAGCTGCTCCCGGAACGGGTTCGCGGCCACCAGCGCGGACAGCTCGGTGATCACCTGCTCGTGCTGCCCGAGCTCCAGCTGCAACGCGAAGCACTGCTGGGCCACGGCGATCCGGCGCTCGTCGAGCCGTTCGGCCTCCACTCGCAGCGCCTGGCTGTTCAAGCCCGCCAACGCCGGCCCGCGCCACAGCGAGAGAGCCGTGCGCAGCAACCGGACCGCCTCAGCGGGTTCCACGGTCTGCGCGGTGGCCACGTGCCGCTCGAACGTGACCACGTCCAGGGCCGCCGCTCCGAGCACGATCCGGTAGCCGGGCCCGTCCGTGACGATCATCCCCGGCACGCCCAGCGCGGCACGGAGATCACCGACCGACTTCTGGATCTGGTGCTTGCCGGTCGACGGCGGCTCGCCGTCCCACACCACGTCGACCAGGTGCGCCAGTGGCACCACCCGGCCGGGCGCGAGCAGCAACGCGGCGAGCACCTTCTGGCCGCGCACGCCGCCGAGCTCGAGCCTGACGCCTGAGTCGCGAGCCTGGATCGGCCCCAGGATTCCGAAGTCCACGGGCGTCACCGTAGGGGCAATTTCCGCACTTGGGGAAAGGGAACGAGACGGTAGCGAGACGGGATCCGGCGCGGCGACCCTCGGGCCCGTGAGGCACATCGTGCTCGGCGTTTCCGCGCGTCCCGCGCTTCCTGTGCGACGGCACGTCCGGTCTGTTCCGGCGCATCCGCGCCCGGCCGTTCGGAGCAGTCGCCATCACCGGTGCGTGCCGCTCCACGGGCCGGCGTTCCACGCGATCCCGCGGATCACCGGAATTTCGCCGCCGCCGGGAAAGGAGGCACGGATGATCCCTCCTTTCGCAACATGATTCCGAGCTACGTTGAGCCCAGCCGCCGCGAACCTTCCGTTTGGAGGACTCGTGCGCGTGCTGCTCGCCGTTCTGCTGGTGCTCGGGCTCGTACCGCCCGCCTCGGCAGCTCCCGCCCCCGCGTTCGACGACCCGCTGACCTCGGCCCGCACGCAGTGGTGGCGCGACGCGAAGTTCGGCATGTTCGTCCACTTCGGACCGTACTCGTGGTGGGGCGGCGAGTACCGGCGCCCGGACGGCACGGTGTGCCAGGACGCCGAGTGGATCAAACTGCGCTGCGACATCCCGTGGCCCGAGTACGAGGCGGCCGCGCGCAAGTTCAACCCGACCGAGTTCGACGCCGACGAGATCGCGCGGCTCGCCCAGGACGCGGGCCAGAAGTACGTGGTCATCACGTCGAAGCACCACGACGGCTTCGCGATGTGGCCGACCCGCACGATGACCTGGAACCTCCACGACCACTCCGGGTTCCAGCGCGACATCCTGGCCGAGCTGAAGCGCGCGTCCGAACGGCGCGGCCTCCGGTTCGGGCTCTACTACTCGATCAACGACTGGCACGACCCCGGCGTCACCGGCGACGCGTCGGCCTACAAGCAGCGCATGCGCGAACAGCTGCGCGAGCTCGTGACCACGTACCACCCGGCCACGCTGTGGTTCGACGGTCAGGGCCAGCCGTGGTGGTCGCTGCGGGACGGTGACGAGCTGCAGCAGTACCTGCGCTCGCTCGATCCGAAGCTGATCATCAACGACCGCGTCGCCAAGAGCCGGTTCGTCGACGGCGACCACGAAACCCCGGAACGCCACCAGAACATCCCCCAAGCGCCACTGGACGCCGTCGCCTGGGAATCGTGCATCACGACGAGCAACCGCTGGGGCTGGGCCCGCTACGACACGGCGTTCAAGCCGTCGTCCCAGCTCACCCGGTTCCTCACGGACATCACCGGCCGCGGCGGCAACATGCTGCTCAACGTCGGCCCCGACGACCTCGGCCGCATCCCGGCGGGCGCCCAGCAGTCGTTGCGCGGCGTCGGGGACTGGTTGCGGGCCAACGGAAAGGCGGTCTACGGCACCTCGATGACCGGTCTGGTCGCGGATCCCGGCTGGGGCGCGGTGACCCGGCGCGGTGACAAGCTCTACCTCTCGGTCTACGACTGGGCTTCCTCGTTGCACCTCAGCACGAAGGCGCCGTTCGACGTGCTGGCCGCGCGGGTTCTCGGCAGCTCGCAACGGGTGCGCTGGCAAGCTTCCGGTGACGGGATCGACGTGCTGCCGTCAGGTCAGCCGACCAACTCCACGGCGTCCGTGGTCGAGTTGACGATCCGCACGCCACAACCGGTGCACGGCACCGGATCCGGCCTGAGCGGCGAGTACTTCGACGGCGACCGGCTCGTCGTTCGCCGCACGGACCCGACGTTGGACTTCCCGTGGCGGCTGACCACTCCGGCTGCGCCCGGCGTGCCGTTGGACGACTTCTCGGTGCGGTGGACCGGATCGCTGCAGGCGAGCTACACCGGCCCGCACACGTTGATGACCGTGTCCGACGACACGGTGAAGGTGTGGCTCGGCGACCAGGTCGTCATCGACAACACCAAGCCGCACGGCCCACGCGTCGACAAGGCGGTGGTGAACCTCGAAGCCGGGAAGAAGTACCCGATCAAGGTCGAGTACGCCGACCTGACCGGCGAGGCCTACCTCAAGCTGCTCTGGAGCAACCCGTACGAGTCCCAGCGAGTGGTCCCGAGCAGCGCTTTGTCGCCCGTGTGATCGCGGTGGGGACGATGTGTGGACGCTCTCTCGCACCCTCGGTGGCAACACCACCGAGGGGAGCCGGGGATGCGCACGACCAAGGACAGGGTGCAGCAGTGGACGGCCTTCGCCGTATTGGCGGCGGCCGTGGTCACGCTGGCGTGGCTGGGGCTGTCGCTGTAGCCAGGATCTGCTCGGCCACGGCCACCGCCCTGGGCTGACGCAGACGCCCGGCGGCCGCGACCGCCTCCTCGCCGTACCGGATGGCGGCCTCGCGGTCACCGAGTGCCAGGTGCAGCGTGGAAAGCTGCCCGAGCAGCCGGCACTCGCTCCACCAGCGGCTGGTCGACCTGACCACGCCCAGGCACCGCCGCACGAGATCGATCGCCTCGGCCAGCCGTCCGTTCAGCTGGGCGTCGAGTGACAAGGCCACGAGCACCGCGACCTGACCCATGTGATCGTGAACGTCCTCCATCGCGGCCAGCACCGCCCGGACGTCGGGCAGGTTCGTGTACGCCGTGCACAACCTCGCCACTTCCGGCACCCGCTGCCGCACACCGGCGAAGTCGCCCATCACGTACTGCCAGTACGCGAAGTCCGCCTGAGCCAGCGCCTCGCCCCGCCGGTCCCCCGTGGCCCGGTAGGAGGCCAGTGACTGTTCCAGGTACGACAGGCACTCCTGGTCCTGGAACGCGTCGAAGTGCACATGTGCGATGTCGTGCAGCACCATCGCGGACGACCGCAGATCCGCGTGCGACTTCAGGAGTTCGGCTGACTCGCGCATGGCGGCGAGCGCCTCCTCGGTACGTCCGAGCTCGGCGTGCACGATGCCGATGTTGTGCAGCGCGTTGGCCACCCCGGTGGGGGCGTTGGCAGCCCGCATCAGCACGACGCCGCGTTCGAAGTACTCCATCGCCTTGTCGTACTCGTACTCGTCTCGCGCGATCATGCCGAGCAGCCCCAGCGTCGACGCCTCGCCACGCATGTCGCCGATCTGCCGCATGAGGCCGAGAGCCTCGTGGAGATGCCGCGCGGCTCTCCCGCGGTCGTCCTGTCCCAGGTACGCAGAACCCAAGCCGCGCAACGCCTCGGCACGTGCCCGCAGGTCGCCGAGCTGGTGTGCGGCGGCGAGCGCGACGCTCTGCACCTCGACCCGTTCCCGGCCAGATCCGCGCAACAGCAGGAAGTGCGAGAAGTGGTGCGGCAGTTGCCACGCGTACCGGTAGTGCCCCTCGTACGCGGCCAGGTAGACCGCCGCCCTGAGGTTGCGCCGCTCCGCCTCCTGCCACGCCAGCGCCTCGACCGGCGTGGCGAACACCGGCGGGTCGACCAGCTCGTACGACACCGTGTCGTAGAGCTCGGGCCTGCCAGGTGCGATCCGCAGGGCGGAGGCGGCGGCGGCGTTCAGGTAGTGGTCGAGGATGCGGACGACCGCCTCGTCCTTCTCGTCCGGCTCGACGCTGGCCTTGGCGTGGTCGGCCAGCAGGTCGTGGAAGCGGTAGCGGCCGTTCTCCTTCTGCTGCACCAGATGCACGTCCAGCAGGTCGTCCAGCAACTGTTCCGCCTCCGCGCGCGTCGAGCCGATCACCGCGGCGGCGAGGTAGGCGTCCCAGTCGTCGCCCGTGTGCAGGCCGAGCCGCCGGAACAGGCACTGATGCCGAGGCGTGAGTTGCTGGTAGGACAGGGCGAACGCGCCCGACACGCTGCGCTCGCCCGCTTTCAGTTCCAGCAGCCGCTGTTCGGTGAGCCTGCGGACGAGGTCCTGGGCCGACCACGCGGGCCTGGTGCGCCAACGGGCGCCGACGACGCGCACGGCCAACGGGAGGTAGCCGCAGAGCCGGACGATCTCGCGTGACTCCTCGACATCGGCTTTGGGGCCGACGATGCTCGCGAGCAGGTTGAGCGAGTCCTCTTCGGACAGCACGTCGAGCGAGACCGTGTGAGCGGCGTCGAGATCCAGGAGCCGGCGCCTGCTGGTGACCAGCACGAGCCCGGTGCCGGGCAGCAGCGGGCGGACCTGGGCGGCGCTGCCCGCGTTGTCGAGCACCACGAGTGCCTTGCGGTGGGCCATTTCCGCCCGCCACCGAGCTGCGCGGGCGTCGATGCCGTCCGGGATGTCGTGCGCGGGCACGCCGAGTGCGGTCAGCAACGCCAGCAGCGCGTCCGACGGGGTGCGCGGCTCGACGCCGTCGGTGTAGGAGTGCAGGTCGACGAACAGCTGCGCATCGGGAAACCGCGAGGCCAGCCGGTGGGCGGCGCGGACGGCGAGCGTGGTCTTGCCGATGCCCGCCATGCCGTCGATCGCGGTGATCGCGACGCAGCCGGACGGGACGGCGGCGAGGATCTCGTCGAGATCTTGGGAACGTCCCGCGAAGTCCGGGATGTCGCCGGGCAGGTCGTTGCGGGCCCTGGGCCGGTTGTCGGCGGTGAGCACCTGCTGGTGGGCCTTCTGCAGGTCCTTGCCAGGATCGAGGCCGAGCTCGTCGGCCAGCCTGCCGCGGACGGAGTCGTACGCCTGCAACGCCTCGGTCTGCCGGTCGCAGCGGTGCAACGCCAGGATCAGCTGTGCCCACAACCGTTCCCGGGTCGGGTGCTGCTGAGTGAGCGAGCGCAGTTCGGGCACGAGCTGAGAGTGCCTCCCGGCACGAAGATCGCCCTCGATCCGCGCTTCCAGCACGGACAGGTACTTCTCGGTCAACGCCGGCACGTGGTCGCGTTCGAGCGCATCACTGCCGATGTCCGCGAACGGCCGCCCGCGCCACAACGCCAGAGCTTGGTGCGGCTCCAAGGTTTCGAACCGGTGGACGTCGACCTCGCCGGGCCGCACGTCCAGCAGATACCCGCCCGGCCGCGTCTGCACGAGATCCGGCTGCCCGAGGTCCTCGCGCAACCGCCCGACCGTGGTCTGCAACGCGTTCCGCGAACCACCGACGAGCTCAACGAGTTCGTCGACCCCGACCACCTGGCCGGGACGCAGCAGCAGCGCGGCGAGCACGACGCGCCGCTTGCCGGGCGGGACGTGGACGTGGCGCCCGTCGAGCACCACGTCCAACGGCCCTAGCAGACCGAACGACCTCACGTCCACTGGCCCCAGTGGACCATGTCCTCGAACTTCGTGCGCTTGCGCGTGCGCGGCGACGCCCCCTCGGAGACGCCCTCCTCGGCGGGGTGGCCGATCGCGATCATGCCGATCGGCACGTAGATGTCCGGCACGCCGAACGCCTCGCGCAGCTTCGGCCACTCGTCCTTGTCCGTCCCGAAGAACACCGCGCCGAGGCCCTCGTCCACCGCGGTCTGCAGGATCAGCAACGCGGCCATGCCCGTGTCGATGTCCCAGTACGGCACCGGCCAGTGGCTCTCGTCGCGGTCCGTCCAGCCCTTGTCGTCCTGCGCGTACCGGTCGAGGTAGATGTCCTTGGCCGAGAACGGGATGACGACCACGGGTG
This sequence comes from Lentzea aerocolonigenes, assembly GCF_000955955.1. Classification (GTDB taxonomy): domain Bacteria; phylum Actinomycetota; class Actinomycetes; order Mycobacteriales; family Pseudonocardiaceae; genus Lentzea; species Lentzea aerocolonigenes_A. The sequence goes on from NZ_JYJG01000027.1 coordinate 57,422, forward strand.
CGGTCTTCGCGTCCTCACCTGCCCAGAACTCGAACATCTCGTTGAGCCGCTTCAGCGACTCCCCCTGCAGCACCAGGAATCCCTGCCCCTGCGAGAACCCGGCGGACGGCCCGCGCACGGCGTTGCGCATGATCCGCTGGATGCTCTCGTCGCTGACGGGCTCGTCGGTGAACTTGCGCACCATGCGCCGGCGCCGCACCACGTCCTGAAATTCCACAACGACCTCCCCAGATGTGATCCCGACGGTAGCGATTCAGCGCCGCGTCAGCCACCGCTCAGCGGCACCCGCGACGCTGAGGACCATGGAGTTCCGTCTGCTCGGCCAGTTCGAACTGCGCGACGGCGACCGCGGCCACCACCTGGGCGGCCCGATGCAGCGCACCCTGCTGGCCCACCTCCTGCTGGCCGGCCAGGCGGTCCGCACCACCGACGACCTCACCCGCCGCCTGTGGGGCACCGCGGACAGCTCCACCTCGACGCTCCAGGTGCACGTGCTGCGACTCCGCAGGCTGCTCAAGGCCACCGGCTGCAGTGCCACCATCGAGACCAGCCCCGGCGGCTACCGCGTCAACCTCGGCGACGACACCGCGGACGTCACCGAGTTCCACCGGCACATCGCGTCGGCGCGCAACACCGATGACGAGGTCCGCGAGCTGCACGCCCTCGACGCGGCACTGGACCTGTGGCGCGGCACCCCGTTGACCGGCGTGACGGCGGACTGGCCGCGGTTCCCCGAGGTCCGCGCCCTCACCGAGGCCCGCGACGAGGCCAGGACCCGCCGCGCCGAGCTCAGGATGACCCTCGGCAGATCCCCGGACCTGCAGGACCTGCGCGACCTCATCGCGGAGCACCCGGAGCGCGAGCACACCCGGCACCTGCTGATGTGGGCGCTGCACCGGGCCGGGCGGCGCAAGGAAGCCCTGGCCACCTACGAGGACGCCTACCGCTACTCGGTCGGCCAGCTGGGCCTGGAACCGTGCCGGCAGCTGCGGGAGCTCCAGCACCTGGTGCTCAGCGGCGGCTAGAAGACGTCTGCAAGGGCTTTGTTGGCGGATCGCAGGGTTCCGTCAGGGAAGCGCTCTCATGCCCCCGGTTCCGTCCATGAACGGAACCTTCATGGACCTGAGGTGGACAAAG
>NZ_JYJG01000028.1 GCF_000955955.1 Lentzea aerocolonigenes
GACCTGAGGTGGACAAAGGGTCCGTTCATGGAGCACACACATCCGGCACGCCGGACATATCGGACACCGTGAGGATGCCGACGGTGCCCGATCTGTCCGGCTCTGGACGTGGATGAAGGGCGCCTTCATCGACCTCAGGTGAATGAAAGCGCCCTTCATCCACGTCGCCAGGACCCGCGAGAGGTCCGCCTCCACGCGAACGGAGCGGACACAGGGAGATTCGCCAACAGAGTCCTGCAAGTAC
>NZ_JYJG01000029.1 GCF_000955955.1 Lentzea aerocolonigenes
CAGAGTCCTGCAAGTACTGCCAACTCGCGGTTGGTGGTACTTGCAGACGCCGTTCCAGCACGGCAAAAGGGGCGGTCCGCACTCGGCGGGCCGCCCCTTTTGCCGTGCTGGTGTTACTCGGAGAGCTCGGCCAGCTGCGCCTTCACCTTGGCGAGCTCGGCCTCGAGCTCCTCCATGCGGGTGCGGTGCTGGTCGCGGGCCGCCTCCAGGACGCCCTCGATGCCCTCTGCGATGTCCTCGTGCAGTTCCTTGGCTGCCTTGGCCACGGCGATCGCCGGGATCACCAGGCCCGACACGACGCGCTGCGTGCCGTGGACCAGGTCGGCCTGCCATTCGCCCTCGGCGGTGCCCGTGACCGTGAGGGTGAGCTCCACGGTGCGGGTCTTCTTCGCCGTGCTCTTGGCGCGGGCGGCGGGCTTCGGCTTCTCGGCCTTGGGAGCCGGAGCCTCTACCGGCTTCGCAGCCTCGGCCTCGGGGGCCGGCGCGGGGGTTTCCTCCACGACGGTCTCCTCGACTGCCTCGACCTCGGTGAGCGTGTCCGACACGATCAGGTTCCTCTCTCCGCAACGACGTGACCCGCCGCACATGCTAGAACACTTGTTCGATCAGGCGGCAATGGGGTCGACGGAGAGCCTAGCTAGTACGGCGGGAGCTGCACGCGCCACTGTCGTTCTACGTCGATGACGCCTGGCACGGACTGCAGTGCGGGGATCGAGCGGACCTCGACCGTGCCGGTCACCACGCCCAGGGCCTCCAGGACCGTGTCGACGACCAGGCCGGCCTCCCGCAGGTCGTCCAGGACCTTCGGGAGGCTGCCTTCGGTCACGGAGACCATCACCTGGTCCACCGAAGTGGTCATGGCGCCTGGACTAGCCCACCGCCGACGTCGGTGGACGGGAGGGGCAGGCGCAGGGCGGTGAGGGCCAGGCGGGCCCAGAGTTCGAAGCCTCGGGCGCCCGTCTTCTCGGCGATCAGGACTGCCACGCCCGCCGCGTGCGGGGTGGCCATGGAGGTGCCGCGCAGGCGGGCGTACTTCTCCGGGAGCTTGAAGGAGGAGTAGACGTCCACGCCGGGGCCCGCCACGTCGATCTGGCCGATCTTGTCGACCGTGCCGGAGGAGAAGAACGCGATGGCGCGGTTCACGTCGATCGCCGCCACGGCGATGATGGACGGGCAACGGGCCGGGTGGCCCACCGGGGCGACCTTCGCCGGGCGGCTGGAGGCGTTGCCCGCCGCCGCGACGATGAGCGTGCCCTTGGCCATGGCGCGCTGGGCGACGGTCTCGTAGATCTGTGAATAGGGAGTGCCGGGGGAGACGTCGGCGCCCAGGGACATCGAGATGACCGCGACGCCGTTGGAGACCGCCCAGTCGATGCCCGCGAGGATGCCGCCGTCGGAGCCGGAGCCCGCGTTGGACAGGACCTTGCCCGCGAAGATCTCGGCCTCGTAGGCGATGCCGTAGCCGGGCGCCGTGGCGGGCTTGCGCGGGCCCGCGGAGGTGCCGATGCAGTGCGTGCCGTGGCCGTGGCCGTCCTGGACGTCCTCTCCCGTGATGAACGACTTCGTGGTGATGGTGCGGCCGGCGAAGTCCGGGTGGTTCTTCTCGAAGCCGGTGTCCAGCACGGCGATCTTCACGCCCTTGCCGGTGGCCGTGCTGATGTCGGCGCCCACGGCCTGCAGGCCCCAGGTCAGCACGGACTCGTCGGCCTCGGCGGATGGTTCTTCTTCCTCCCGTGCGGCGTCGAAGAGGTGCACGACGCGTTCCGGTTCGACGATCTGGACCGGGCCGGGGCGCTCGGCGGCGCCGTTCAGCTCGGTCAGGAGGTTCGGGTCCGCGGACACCACCGCGACGCCCAGTTCCGGGAACACCTGGACGGTGTCCGGGTCGAGGTCGCCGCTGTTCGGGTCGAACCCGGCGATCGCGCCGAGCTCGGCCACCCCCTCATCGATGGCGTCTTCCTGCAGCAGCACCAGGAAACGGCCGGTGAACTCCTCTTCCACGGGATCGGTCATGACGTTCGCCCCACTCTCGTAGCTCTCACTAGAGAGTCGTCACTTCGGGGCTCTTGTTTCAGGCCAATTGGCGTCTGCGCTGAAAGAATTCCCCGATTGGCTCAACGTACTTGGCCGCGATCGGCCCCAGGACGGCCATCAGCAGCACGTAGGCGGTCGCCAGGGCGGCCAGCCGCTCGTCCACCTGACCAGACGCCACGGCCAGGCCCGCGATGACGATGGAGAACTCGCCGCGCGCCACGAGAGCCGCGCCCGCCCGCATGCGGCCCAGCTTGCCGATGCCCTGCCGTCTGGCGGCCCACCAGCCCGTGATGACCTTGGTGACGGTCGTGATGGCGGCGAGGGCCAGTGCGATTCCAAGAACAGGTGGAATCGACTTCGGGTGGGTGTTGAGGCCGAAGACGACGAAGAACATCGCGGCGAACAGGTCCCGGAGCGGTTCGAGCAGGCGGGTGGCGTTCTCGGCCGTCGAGCCGGAGATCGCGATGCCGAGCAGGAACGCGCCGACCGCCGCCGACACCTGCAACTGTGAGGCGACGCCGGCGACGAGCAGCGCTGAGCCGAGCAGCTTGAGCAGGAAGACCTCGTGGTCCGGACTGTCCACAATGGCCGAGATGAACCGGCCGTACTTGAGCGCCACCACCAGGACCACCGTGATGGCGAGCAGCGAGATGCCGACCGACGTGAGCCCGCCGAGGAAGCTCACGCCCGACAGAACCGCGGTGAGCACAGGCAGGTAGACGGCCATCGCGAGGTCTTCGAACACGAGCACGGACAGCACGACCGGCGTCTCGCGGTTACCGAGGCGACCCAGGTCGCCGAGCACCTTCGCGACGATGCCGGACGACGAGATGTAGGTGACGCCGGCCATCGCCAGCGCCGCGATCGGGCCCCAGCCCAGCAGCAACGCCGCGATCGCGCCCGGCGCGGAGTTGAGGACGAGGTCGAGCACGCCCGCCATCCACGAGCGCTTCAGACCCGTGGTGAGCTCGGACGCCGAGTACTCCAGGCCGAGGAGCAGGAGCAGCAGCACCACGCCGATCTCGCTGGCGATGTGCGTGAACTCGTCGATTCCGTGTAACGGCACGAAACCGCCGGAGCCGAACGCGAGACCGCCGATCAGGTAGAGAGGGATCGGCGAGATGCCGATCCGGCGGGCGACGCGACCCAGAAGACCAAGACCGAAGAACACGCCACCCAGTTGGATCATGGCGAGAGTTGTCTCGTGCACTGTGCTTAACCGCCGTGGAGGATCTGCGCGGCGGCGTCGAGGCCGTCCACGGTGCCGACGACGACAGCGAGGTCGCCGTTCTCGAAGAGGAAGTCGGGGCCGGGTGACGGATGCGCGTTGCCCGAGCGCACGACGGCCACGATGGACACACCGGTCCTCGTGCGCAGAGCGGTCTCGCCCAGGGAGTGGTTCGCGAACGCGGTGACCGGCAGCTGACGCGTGGTGATGCCCGCGATGTCGCGGTGCTCCTCGCGCAGGTGGGCGACGAGCTGCGGCGCGCCGAGCAGGCCCGCGAGCGTGCTCGCCTCTTCCGGTGAGAGGGGTATCGAGGCGGCGCAGGAGTCGGGATCGCTCGCTTTGGAGAGGATCAGCTCGAACCGGCCGTCCCGGTAGGTGATCACGCCGACGCGGCGTCCGGCGCGGATCATGAAGTCCTGGCGCGTTCCGATACCCGGAAGGGGCGTGATCTCTACGTTCACACAGATCATGATACTGGGATGACTCTGCGAGTACGCCCAGTGCGACGAGGGTGGGTGGTGCGCGACCGCGTGCCCGGCCCGGACGTCGACGAGTTCGCCGAACCCGGACAGGTCATCGGCGCGCTCGCGAGAGCCCCGCACGGCACGTTGCTGGCCGTGCAGCACCCTCACCGCACGCCGGCCGCGCTGGCCGCGGGGGTGGGGCTGCTCGACGCGCTGCCTCACGCGAGGGCCGAGCTCGCGGCGTTGATCCGGCGGGCGTACCGCGAGGTGACGGACGTGGTCGCGCCGTACCGGGTGGACGGACCGGACGGCACGGCGTGCGGGTTGTTGTGCCTCGTCGACCCGGACGCGATTTCGCACACCGAGGACGTCTATCCGGACGTGGTCGCCGAACGTGGTCAGGTGCTGGCTTCGTTGGGGTGTGCGACGAGTGCGGCCATGCTCATTCCGATCACTGGATTGAATTCCTTTGGGCGCGACGGGCTGACGTCGCTGGTGCTCGGCATGACGGACGAACCCGCTGTGTCGCTTGTGGACTCCGGTGGGCGCAGGCACTGGGTGTGGCTCGTGGGGCCGGGTTCGTTGCAGGACGCGTTCCTCGAGGCCGCCGGTGCGCATCCGCTGCTCGTGGCGGACGGGAACCACCGGGTGGCGGCGGCGCGGTCGGCAGGGCTGTCCGGGTTGCTGGCGCTGGTGACGTCCGGGCCGGGGCTGCGGGTCGGGCCGATCCACCGCGCCATCGTCGGCACCGGGTTGGGTGCGTCCGATCTGGTGACGGCGTGGGAACGGGTCGGGCTGACGGTGTCATCGTTGCCATACGTGGTCGAGCCGGAGCCCGGTGTGGTCGTGGTGCGGTGCGCTGACGAGGTGTTGCGGGTCGAACTTCCTGCGGGACAAGGGATCGACCACGCCGTGGTGGAGTCGTTGCTGCTGGACGCGGCACTCGGGCTGGACCCCGAAAGTCCTTGTGTGCGGCCCGTTGTGGACGCTTCGGTGGAGGCCGAAGCGGTGCTGCTGATCGCGCCGGTACCGCTCGCGGAAGTGCTGGCAGGCACCAAAATGCCGCGCAAGAGCACGTATTTCACGCCGAAGCCGCGCAGTGGGCTGCTGTTGGCCGACCTGCAACCGTAGGGCCCTGCCCGGCCGATTCCTTCGGCCCTGTTGAGCGATCAACGGCGCGATGAGACTTCAGCTCATGCTCGATGACGGGTCACCCTCGTTGCCGCCGCCACATTCCAAGATCGGACTTGTGCACGTCAGGCATCTGAGGGCGATGACGGCGGCGTTGCGCGCGGTCGACTACCGCTACGGCGGAGGGTCGTGCCGCACCCAGGTGCAGGCCCTGTTGTCGTGGTGTGACAAGGCGTTCGCGCACTCGGCCAGTGCCGCGGTACGCCGCGATTTCAGCAATGCCATCGCGGAACTGCACGCCCTCGCGGGCTGGACCGCCTTCGACGCCGGGCTCGGTGGGTCCGCGCACCGCCACTTCCATCTCGCCCTGAACTTCGCCCAGGACGGTGATCTGGTGGCGAACACCCGCTATCGGATGGGGCGGGTCCACCTGCACCACGGTGGACCCGCCGAGGCGCTCGGCATGTTCCGGCTGGCCGGACTCGTCGCGAACAGTCATCACACGAACGCGATCCTGGCCGCGAACCAGGCCTGGTGCTACGCGGAGTTGGGGCAGCGAGTGCCCGCGCTGGCGATGCTGGGCCGTGCGCACGACGAGTTCGCACGCGCGGATGTGGACGGTGCGGCGCCGTGGGCGGCGTTCTTCGACGTGCACGACCTCGCGGGCATCACGGGTGCTGTGTACACGACGCTCGGACGGACGGTGGACGGAAGTTTCGCGCGGCCGGCCATCACGTCGTTGGGGCAGGCTGTGCAGGGATATCGCGACGACATGGCGCGCAGCAGGGCGTTCGCTCTCATCGCGTTGTCGCTCAACCATCTCGTGGAGGGAGATGCGGACGAGGCGGCGGCGGTCGCGGCACTGGCCGTCATGCAGTCCGGGGATGTTCTGTCGGCACGGATGCGCAAGAAGCTGGAGCCGTTGCACGAGGAAGCGGACAGACGTCGCGCTACGAGACTGAGGGAGCTGATCACGCCGTTGCTGGCGGCTCCGTTGTATGCCGCGTGATGAGCGCGCAGTCCCGGTGGTTTCCGGCGGTTCCGGGGTCGTTGCCGGAGATCCGGGCCTTCGTGCGCGATCTCGCCGGTGAGTCGGGGCTGAACGGGGACGACGCGCGCGATGTGCTGCTGGCGGTGTCCGAGGCGGCGGACAACGCGGTGCAACGCGGCGGGGCGTCCATCGTCGGGGTGACGTGGGAGCCGCGTGATCACGCGGTGTTGCTGACCATCGAGGACGACGGGGTGTTCGACCTCGAAGCCGGGTCCTCTGCCCGGCCGCTGGGGCTGCGGCTGCTGTTCGGCATCGCCGACGAGGTGCAGGTGCGGCCCGGCAAACCCACCTGGCCCGGAACGGTCGTGCGAGCGCTCGTCCGGGTCTGGTCACGTGCGGGCGTCCCGGACCTGCCCGCGCCATCGGGACGCCCGCGCGTGCTGCTCGTGGACGGCGACAGGTTCTCCGGCCAGTCGCTGGCCGCGTTCCTGCACGCCGAGGGCTACGACGTGACGCTCGTGGCCTCCGTCGCCGCCGCGGAGTCGGTGCTGGAGAGTCCTCCGGCACTGGCGATCGTGGACCTGCTGACGTCTCATGGTGAGGGGACGCGGTTCGCAGCCGTCGCACGGACGTTCGGAGTGCCGGTTGTAGCCGTTTCGGCGATCGAGCCGGCCACTCACGTTGCCGATGCTTACTTACCGAAACCGGCGCATCCACTGCGCGTGCTCGCGGCGGTGCGCGACCTGCTGTCTCCCGACTCTTGAGGCACACACGATGGAATCCGAACCAGTCCTGCTGGAGGTGCGTCGCCGCGGCGCGGTGGTGACGCTGCTCGGCGAGGTCGACCTGAACACCAGCGATCTGCTGCGGTCAGAGCTCGCTCTGGCCTGCGCGTTCGGGGACGGTCTGGGTGATGTCGTGATCGACTTCACCGACCTGACGTTCATCGGGTCGACCGGGCTGCACGTGCTGATCGAGACCGCGACCGGACTGAGGGAGCGCCGGCTGGTGCTGCTCGGCGGAGGGTGGGCCGTGTACGTCGTGAACCTGCTCGGTCTCACCCTGCAGTATCCCAACATCGTGGTCGACACGTGATGCTTCCCGGTCCTATGAGGACGATTGGGGGGCAGTCAGTGGTCCGCGCACCCGCGGCTTCATCGCGCTAGGGTCGGTTGCATGGCGGTACGAGCGATCAGGGGTGCCACGCAGATCGACGCGGACTCGCGCGACCTGGTGCTGGAAGCGACGGCGGAGCTGGTGCGAGAGGTGCTCTCGCGCAACAGCCTGACAGCCGAGGACCTGATCAGCGTCGTGCTCACCGCCACACCCGACCTGACGTCCGAGTTCCCCGCCTACGCGGCACGCCAGGCGGGGCTTTCGGACGTGCCGCTGCTGTCGGCCACGGAGATCGCGGTGCCCGGTGCGATGCCGCGCGTGATCAGGCTGCTCGCGCACGTGGAGACGGACCTGCCGCGGTCGTCGGTGAAGCACGTCTACCTGCGCGGGGCGGCGGCGCTCAGGACCGATCTCAACCACTGACGCTCAGCTCAGCAGGTGTTGTTCCGGCCCGGTGAGCGTGATCCCGACCCGCGCCGCCACCCCGTGACTGAGCACCGTCACCTCACCCGGCACCGGCGACAGCTCGTCCAGCCACCCGCTGAACACACCCCGCAGCAACGCCTGCTGAGGAGTGGACAGCTCACCCACGACCACGAGATCGGCCACGTCGAGCAACGGCACGTGCTCCGGCCCGAGCGGATCGGCCACCACCAGCACCGCGTGGTGCGACCCCGAAATGCCCTCGAAGGAAGGCAGGGCGGAGGGACGGTCGACGACCAGCAGATGCGGTTGCCGTGGCGTGCCCGAGGCCAGGGCCGGCGGGCCGGGCGCGGCGTGACCGAACGGGCCGCGCCACGGGTGCGGACCCTGCACGGTGACCGCGGCGCCGCAGCTCACCGCACGGGCCGCGATCAGGTGGGCCAGGCGGGGACTGCTGACGACGCCGGTCACCGGGCGCTCCTGGAACAGGCGCAGCGGCGCGTGTGTCTGCCGGACCACGTCCCAGCCGAGCACGATCCCCGCGCTGCCGGTCCACGCGGCCGACTGCCCGGCCACAGCCGCGGGTTCGATGTGAGTCCAGGCGCGTTGAGACGGCCAGACCGGCGGCACGCAGACCGGCACGGTGGTGGCGGCGGCGGAGGCGTGGTGGCCGTTCAGGCGGGTCAACGGCACCTGGGCGAGCCACGTCCCGGCGGAGAGCAGCGACTTGGGGTCTGGTGCGCTGAGCTTGAGCACCCGTTCCGCCACGAACTCGCCGCCTGCCCGAGCCAGCCGGACGCCGACGGTGGCCCGCACCGAGGGCAACTGGGTGAGGGCTTCCAGGACAGGTGCCGAAGACCAGGTGAAGCACGCGTGCACACCGGAACCCATGGTGCACGAGTCGAAACCGCGTTCGATCAGCTTTGTCGAGGCCGTGCCGCCGTCCAGCCCGGCGATCAGGGCGACCGCGTCGAGCACCCCGTCCCGATCGAGTTGCACAGCCGTGAACCCGTGCTGCGCCAGTACGTCGCGAGTCCACCCGGAGGCGGTGGCGAGGTCCGGTGAGCTGACCGAGATCCAGGTCCACCTGTTCGCCGCGGACGGTTCGGTGTGCACGACGACCTGCGCGCCCGTCAGCGGCGTGCCGGGCGCCAGCAACGCGGTCAGGGGCGGCAGTCTGACCGGCCACGACAGGACTGCCGGATGTGCTGGAGTCACCGCGAACGTCAGCGACGAGCCGAGGGACTCCAGCGGCACCAAGGCGTTCAGCAGTGCCGCCCGCCGGTCGCCGCCCGCGCCGGCATAAGCCCGGCGGTCGAGCAGCGTGTCGGCGACCGGCAGCCGCTTCACGAGCTTGCGCGGATCGATCACCCGATCTCCTTGCGACGCTGCCAGCCGCTCTCGATCTCGCGCGCGGCCTTCTCGTGGTAATCGTCCCACCAGCGCCGGCGCCGGTCACGCTGCCGCTGGATCCACTCCCTGCCCTCGCGCGCGACGGCCTGGAGGATGTGCAACGCGCTCTGCACACCGGAGGCCGCCTGGGCGATCTCGCGCAGCTTCGTCGTGTCCTCGGAGTCGTCGGTCATGCCCTTGAAGTCCTCGACCAGCACGTCGATCACCTGACCGTCCATGAGGGACAGTCGCAGCGACTGCTGGAAGACGAACTGGTCGCCGTACCGCACGCTGTTGTCCAGCAACGCGATGTGCCTGCGGTTGCCGGCGAACTGGACGCTCACCTCGGCCAGCCGGGCCGAGGCCACCGCGTCGTAGCGGAACGACGTGTCGAGCGGGTCGCGCACGGTGCCGTTGTAGAAGTCCAGCTCGTACTCGGTCTCGTTCACGCCGCCGTCGGTCAGCAGGAAGATCTTGACGTAGTACTTCGAGTAGCGGACCGGCGCCATCCGGTCGCGCGCCCGCAGCGCACCGGGCGCGCCCTCCGTCAGCTCGACGTGGCAGATGATGTCCTTGCTGGACAACTGGGTCCGGCGCATCGCCCGTGACTTGAGGTGCAGCACGTCGTACCGCAGCCAGTAGGCGATCTCGTCGTCCAGCGGGCGGTCGCGCAGCAGGTCGAGCCAGCCCTGGTAGGCCTGCTCCTCCTCGTGCAGCAGCGCGGCGTACTCGGTCCGCAGCTTCGCGCGCACCTGCAGCAGCGACAGCACCTGGATCGCGCCGATGCCGCCGACGATGATCCCTCCGCCGAGCAGGATCGCCGCCCCCGCCGCACCCTGTCCGGCGAGCGACAGGGTGAGCAGCACCACGAGCACGACGCCGATCGGTGCCAGAACCTTGGCGTACCACGGAGTTTTCAGCTCGGTGCGGAAGTCGGTGAGCTTGCCCGCCTCCCAGTCGTCCTTGACCCGGCGGACGTGCCAGCCGATCAGCCAGGTGAGCCCGGCCGGCGTGGTCTTCGTGGGGCCGTAGATCCGGACGAACCAGTCGATCATCGACTCCATCAGGCCCGCGGTGTCACGGTCCCAGTCCGGCCGGTTCGGGTCGTCGTGGCCGTTGTTCTCGTAACGGTTGGTCTTGCGCTTGGGTGGCCGCTCGTCCGCGAACTTCGCGTGGACCTGCCACGTGATGTCCTCGATCTTCCCCACCGCGACGCCGCGGGGCGGGCCGTCGTGCCTGCCGAGGAAACGGGCCTCGCGCACGCCGCGGCGCAGGTCGAAGGACTTCGCCTGGATGCGGAACCAGACGAACAGGAAACCGCCGCCCAGTACCAGGAGCAGCGAGATCCACAGCGCCGCGACGGACTCGACGGGCGTTGGCCCGGTGGCGAACCCGATCACCTCCACCAGGCCCCACAACGCGGCGAGCCCGCCCAGCACGAACATCGCCCAGTTCCGGAAGTCGATCTTCTGCTTCGACGGCTCGGCGAGCAGCGGCGGGGCCGGGTCGGGCTGGAAGTACAGCCACACCCGGTTCTCCCGGCGGTTGTCCATCCGGCGGCGCGAGGCGATGGCCGCGATCGAGGCGTCGAGCTCGTCCTGCACCGCGCCGTCGAGGATCATGTCGAGGTGCCGGGCGATCTCGTCCTGGCGCGCCTCCGGGAGGTCGCGGAAGTCCGCGGCCGCACCGTCGAGCTCGGCATCGCTCGGCTCGGCCGCGCGGTCCTGCCGTTCGATGTAGGTCATCAGGCGCTCGATCACCTGCAGCGCCTCGCGGTAGCCGCCCGGTTCCTCCGGCTGCACGGAGGCCGCCGACAACGCCGAGACGATCTTGTTGAACTCACGCGGCGGCAGCTCGTTCAGCGTGCGGTCGCTCAGGATCGTGAGCACGAAGTAGTAGTAGAAGCGCGCGGACACCAGGCCTGCCTGCCGCACCTGTTCGAGCAGGCCCTCCGCCTCGCGCGGCTGGCCGCCCCGCAGGTAGGTGAGCGCGTTCTCGAACTTCGTCTCGGGCGGTTCGCCGGTGTTGTTGTTGTAGATGGACGTTTTGTGGATTACGCCGTTGTTGACGCCGACCTGCGTCTCGACGTCGCCCTCGTTGTTCATGGTGGTGCTGTGCGGCGGGGTCATAAAGAGTCCACAATGGAGTCGAGCACCGGGCGCACGGCGGGGATCCCGCCGAGCAGCGCCTTGATGCGGCGGAGGTCGAGCGGTCCGGTGGTGTTGCGGGCTTCGTCGAGGGCCACCATGGCGGCCGTGAACAGGTCCTGGTCGAGCTGGTCGGCCTGATGCGCGCGCACTACGACCGTTGTCAGGTCGTTCAATCGCTCGCGGGCTTGATTCTGTGACACGTTGATCGTGCCGTTGTTCGTACCGACCTGGTTGCCGACGCTGCCGTAGTTGTTGAAGACCGTGTCACCCACGGGTTGTGCCTTTCCCTTGCTGCGGCGGGATTCCGTCCGAGGTGTACTCAGTGCTCCGGCGAGCGCGACGGCGAACTTCGCGGCGTTGGCGGCCGCGATCGGTTGCCAGCCCTGCCGATCTGAGGCGTCCTTGCCGTCGACGAGATCGCTGATGCCGCGCACGGTGACCGTCGGGGTCGCCATGTTCAGGTGTGCGGCATTGGCGACACCGGCGCTCTCCATCTCGACCGCGACGGCGTCGTCGTAGTGGCGGTTGATCTGCCTGGCGAGCGGCGCGCTGGTCGAGTTGAGCACCACCTCGCCGGCCGCGATCGGCTGGAATTCCACGCGAGGGCCGGAAAACGACCGGGCGACGTGCCGGGCGAGCTGCTCCACGTGGTGCTGGAGCTCCCAGGCACGCGGCCGCGCCCGGAACTCCTCCGCGGTCTCCCGCCCGCCGTGGTAGCCGTAGACGCGCGTGGCGACCACGACGTCACCGAGCTCCAGCCAGGTGGCCAGCCCGCCGGCGACGCCGACGAACATGACGACGTCCGGTTCGAACTCGGTGATCGCGCGCTCGGTGAGGGTGGCGGCGCCGGTGTTGCCCATGCCGGTCAGTGCGAGGGCGACCTCGCAGCCGCCCGCGTGGCCGATCTCGAACAACGTGCCGGACGCGTGGTGGTGAGTGGTGATGCCGGACAGGTGCGCGCGCACTGCGGCGTACTCCACTTCGAGCGCGGTGAGCATCACGATCATGGGCGGGCTCCGCTCGTTTGGATCCGAGTGCGAAGAAGGTAGCCGACGGTACGAGTTTCCGTCAATCTGACGGATAGTGGGTTAGTCTCGGAGGATGACCGAGGAGGAGTGGACGATCCCGGACGTGGCCGTGGCCGTTGATCTCGCAGTGCTCACCGTCCGCGCGGAGCAGCTGCAGATCCTGCTGGTGGAGCGCGGGATAGAGCCGTTCCGGGGAGCGCTGGCGCTGCCGGGTGGCTTCCTCGCGTCGGCGCGCGAGGACATCGACGGCGCGGCGGTCAGGGAGCTCGCGGAGGAGACCGGTTTAGCCGCTGAGGATCTTCATCTCGAACAGCTGCGCACCTACGGCACCCCGGACCGCGATCCCCGCCGCCGCGTGATCACGGTCTGCTACCTGGCCGTGGTGCCGAACCTGCCCGTGCCGCGGGCGGGTGGCGACGCGGACGTAGCGCGGTGGGTGCCGGTCGCGGAGGCTTTGGATGGTCCGCTCGCGTTCGACCACTCGCGGATCATCTCGGACGCGGTGGAACGGGCGCGCGGCAAGCTCGAATACACGACGTTGGCCACCGCGTTCTGCCCGGCCGAGTTCACCGTCACGGAGCTGCGGCGGGTGTACGAGATCGTGTGGGGTGAGCAGCTCGAACCGCGCAACTTCCACCGGAAGGTGACCGGGGCGGACGGGTTCCTGGTGCCGACGGGGGAGAAGACGCTGCGGCAGGGAGGCCGTCCGGCGGAGCTGTACCGGCGCGGGCCCGCGTCCTTGTTGCACCCGGCGCTGCTGCGTTCTCGGGCATCTTCTTTGGAGGTGACCGCGTGATCGTCGTGCTGACGGCGACAGAGGCCGCGTACGGCGCAGTGCGCGCGCTGCTGCCGGATTTGGAGCTGCACTCGGGTCCGGCGGGCACGTTGTTCGAGGTGTCCGGTTCGGTCGCGCTGGGGCTGACGGGCACGGGGAACCACGCCGTCGCGGCGGTGACCGAGCGGGCGATCACGGAGTTCGCCCCTGCCGCCGTGTTCTTCGTGGGCGAGGCGGGCCCGTTGCGGTCGTGGCTGGAGCCGGGCGACGTGGTCGTCGCGACCCGGATCTACGCCTACGAGGGCGGCCGGGAGGACGCGTCGGGGTTCCAGGCCCGGCCGCGTGCCTGGGAGGCGCCGCACCGCCTCGAACAGCTGGCCCGGCACGTCGCCAGGTCGTTCACCGGCGCACGGGTGCAGTTCCAGCCGATCGCGGCGGGGGAGGTCCTGCTCGCGCCCGGCGCGGCACTCGAGAGTCGACTGCATACTGTCTACAACGACGCCGTGGCCGTCGACATGGAGAGCGCGGGCCTGGCCGGCGCGGGTCACCTGCACGACGCGACGCCCACTCTTGTGGTGCGAGGCATCGGCACCGCTGATCCGGCAGCGGCGTTCGCACTCGCGGTGGTCGCCGCGCTGCCGTCGTCGGATGGCCGTACCGGCCAGATCCACAACGTCGTGTCGGGCGACGTCAACGGCGTGGTGCTGCAGACCGGGGCGGTGCACGGGGACGTGATCGTGCACCGGGAACACGACGACTTCGCGGCGGCGGTGACGGCGGCGGCGCGGTCCGGAGTGGTGGACGAGGTCACGTACGCGCGGGTGATGATGGCGTTGCACGACCCCCGGCCGCGGCAGGTCCTGCGGGAGTTGCTGGCCGATCATCCGGAGCTGCTGGGGCTGCTCTGACTCCCGCTGCCGGTGTGAGCGTCCGCACCAGGCACAATGTGGGTCGTGGGCGTCTCGGAGGGAGCTGTGGTGGGCCAGGGTCAGTTGCGCGGTGTGGTGGCACTCGACGGACCGTCCGGCACCGGCAAGTCCACCGTCGCGAAGCGCCTCGCGATGGCGCTGGACGCGCGCTACCTCGACACCGGCTCGATGTACCGGGCGATCACGGTGGCGGTGCTGCGGGCCGGGGTCGACCCGACGGACGAGGCCGCGGTCGTCGCCGTGGCCGATGGCGCGAAGCTCGTCGTGGGCATCGATCCCGCGAAGCCCGGGATCACGCTGGACGGCGACGACGTGTCGGTCGAGATCCGCGGGCCCGAGGTGACGCTGGCCGTGTCGCCGGTGTCGGCCACCGCGCACGTGCGGGAGCTGCTCGTGGCGCAGCAGCGGGCGATCATCGCGGACGCCGTGGACCACGTCGGGGGCATCGTCGTCGAGGGACGGGACATCGGCACGGTCGTGTCGCCGGACGCGCCGCTGAAGGTGTACCTGACGGCTTCCGAGGACGCGCGGGCCTCGCGGCGGACCAAGCAGGACAACGCGGCCGGCCGTGCGTCCACTTTGGACGCCGTGCTGAAGGACGTGCAGCGGCGCGACAACTACGACTCGTCGCGCGCGGTGTCGCCGTTGAAGGCCGCTTCGGACGCGGTCGTGCTCGACAACACCGAGCTCGATCTCGCCGGGACCATCGGCGCGCTGCTCGACCTCGTGGAACGGCGCGGGCTGAGGGTGACCGGGTGAGCGTTCCCTCCGGGAGTCTGGGGTGGCTCTTCGACTTCGGACGCTGGATCGCGCGCGTGCCGTACGCGTGGCAGTTCCGGATTCGGGTGCACGGCCGCGACCGCGTACCCTTGAGCGGCGGCGTGGTCGTCGTCGCCAACCACAGCTCGATGGCTGATGGACCGATCCTGTTCGGTGTCGTGCCCCGGCGCGTGACGTTTCTGATCAAGCAGGAGATGTTCAAAGGCCTCGTGGGCTACCTGCTTCTCAAGATCGGACAGATCCCCGTCAAGCGGGGAGAAGCCGATCGCACTGCGCTGACCAGCGCGTTGGCCGTGCTCAAGGCCGGTGGCGTGATCGGGATCTTTCCCGAGGGCACGCGCGGCGAGGGCGACGTGGCCTCGGCGCAGAACGGCGCGGCGTGGCTGGCGCGGGTCGGCGGCGCGGTGGTGCTGCCGGTCGCGTGCCGCGGGACTTTCGAGGCCAAGGGCTGGCGGCCCGAGGTCGACGTGCTGATAGGTGAGCCGTTCCACCTTCCCGAGGGGAAGGGGAAGGCCGCACTCGGCGTTGCCACCGAGCAGGTGCGCGACCGCCTGGCGACACTGGTCGCCGAACTAGATGGACTTCGTGTGAGTGAGGGAAGACGATGACGGACCTGGACGGCACCTGGGAGGACGAGGCCGACTGGTCAGCCTTCGACGACCTTTCGGAGGACGGCGAGGAGGCCGCGCCGCCACAACCGGTGCTCGCGGTGGTCGGGCGGCCGAACGTCGGCAAGTCCACGCTGGTCAACCGCATCATCGGCCGTCGTGAGGCCGTGGTGCAGGACGTGCCTGGCGTGACGCGTGACCGAGTCGCGTACGACGCGCTGTGGAACGGCCGCAAGTTCACCGTGGTCGACACGGGCGGCTGGGAGCCGGACGCGCAGGGTCTGCAGGCCTCTGTGGCCGCGCAGGCCGAGCTCGCGATGGCGACCGCGGACGTGATCCTCGTGGTCGTGGACGCGACAGTCGGCGCGACGACCACCGAGGAGGCCGTCGCGAAGGTGCTGCGCCGGTCGAAGAAGCCGGTGATCCTGTGCGCGTCCAAGGTGGACGACGACCGCCTGATGGCCGACATCGCGTCGCTGTGGTCGCTGGGTCTCGGCGAGCCGTACCCGGTGTCCGGTCTGCACGGCCGCGGCTCGGGTGACCTGCTCGACACGATCCTGGCGAAGCTGCCGGAGACCCCGCGCGACGACTTCCGCGGCGGTGCCGGTGGCCCGCGGCGAGTGGCGTTGGTGGGCAAGCCCAACGTGGGCAAGTCGTCGCTGCTGAACCGCCTGACCGGCGAGAACCGCTCGGTCGTCGACTCGGTCGCCGGCACGACCGTTGACCCGGTCGACTCGCTGGTCGAGCTGGACGGCGAGATCTGGCGCTTCGTCGACACCGCGGGCCTGCGCAAGCGGGTGAAGTTCGAGAGCGGCGCCGAGTACTACGCCTCGCTGCGCACCAAGTCCGCGATCGAGACCGCCGAGGTCGCGGTCGTGCTGCTGGACGCGCACGAGCCGTTGTCCGAGCAGGACCTGCGCGTGCTGACGATGGTCGTCGAGTCGGGCCGCGCGTGCGTGCTCGCGTTCAACAAGTGGGACCTGGTCGACGAGGACCGCCGCAACGAGATGGTCCGCGAGCTCGAACGCGGCCTCGTGCGCGTGCCGTGGGCCGACAAGGTCAACATCTCGGCCCTGACCGGCCGCGCCGTCCACAAGCTGGCGCCCGCCTTGCGCACCGCGTTGAACTCGTGGGACACCCGCGTGCCGACCGGTCGCCTGAACCAGTGGCTGTCGGACCTGATCGCCGCGACGCCGCCGCCGGTGCGTGGTGGCAAGCAGCCGAAGGTGCTGTTCGCGACGCAGGCCTCGACCCGGCCGCCGACGTTCGTGCTGTTCACGACCGGGTTCCTGGAGGCGTCGTACCGGCGGTTCATCGAGCGCAGGCTGCGTGAGGAGTTCGGGTTCGAGGGCAGCCCGGTCCGGATCTCCGTGCGCGTGCGCGAGAAGAAGAAGGCCGGTTCGGGCAAGAAGTAGTTCCTACAGCGAGAACTTGTTCTTCGCTTCGGTGAGGCGTTCGACCAGCAGCGCGCATTCGTTCTGAGTGTGCGTGCTGGTCACGCCGATGCGCAGCCTGCCTTCCCCGGCCGGCACGTGCGGGTGGACGAACGTGCCGACGAAGATGCCGTGGTCCATCAGCCAGTTCGAGACGGCCACGGTCTTGTGCTCGTCGCCGATCTGCACCGGGACGATGTGGCTGGTCGTGCGCATCAGGTTCAGTCCGGCGCCGGTCAGGCCGTCGATGATGTGCTTGACGTTGTCGTCGAGCTGTTTCCTCAGCTGCGCGCCTTGTTCGGTGATCAGCTCGAGCGACGCGAGGCTGGCTGCCGCGACGCCGGGGGCGCTGCCGCGTGAGCTGGTGTAGCTCGGGGCGAGGTAGCGCAGCTGCCGTTCGGTTTCCTGGTTCGTGAGCACGAAACCGCCGACGCTGCCGAGTGCCTTGCTCATCGTGCCCACCAGGGCGTCGATCTTGTCCAGCACGCCGAAGTGGTCGGCCACGCCCAGGCCGTTCGGTCCGATCGCGCCGAACGAGTGTGCTTCGTCGACGACGACCTGTGCGTTGTGTTCTTGGGCCAGCTCGGTGATCTCCTTCAGTGGTGCGAAGTCTCCGTCGGCGCTGTAGAGGCCGTCGACCAGGATGACCCTCCGGCGCTTGTCCTTCTCCTTGCGCAGCAGCGTTTCCAGCTTCTTCACGTTGTTGTGCGGGAAGGTCCTGAGCTCGGCGCCGGACAGCCAGCTGCCCATGTAGATCGAGATGTGGGCGGTGCGGTCGCAGAGGATGACGTCCTCGTCGCCTGCCATCGTGGAGATCACCGCTTGGTTCGCAGCCATGCCGGACGGGAAGAGGATCGCGGATTCCTTGCCGGACAACGTGGTGAGCGTTCGTTCGATGCCGTCGTGGAGCCTGGTGCGGCCGCAGAGCAGTTGTGCGCCGTACGTGTTCGTGCCGAATTCACGGATCGCGTCGATGGCGGCTTGCTTGAGGGTCGGATGCTGGGAGAGGCCGAGGTAGTCGCAGGAGCCGAACATGAGCAGGTCACCGTGCTTGGCGGTGGTGACGTGGTGGTCGCGGTTGGTCTCGATCACCGGGAAGAACGGTGAGACGCCCTCGTCCTCCCACTCGTCGTACAGGGCGGTCGACTTGCCGAAGAACGTCACTGGGTCCCCCTGGAGAGTGCGTTGCGGTCGGTCTTGCCGTTCGCCGTGCGCGGTAGTTCGTCGACCACGGCGAGCGAATCGATGATCATGTAGCTGGGCAGGCGTTCGGCGCAGTGCCGCTTCAGGCCGATGAGACCCGGGCGTTCGTCGTTGCGGGGCACCACTGTTGCGTGCAGCTTCGCTTCGAGGCCGGTGCCTTTGACGGTGACTGCCACGGCGCTCACCTGCGGGTGGCCGGCCAGTGCGGTCTCGATTTCGCCGAGTTCGACCCGGTGGCCGCGGATTTTGATCATCGCGTCCTTGCGGCCGGTGTATTCGAGGACGCCGTTCGTTCGTCTGCCGAGGTCGCCGGTGCGGTGTGGACCCTGTTGCGGTTGCTCTCCCCAGTAGCCGAGCATCACCGTCGGGCCGGTGACGACGATCTCGTTGTTGTGGAGCTCTACTTCGTTGCCACAGCTGGGAGTTCCGATGGGCAGCGGGCGGCTCGGGTCGACGTCGTGCACCTCGTGCGACGTGCAGACGTTCGTCTCCGTCGGGCCGTACCAGTTGAACAGCCTGGTGTTCGGCCATGCTTTGCGGAGTTCGAGCACCTGGTCCGGCGGGAACGGTTCGCCGGCGAAGATGCAGACGCGCAGGGTGTTGTCGCGGTTGAGCAGGCCTTGGCGCATCATCAGCAGCAGTGCGGATGGCACGGAGTACCAGACCGTGATGCCGCGCGTGGTGAGGAAGTCGGTGAGCTCGGCCGGGCGGTAGGCGAGGTCGCTCGGGACGAGGTCGACCGCGGCGCCCGCGTGGAAGGCGCCGTAGAGGTCGAACACGCTCAGGTCGAAGTTGAACGGGGCGTGGTTGCTGAGCCGATCGGCTTGGTGCAGCCCGGTTTCCTGGGCCGCCCAGGTGACGAACGCCTGCGCGTTGCGGTGGCTGATGCAGACGCCCTTGGGTTCGCCCGTTGATCCGGACGTGTAGAGGACGTAGGCGGGGTCGTCCGGGTGCGGGCTGTGGATTTCTGGTTGTCTGTTTGCTGTTGGTGCGGTGTGCGGGGCGGTGACGACCAGTTTCGGTTGTGCGCTCTTGATGATCTTTTCGACGCGTGCGGGTGGGTTGCTCGGTGCGACCGGGACGTAGATCGCGCCGACTCTGAGGGCGGCTTGCATGAGTGCGATGGTGTCCGCGCTCTTCTCGGCGTGGATGACGATGCGGTCGCCTTTGGTGATGCCTTGGGCTTGTAGGCCTGCGGCGATGCGGTTCGCGCGTTCGTCTAGCTCGTAGTAGGTGGTTGTCGTTGCGCCGTCGTGGATCGCGGGTGCGTTTGGCGTGCGTTGGGCGGCTTGGGTTACGAGACGGTGCAGTGCGGTCACAGGCCCAGCTCCAGTGCTGCGAGCTGGCGTTGGACGTCCGAGGTGCCGGAGAAGATCAGGCCGCCGACGGCGTCCCTGAGGTGCTCCTCGATGCCTTCGTCCGTCTGGTAGCCGCGGCCGCCGAAGAGTTCGATGGCGTCCAACGCGTTCTGGACTGCCGTTTGCGAGACGGCGAGCTTGGACAGGGCGGCGGGCAGCACCGCGTCTTCGTTCGTGTCGATGGCCCAGCACGCCTTGTAGAGCAGCAGACGGGCGCTTTCCAGCCGCAGCTTCATGTCCACGATGCGGTTGCTGACGGACTGGAATTCCTTGATGCGCCTGCCGAACTGCTTGCGCTGCTTGACGTGCTTGAGACAGCGTTCGAGCAGCCGGTCCTGGACGCCGAGGTAGATCGCGAAGAGGCACGCGCGTTCCCACAGCATGCCGTGCTGGAAGACGACGCTTCCGTTGCCCAGCACGGCTTCTTCTGGAATCGCGCAGTCGCGGAACTCGACGGTGCCGGCCGCGCAGCCGTTCATGCCGAGCTTGCTGAACGGTTCGCTTTTCATCACACCGGGTGTGTCCGCGTCGACCACGAAACCGGTGGTGCCGAGGTGACCCTTCGCGGGGTCCGTGACGGCGTAGGTGACGATGATGTCGGCGGTAGGTCCGTTGCTGACGAAGCTCTTCACGCCGTTGAGCACGTATCCGCGGTCCTTGGGCGTGGCCGTGGTCTTCAACGCGCTGATGTCGGAGCCCGCGTCCGGTTCGGTCATGGCGTTGGCGCCGATGAGCGTGCCGTCGCACATTCGGGGCAGCTTCTTCTTCTGGCTGTCGCTGCCGAACTCGGCGATGGGCAGCGCGGTGGCGAACAGGTGCGCGCCGGCCGCGAAGATCAGCCCGGTGTTCTTGCAGCCGTACCCGGCGGCTTCGAACACGAGCGCCGTGTCGAGTGCGCCGAGGCCCAGCCCGCCGTGTTCTTCCGGAATCGCGGCGCCGAGCACGCCGAGTTCGCCGAGCCGTTGCCAGTCGTATTCACCGGCGTCGCGAATTGTCTGGTACCGGTCTTTGGTGCCGAACTCCATCGGGCTCACCCGCGCAATGCCGTGACGAGCCCGGCGATGCTTTCCAGGTCCCGGAAGTTCTCGGTGGTGACTTGCGCCGGAGGTACCCGTACGCCGAATTCGGTGCGCACGTATGTGACCAGTCGAGTGGTCTCGATCGACTTGAGGATCCCCCACTCCATCAGCGGTGTCGTGGCCGTGAGCTCCTCGTCGTTCCCCTCCAGGAACTCGTCGCGCACCAGTTCGGTGAGCTTGTCCAGCACGTCGCGGTGGTACTCGTCGGACATGGTTCCCCTATTCCACGTCGGCGGGTTCTTCGGTGCCTTCTCCGCCTTTGTACTGCCGAAACGCATTGTTCGGTGGAACGAGCCTGGACTTGTACGACGAAGCCTGAACAAAATGGGAGGCGGGGGAGGTGACCATGGCTCGTCAAGAGCGCCCGCTCGACGAAGGGGACAGCCCGCTACTCCGATTCGCCGCGGACCTGCGCGCACTGCGCCGTGCCGCGGGCATGCCGACGTACCGCCAGCTCGGGGCGTTGACGCACTACTCGCCCGCGACGCTGTCCGACGCCGCGGGCGGCCGCAAACTACCGACGCTCGACGTGACGTTGTCGTACGTGCGCGCATGCGGCGGCGACGAACCGTCGTGGGAACGCCGCTGGTCCTCGCTGGCCGCGCAACCCACTGACCGTTCTAGCCGTGTGTCGCAGGTGCACGCGTTCAACGCCGAGGCCACGATGCTCGCGACTGTTGCGAAGTCCGGCGTCGTCCTGTGGCACATCCCGGACCAACGCGTCGTGACCGTGCTACCGCTGCTAGGGCCGCCGTTGCGCGCGTTGGTCTTCACCTCCGACGACACCCACGTGATCGGAGTGCACGCAGACGGCGTGGTGACGACTTGGGTGATCTAGTTGCCCTTTCGCATGGGGTGCGGTTGGTTGGTTTCGTGGCCGTACGAGTAGTCCTAGCCGACGACGAGGCCCTGCTGCGGCGGGGCCTGAAGGTCCTCCTGGAAGCCGACGGGCGGGTCGAGGTGGTCGGCGAGGCCGCCGACGGCGCCGAACTCGTCGACGTCGTGCTGGCGCATTTGCCGGACGTGGTGCTGGTGGACGTCCAGATGCCGGGCGTGGACGGCCTGGAAGCGGTCCGCCGTCTGCGAACGTGGGCCACCCCGCCCGCGATCGCCGTGCTGACCACGTTCGACCTCGACGACTACGTGGCGACAGCTCTGGATCTCGGCGCGCAGGGTTTCTTGCTCAAGGACGCCGAGCCAGAGGCTCTCGTTCGCGCTGTCGTGGATCTCGCCGCCGGCGGGGCGGTGCTGGACCCGCGCATCACGGCTCGTCTGCTGCCCCGGCTGCGTGGTTTCCGCGCGAATCGTTCGCTGGACTCGCTGTCGGCACGCGAACGTCAGGTCCTGGAACTGCTGGCCGGCGGCCGCTCGAACCACTCGATCGCCGATGAGCTCTGTCTGTCCGAGGCGACCGTGAAGAGCTACGTCTCGACCGTGCTGACCAAGCTGGGCGTGGAGAACCGGGTGCAGGCGGCTCTCGTCGCGCACCAGGTCGGTGTGTGGTGAAGCCTTTCGTGCGCGAGGTCCTCACCGTGGGCATCACCACGGGAGTCGTGCTGCTGACCCAGGACCGCCCGTTCCCGTGGTCGCTGTGGACGGCCGTGGGCGGATCTCTGCTGCTGCCGTTGCGCCTGCGCTGGCCGTGGCTGGCCTCTTTGCTGTGCGTCCCCGCAGTAGCCGGTGGCCTAGGCTGGGCGCCGGCTCTGGTGGCCCAGTTCCGCTTGGGCCGCAAGGAGAAGTCGATCCCGGTGCAGGTGTTCTGGGTGAGCCTGCTGACCGTCGCCGCCATCGCCCCGGTTCTCCTGACCGAGACCATCCCGCTCGGCTCCTTGCTGCTGGCCACCGCCTTCGCGTTCGGCCTGGCCGGCGCCCCCACCGCGTTGGGCGCCCTGGTGACAACCCGCAAGGACCTGACCCAGTCCTTGTACGAAACCCGCCGCGCCCGTGCCGCCGAACTGGAGGCCCAGGAAACCTCCGCCCGCGCCGCCGAGCGCGCCCGAATCGCCCGCGAAATCCACGACGCGGTAGGCCATCACGCCACCTTGATCGCCGTGGAGTCCGCTGCGCTCGCCGCTACCGCCGCCGATCCTGCCGTGCGCGAGACCGCCTTGCGTTTGCGTGCTCTGGCAAAGGAATCCCTGTCCGAGATGCGCGCGGCACTCGGCCTGTTGAACTCCTCTGACACGTCGTACCCGTCACTGGCGGAGTTGATCGATCGCGCGCGGGTGGCGGGCGTGTCCGTGACGCTGTCCGAGTCAGGTGAGGCGGCGCTGTCGCCAGCCGTCTCACGAGCACTCTTCCGAGTGGTTCAAGAAGCCCTGACCAACGTGACGAAACACGCGCCGGGCGCTGCCGTGACGGTGACCGTCGATCGTTCCTCGCCGGTGCGCGTGTCCGTCGTGAACGGTCCTGGCTCGCTGCCGTCTCTGGGCGACGGCGGCGGTGCCGGCCTGCACGGCTTGTCCGAGCGCGTGCGGCTAGCCGGAGGCACCCTGACCACGTCCTATCGCGCCGACGGCGGCTTCAGCGTCGCGGCCGTCCTACCGCCCGGTAAGTCGAAGGTTGACGGACAAGACTCGACTTTCGGCGGTGGTGCACGCTCCTCGGCCAACGCATAGTTCTGAGTGTCGGTCGAGGATCGGGGGATCGGTCGGACCGAGGGACGCGGGGACCCGTACGCCGGGTCCCCGCTGTATTTCTGGCGTTTGCGCAGCTCCGGGCCTGTGCTGGGGGCCGTTTTTGATCTCTGTTCAGGGTGTTGTAGGATTCTTCCTGCACGCCGGGAAACCGGTGGTGTGGCCGGGACGTGGCGCAGTTTGGTAGCGCACTTGACTGGGGGTCAAGGGGTCGCAGGTTCAAATCCTGTCGTCCCGACGGCCAATGACCAGCGGGTTTACCCTTCGAGGTAGACCCGCTGGTGTCGTTTTGCCCGATTGTGGTCGCAAAGTGGTCGCGCTACGCCGCCTCGGCTTCTTTCAGCGCCGTCTCGATCGCTTTCACCGCGTCGAGTGCGACGTGGCGGAGCAGGTGGCCGTAGATCTCCGTTGTTGTCGACAAGGTCGTGTGACGCAGCGTCTTGGATGCCATGGCCAGCGGAACTTGCGAGCTGAGCATCGTGGTCGCGGCGAAGTGACGCAGGTCGTGCACGCGGATCCTGGGCAGTCCCGCCTGCTCCGTGAGTTGATGGAACCGATGTAGGACGTACTCAGGCCGTAGTGGTTGTCCTCCGCGTCGGGTGAACACCATCGCGCGGTCGGGCTGGCGCTCGGCTTGGTTCTGGAGTGCTGCGGCAACTCGGTTGGAGAGTCCAACCCAAGCGAGGCTGCTCTTGGTCTTGGGCGTCGTGAAGACCGGCGTGGAGTTGTTGATGTTGGACAACGTCTGACGCACGAAGAGCACGTGTTCTTCGAGATGGACGTCGGCCCAATGCAGTGCGAGCGCCTCACCCTTGCGCATGCCGGTGCCGATGATTAATTCGAAGAGGTTGGTCAACGGTTCGTGGTGATCGGCGCAGTGCTTGAGGAACAGCGCTGCCTCGGCTGGCGACCAGCACACCGGCTCGTACTTCGTGGGTCGGGTGACCGAGACGTATCTGGCCGCGTTGTACGGCAAACGGTGTTGCCGCACGGCGTCGCCGAGTGCGCTGGACAACGTTGCGAGGCAACGACGCAGGGTCGTGTGGCCGCGGCCGGCCTCCAGCTGGTTGCGGATGTAGAGCACGACGTGTTGGTGGGACAGGTCTTCGAGTCTGATTAACCCGATGTGCGGGATCAGATCTTTGTGGACATATGCGTGGTAGTTCGCCATCGTCGTGGGCTTGAGTGTCAACGCCTTGGTTCGCAACCAACTTGCGAGGTAGTCGGCGACTGTCTGTCGGTCGTCGATGACGATGCCGGTGCGTTCGTACTCCAGCACTTTGCTCAGTGCGACTTGAGCGTCTGCCTTCGTCGGGAAACCACTGCGGCGTCGTGTCCGCCGCTTCCCGTCGAGCGTTGGTAGATCGACTGCGTAGGTCCAGATTCCGTGCTTGCGATTGGTCAGCTTCGGGCAGCGGGCGCCGAGCTGGCGATCGTCGGCACCACGGCAGGCGCAACGGCGATAGACGCGACCACGGTTCGGATTTTTCATGACTACGTTCTCCGGTTTTCCCTCTCGGCTGCTCCTGGTGAGCAGCGCAGGACCGGAGCATGAGTCGGGTGCGACCACAGCGCGACCACAGGCCGCATCGTCGCTGGTCCGGCCGATGTCACTTGTGACCATGTCAAGCCAGGCTGCCGCGCTCCTGCTTCATGAGGCCATTGGTGACCGCTCTGCTCAGCACCTCAGCGATTCCGCCGTCGTCCTCGTTCACATAGACGCGCGCCTCCAGTTCAGCGCGGCTGAGCGCGAGGTACAACAGGGAGAGGAGCCGGGTGCGCTCGCTCGGGGTGGTTCTGGTGGGCTCCATGTCCGGGACGCCCGCGACCAAGACGGCGTCGAACTGAAGGCCCGCCAGGTACTCGGCGGGGCCGACGACGAGGCCCCGTTTGCGGTAGCGGAACCCTTCGACGTCAGACCTCCCGGTGATCGTCGAGACGTGGAACCTCCCCGACGTGCTGAGACGGGACGCGAGCTCGCTGAAGCGGCTCCACTGCCGGTTGTCCACGACGGCGAGTGCGATGCGGCCGCGGGAGTACAGGCTATGCATCGCCTTGACGATGTCGTTCTCCTCGGCGGCACGTGTGGCGGCGACGCTGAGGAGAGGGAGCGGTCCTGGCTCCCGCGCGGACTCCACCGCGCTGATGTTGATCTGCCAGTCCTTGCCGAGGTCCAGCGTAGGGAACTCGTGGTGGACGTGCTTGATCAATTCCAGGATCTGGGGCGTGAACCGGTGCACCGTGGTCAATTCGAGGTTGGTGACGTCGCCGATCTCGTCCTCGAACGAGGACGAGGAAGATCGGGTGTCATCGGCCGCGAAGCCAATGAACGCCTCGGACGGAGACTGGCGAGGATCGACCGCCATGAACACCCGCGGGTAGACGCTGACGTCTCGCGACAGGTAGTGGAGCACCTGCCGTTCCAGTGGGCTGAACATGTGGAACTCGTCCACGAAGATCAGGTCGTAGCCCTGGGTCTTGCGGGCTCGGTTCCACGCGTGTGTCTCCAGGTGGCTCAACAGGTCGGCCAGCACCTGGTCTGACGTCAGCGTCGACCGTGCTTCGAGGCTCTCCATGTACATGGTGTAGACGGCGAAGACGACTCGCATATCGTTGCGGCTCTGCAACGGAAGCATCCACGTCGCCCTAGCCTGCTGGAAGTACTTCGACTCCGCGCCGGCGCCGGGGAAGATCGCGGCGGCGCCGATGACGGATCCGAACTCCACAAGAAGATCCCAGGCCAACGCGTTGCGATCGTCGTCGTCCGAAGAGTCGAACCTGGCGCGCAGGCTTTCTGTGACGCCTGCGCGGTAGGTGATCCAGTCACCGGCGACGAAGTCGCGCAACACCTCCAGGATCTCGTCCAGCTGAGCCCTCTTGCCGCTGAAACTGTCGTCGCCAGCCAGGCTGAACCCGGAGTCGTCCTTGGCATATTGCGGCGAGATGGTGGTCGCGATCTCGAGCAACGGGAACACGTCGATCTCCTGCAACAGCCCCATGCCCATGGAGTCGAGCGAGTCGGCGATCTCTGTCGCTAGCGACCAGCTGTGGGTCACCATCAGAACACGCGGCTCGATACCCGCTTCCCTTGCGCTCAGGACTTCTCTCATCGCCTTGAGCGTGAGAGCCAGCGTCTTGCCGGAACCCGCCGGTCCACGTAGCCGGATCGACTTGGTAGCAGGAGCTTCCACGAAGGAGCGTTGATCGTCGGAGATCTTCCCCATCCACTGGTCGTACGACCAGCCTTTCGTCGTTGACTGTTCCAGGGGCGTCAGCTCGATCTCGACATCGGCCGGCCGCATGCGCTTAGTTTGCTCGACCCGTTCGGCGCAAGCTGCGACAGCCGCGTCCCAGTCCTTTTCCCAGTCAAGGGGAAGGGTGGGCTTGCCCGACTCAAACTGCTCCAGCGTCGTTGTCCGATCGGACGACGTCATGCCCCAGAGGACGATATCGGGGGGCTCGCCCGGCAGCAGTTCCGCGATCCACCGCGAAGCTTCGGGGTTGTCACGCGGGGTTGTAAAGAAGGCGACCAGGTTCTTGTGCTTGTACTGGTGCCAACTGCGGGGCAGTGTCAGCGACCCTGTGGTGCGAGCGCGCTCGGCGAACGACGCCGCTCGGCTGAGCACGTCGGCCGTCAGATCCGTGATCCTGTCAGGCGTGATGCAGGCTCTTGTGTCCGAACTCCGCAGCACGATGATCCGCTGCTCGTCAGACTTGTCGTCCACGCTCAGCAGGACATCGGCAGCGTCCCCGGAATGCTCGAACATCCGCGGAGACGAAGGGATGGCCTCAGGTGACAACCCTGTGGCCAGTTCCTTGAGCGCTTCTACCGTTGTGACGAGCGGCTTCACTTGTACATCGCCCCCAGGTACTCGGAGTGGAGGTCCCGCACGTCCTCGTACGCCGAGGGGAGACCGATCGACATGAACACGTGCGCGAACCGCTCCACCAACGCGTGGGTGTACCGGTCCTGCAGGCGGGAGATGCGCCGATACCTTAACGCGCTCCTGTCTGGGCCGAGCGCGATCTCGGCCTCCGGAACCTGTTCCAGGTGACGTAGGTAGGCGAAGTATCCGAGGCTGTTGCGGGGAGCGATCGACGAGAGGAACAACGCGTCCCCCGGAGGGTTCGAGTAGGCGTTTCTGAACTTGTTGACGATCCCGTCGACGATCTTGTCCCGCTTCTGCGGGTTGGGGGCACCGACTTGCGAATCGATCAGGAGCTTGACCGCGTCGTCCAGGGTCTCCGGCTTCCGGCTGAGCAGGCGGATGGACTCGCAAGCAGCCTTGACGTCGTCTGCGCGCCGGCCACTCAGCCCAAGCGCCGCGACGATCTCATCGGGTTCTTCTTCGCAGGGCCATGCTCTGAGCCGCTCGTCGGTTATCTTCGGGGCCGCAGGCGGTAGCGCCTTGCGCAGTTCGTCGACAAACTTGTTCATGGCCTTGTCGCGAAGGCCGGGGATCTGCATCTCCAGCAGGTACTCGTGCTCGGTGAGCACTGGAACGCATGTCACGCGCCCGTGATGCTTCGCCCGCGCCAGGTCACAGTCGGCTGTGAGCACGACGAGGTGCCTTTGCCAGAGCGATGCCGCGGGATCGGCGGCTTCGAGCACGTCACCCTGCCTGAGCGGATCGACGACGCTGGTGTCCTGGTACTCCGCGAACGAGACGGTCATCTGGTCCTCCGGCGGTCGGAGATGCCGGCCGCTGATCGTGGTGTCGGCTCAGGCGGCACGGCGTCGCTTATTGGCACGTGTTCGGCACGTCGCCCATTTCGCTTGAGGGCGGCCGACCGTTACGCGGGGCTATGACGTGAGCAGCGAGCCCGCCCAGGGCATCGCCGAAAAGCCAACGGGTCGTTCATGTAAGCGGCCGGCCGCTGAGGATCGCGGAGGCGGTGAGTTCCACTCGTTCCCCGTTGTCGTCGAAACCGAACATCCGCGTGGGCAGGTTCAGCGCCTCGGCCTTCGACGGGTAGCAGAAGTAGAGGATCTCGCTGCAGAACGAAGAGGCGTCTGGCATGACCGCGTCCTGGCAGGTGCCGAGCACCGTGAGGCCGTATTCCTGGGCGACGCGGGCGACAGCGGACAGCACGTCACGGCGGTGCTCTTCGCCGAGGGAGTCGCCTAGCTCGTCGAGGATCAGGACGCGCCCCCTTGGATGAGGGCTCGCGAGCAGGGCGGCGAGGACCAGGTGGATGCTGAAGAGCTTCTCCTGTGCGGAGTTGGTGGCGTTGTCGTACGGCAGCAGGCGGCCTCCGGGGGAGCGGCGCCACATGGGCACGACGGACCAGATCCACGAGTCGTCCGGTTCGACCGGCCGTTGGACCTTGTGGTCGAGCTTGGCGCCGTAGCCGTCAGGAGCTGACCTGTTGAGAGTGTCCAGTGCCGCGCTGATCGCCTCGAGATTCGACTCGATGCGGCGCTCGAGATTGTCCTGGACGTTGGTGACGGTCGCCTGCAAGCCGTCCAGGGTGTCCTTCGCGTAGCGCATCTCCTTCTCCCGCAGCGCGCGGGCCGTAGTGATCTGCTCGGTCGCGTGCTCGTCCCGCTCCTCGAACTGAGTGAGCCAGTCACGCAGAGCCGTCGCCACGCCCCCATAGCCGGTGTCACGCCCCGACGTCCCGCTGCGGACCAGGATCTCCTTACGCCGCAGGGCCTCGGCGATGGCCTGGTCGGGTGCTCCGGCTCCGGTGTCGCGGTCCACCTTGAGGTGGAAGAGGATCTCCATGAGGACCTCGTTGGCCTTCATGCTCAACGTGTCCTGCTTGCGTCGCTCCACCGGTGTGGCAGGGTCTCTCGGTCCTGCCGGGCGGCAGACGTTGTCCGAGCTGTCGTAGTCGAGTTGCCCGTCTGACCAGTTGAGTAGCACGCGTGCGGCTTTTTCGTCGCCACCGAATTCGGTCCGCCAGTAGAGCAGGCCGGTGGAGTCGAGTGAACGTTGTGTTCGACTCAGGTCGATGTCCAACTCAGCGAGACGGTCATCGCACTCCTTCCTGGCGGCGGATGCGCGAGCCAAGCTGCTCTCGGCGTTGCTCAGGTTCGCCTGCGCCGTGGCGTGTGCGGTCAGACTCGTTTCTCTGATCTCCGACCGTTCTCCCAGAAGCAGCAGCACGGGAGGAAGCCGGTCGGACTCGATCGTGCGAATCCTGACGACTAGGTCGCGGTGCTCGGCTGCGGCGCGGGAGGTCGCGAGGTCCTTCTCGGCGTCGCGCTCTCGCTTCTCAGCCGTCTCCGCGGCAGTCCGTCGCCGGGCCTGGTCGTCCACCGCCACGGCGAGCTGTTCACGGAGCGACGCGATGATGTTGCCGCGCCCTGTGGTCGGGTGTGGGAATCCGGCCACCACAGTGAGGCCGAGCGCGGCATCGGACACCGCTTGAACGGCCGGGTCATGCAGAGGCTGCATTCGTGCACCGAGTTCGTGCAGGAACGCGAACGCGGCAGCCGGCGCGCCGAGCACTCCGGTGGGCAGGGGACCGGGCGCCAACGACCTGCCGGTGATCAGGATGGCACCGGGTACCCCGGAGAGGATGCCCAGTGCTGCAGGGCCTTGTTCTTCGTCGACGCACACCGCCGCGCGCCAGGGGTGCAGCCGCGGTTCCCACTCGGAGCGGTGGTCATCGGCGATCTCGACCGCGTCCATCAGTCCCGTGGCCGCCACCTCGTACTCCGCGAGTGCGGCGAGGGCGCGTGCGGCCGCTCCCGAAGCGCCGCGCTCGGCGAGATCGAGTTCCTCGGTCAGCGCGGTGACCCTGTCGTCCGCTTGTTGTGCCTTGGACATGGCGATCGCCCGTGCCTCGCGCCGGCTCACGAGCCGGGCTTCTGCTTCCTCGACGGTCAGTCGGGTGTCGAGAGCGCCCTGCGACTCCAGCGCCTTCATGCGGTCGCGGTGCGAGTTGGCCTCGGCGGTCAGTTCGCTGTTTTGGCGCAGTGCCTCCTGGTGCTTGTCATCAGCGGTCTTGTACGCCTGCTCAGCCGCTTGCGCCTCGGCTTTTAAGGTGCCGAAGTCGCTGAGTCGTTTCTCCGTTTCCTTGAGTCCAGACAGGCGTTTACGTTCGCGCTTCCGGTCTGCTTCGTACCCCTCGATAACTGTGGTCAGCCAGTCGGTGTGGGCGACGGTATCCAGCAGGCCGCGGGCGAGGTGTTTGCGCCACAGGATGTCGCCGTCCGCGAGCAAGGTTCGGATGCCCGCTCGCGTCCGCACGGCCTCGAGCGTTTTCTCCTCGTCGTCCCACGCCCGCTCGCCGGCACGTTGCTTGTCCTCCACTTTCCTGGTCTCGTCCGCCAGCTTCCGGCGTTGTTCCTTCTCCAGCTCCAGGGCCTCAGCGCGACCGGTCAACCGGATCAGTGCCGCGCCGATGTTCTCCGGGGTGAACGCGCCGGTGTCCATCTTCAGCAGGGACGGCCCGCTGCGCTGCTTTCCCCTGGCGGCCACGTAAGCCAGACACCGGGGACTGCGGCCGTACAGCTTCTCCACATAGGACCCTGCGCCGAATTCGTTGTTCGGCAACGACTTCCAGACCGACGGGGCTTTGCGGTGGCGCTCGGAGTCGGTGTCCGCCTCGACGAGGTGCACGCCTGGTTGGTGGCGGACCCTCAGGTACTTCGGGTTCGACGAGATCCGAAGCCACACCGTGTGCGCCGACCTCGCGACGTTGTCCGGATCAGCGAAGACGCCGACTATGAATCCTTCCTGCGGAGCGGAACGGTGGGTGGCGGTCACCCCTGCGGTGTCCGGTTCGAATAGAAGTTGGGCAACGGCGGCGACACCTCCGCCTGTCATCCGCCACTCGGGATCGCCGAGCAGCAGAGAGACTGCGGCGTTGAAGCTCGTCTTGCCGGACTCGTTCGAGTCCCTCGGGCCGCGTCCGGTCACGGCGACGAACGACGACGGTGTGATCGCGACCGGGTGACTGGTGTGCCGCGCAATTTCGAACAGCTGCACCGCAACGAGCTGGCGTTCGCCGATGATGCCGAGGACACCGTCGTGGTCGAGGCCTGCTTGGCCTGAATTGTCGAAGAGGGTCGCGCCGATCATGTCTGATCCTTTGCGGACGATTCGGGTCGCGTGCTGGCTGCCCGACGTTCACGCAACACGCGGGCATAGGTGGAGTCGGGTGCCGCGAGGATCACCAGGTCCTCCCAGAGCGTGGTGGTGCGCTGAGGAGTCAGCCGGTGCAGCGCGGGGCCTGGAGTGATGCCGTTGCGGGGACTTCTCCTGATCAGCGCGGCGGTCTGCAACCGCTGTAAGGACTCCTTGATCGCCTTCTTGGACAGGTGCTTGTTCAGCGCCAGCTCGTCGACCGTGGTCGAACGCGACCCGTTGGCGTCGGCCCACGTGGTGCCGGTGATCGCTCCGTGAGCGCGAGGAATAGCGACGCAGCGCAGCAACACGAGAGCCAGCACAGCCCGGTCTTGGGGGCTGATGACGCCTCGGCCCTGCTGCACCAGCGCGTCGGCCACTTCGTCGTCGTAACCGCTTGTCCAGCCGTTGCCCACTTGGTTGAGCACCCGGCCGCACTGTCGCAGCCGGTGGTCCACCGCAGCGCGTAGAGCCGGATCGGCTAACGCAAGCAACGCCGACTCCGGGACAACGCTCTCCGCGATCTCCAATGCACAGCAAGCGTCGTGCACGAGTGCTTCGTCCTCAACAGACAGAGGACGGACGTCCCTTACCATTCCCAATGCTCCTCCGGTGACACCGCTGGCGGAGTGAAGAGCTGCGGTTCGGGGTCGTCCATTTCCGAGGGCGGAGAGGCGGACGCGGGTGGTCCGTCAGGCCGGGGAAGTTGGTGGTGGAACCGCCTGATTGGAGTCGACGAACGCCGGCGGGATCGCCGCTGCCGCCGGACCGAGCCGCAGTGTCGTCCCCTGAGACACTTCCACGAGCAGCGCGGGGATCAGCTCGTGCTTCAGAGCACTGTTGACCCAGGAGGCCGCCAGGCCCAGCTCCGCAGCCACGTCGACCACGAGCGAGGTTGTGAACGGCTCGCCGGGAAAGGGATCTGCGGTCCGGTCCGGCCAGGCGAGTCCGAGACAGCAGGCCCAGGTGAGTCGTGTCGTCGGTGCGAGCCGCCGGACCGGGTAGGCGTTGCTGTCCTCCGGTGACGGTGTCGTGTGCGGCGACCATCCCAGGGTCACGACTCCGGAGCGTCGCAGGTTTGCTGTACCCGCTGCCGGTGCGCACCGCAGCAGCGCGCGTCCGGCGCTCTTCGTCCGGCGACGCATCGTGTCCAGCTCGGCCTGGGTGATGTCGGTCATCGGCAGCGCACCTGTGGCGCGGATGGCCGCGAGCAACACGGCGGGGTCGCGCGACGATCTCATCTGGCCACCTCCTGTTCCTCGGACATCGCCTGTTCCGCTGTGAGCGGGCTCGGTTGCCGGTGTCGCAGGAGGAACACCGGGTGCATGTACGTGACCGCGCCCTTGGACTCGAGGAGGAGCATCTGCCCGAGCTCGACGCTGAACGGCTGGTCTGGATCGGCGGAGACCGCGAGCAGTTCCATCAGCTGCTCACCTGCTTCGGGCCAGCCGAGTGCGCGCAACGCGAGCGTGAGCTCGACCGCCTGCTCGCCCTGGAGGTAGTCCTCCACCTGACGCGCGCGTTGGTATGCCCTGCGCTCGTATCTTGCCCTCATGGCGCCGATCGGGTCGTCCTCCGCCTTCGCGGTGGGAGCCGGGGGACGGACGGATATACGACCTCGCGGCTGGTACTCCTCGATCGCGTCCAGAAGGGAACCAGGATCGATCCACGGTTGTGGCGGATCGACGACGAGGCTCGTTCCCATCGAGGCGAGCTCCTCGAGCGAGCATTCCTGGGCCGCGGTGCGGTACTGCTCGGCGGACAGCACGCTGAAGTCAAGGGTGGCCCCGCCCTGATCGAGCACGCGGCTGACCGCGGCGATCACCTGCTCCCGGTAGAGCAGCTCGGCCTCGACCAGCCGGAAGGCGAGGTCGCCCAGCTCGTGGTCGCCGGGGAACCCGTCGCTGACGAGCTTGTTCATCGAGTGCACGTCCTGCTGGACCCGCGCCGCGTTGTGGTTGTGGTGCTCCTCGATGAGCAGGGTGATCGAGGCGGTGCCGACCAGTCGGGCCAGCTTCGCCGCGTACACGGTCAGCAGCTGACGGCATCTCTTGAGATAGCGGACGAGGTCGGCACGGCTGATTTCGCCGCGCTCGAGCATCCAGCGCGTGCGGTCGAGGAGCAGCAGCATCTCGTCGACACCGCCGCGTGTGCCTAAGCGTTCGAACACAAGCACGCCCACGAGACCGGACGGGTCGAGGACGTAACGTTGCTGGTGTTTCTTCGCGAGGAACGGGCTTATCAGCTCCATCTTGATGAACAGCTCGAACCGCGACTCGAAGTAGGCCTTGTCGTAGCGGCCATACCGGGCGAGTGCCTGCTCTGCCTCGGCCTTGGTCAGTCCCGTCAGCCCGGCGTGGTCGGCGAACACCTCGGAGAGGTCGCGCGCCAGTTGAAGGGCACGCGGGTCGTCGGTGACCGCCGACGCGTCGCTCGCGACGGACGCGAAGAACGACCGCAGGCGTTTGAGCACGATCTCGTCGGACGGCACCCCGCGGTCCGCTCCCGTGTGCTCCGGAGGTGGTAGCGGGAACAACGCGTCCTGATGACCGGATCTCTCCCCAGGTGTGTCCATCCAGGCCTCCGCTCAGAGCGACTCGAGAAGGTCCAAGAGCTGGGGAAGGACACGCTCGTGCAACACCTGCTGCTCGACCGCTCTCCCCGTTTCCTTGATGTGGCGCGCCACCTCGGCCAGCTCGCCGGTGAGCTTCGGTTCGATCTTCGCCGCCAGCAGCCTGTCCGCCTGCTCCGCCTTGGCTTGCAGCTCCCGGTTGGCCCTGTTCCGGGCGGGACTGGTCGCCAGCAGGTCGAGGGTCATCGCGACCGGTCGCAACGGCGTGCCGATCCTGTCCGCGAGCATGGTGAAGATCTCGAGGCCGGCGGCGTCGAGATCCATCCAGGCCGCCACTTTCCCGACGTCGAGGTGGTCGATGAGGCCAGCCGTGTTCACCACCGCCTTCCCCTTGCCCCACACACAGAGCCAGGACTTCGTGATCTCGGGTATCGCGCTGACGGCCTCGAAGGTCTCCGCGTTCTCCAGCACGAGCACGCCGGTGGCCGAGCTGTCGATATCACCGAGTAGCCGCATGCCGTCCTTCGGCAGTCCGATCCACGGGTCCGCCCTGGACGCGTCCGCGATCGCGCTGCCATGCCGCCACACGAGCGGGCCTCGCAACCGGACCTCCACATCCGACCTGTCCACGGCGAGAGCAAAGTCCTCGCCCACGAGTTGGCTGAACACCAGGATCCTGGCCTCCGACCACTCGATGTGCGTGTCTCCCCACGCGTGGCCCGCCAGCGCCGCCGCGCCAGGGACGTACTTCATACGGCTCCACGCGCATGCTGCTCGTATCGCAGCCTCATAGGTGGGCCAGCTCTTCGCCGTGGTCGCGGTTCCGTCCGGCACCACGAAACCGGTGCCAGAAGGTACGCGTAGGAGCGCTTCCCGTTCGGCAACCAACCGAGGTTGCGTCAACCCCGCCAGCAGCGAGACCAGTTCGGCGCGCACTACATCCGGTTCCCGGCGTGGACGCAGCTCGGCGAGGACGTCAGGCGCCTGCTCCAGCCACGCGCTGGACAGGCGCCACTCCCTGGGTTGCCCCAACTTCATCCGATCCTCGTCGACTTCGCACCTCAGCACCACGCCGCCAGCGCGGATCAGTTCGTCGGTGACGTACTCCGCACGCGAGCCGAACTTCCTGACCACCGTGGACCATCGGCGCTTCGGCCGGTCGAGCACCCAAGCCAGGTCTCTTGTGGACATTCCGTTCGGTGGCGCGAAGAGCGAGGTCCTCGCGGTCGTGTGCACGTCGGCCTGCGAGGTGCGGGTCCGTCGCCGGGTGTCTCGGGGTACGCGGGTCTCGCCTTGCCTGCGCACGGGAACGGTGACGACGCCCAGCCCCTCGGGAACACCGTTGAGCGCGAGCGGGGTCCTTCCCGCCATGCCGCCGAGCAAGGGGAGGTAGTTCTCGTACACGGATTACTTCTTGTTTCTCGAGGTCGATTGAGGACGCTTGGGATCTTCGCCCAGGGGATTTGAAAGATAACAGAGAGAGGCGGCTAAAAACGTGTCAATAACTGGACAATGGACTGGCCGCGGGCTGCGAGGGCATCGAGCAAGATCGGCTCAAGCTCAGCTCGGCTATCTGACCTGGGGTAACAGGTCGGGATGCTCCGCTTTAGCGGGTTGAGGTTGTTCGAAGACGAAGGGGTGGCGTCGTTGTTCGGGGTGAGATCGGGGCGGCTTGATTGTCTGGACCAATTCCGTCGTGAGGAGCAGAGTTCGGCCCCGCTTGCCTGTAACACTGGCTGGTCGAACGGCGAGAAATTCCACGGGGCGCGGCGTGAAAGCGCGCGTCACGAACATGCGGTGCTGTCTCTTTGCGGTTCATAGTGTTTGGAGAAAGTCGGTGCGTATCGAGTGCATCCGGGTGACCAACTTCCGGAACCTCGCGGACCTGTGCGTGGCGATCCAGCCGGGCACTGTCATCGTTGGTGAGAACCGCGCGGGCAAGAGCAATCTGTTGTACGCGTTGCGGCTCGTTCTGGATCCCACACTGTCACCGTCCGACCGACACCTCGGGCGAGAGGACTTCTGGGACGGTCTGTCGGACGGCAGCGACGACTGGGATCCCATGGATGCGCGCGAGGTCATCGAGATCTCCGTGGATCTGGCCGACTTCGAGGACGACAACACCGTGTTGAGCACATTGAGCGATGCGTTGGTGCAGTCGGATCCCCTCCGCGCGCGACTGACCTACCGGTTCGCACCGCTGGATACCGGTGTCGCCGGGCCGGGAGCGAAGGTCAAATATAGATGGACCATCTTCGGAGGCGACGACGAAGGGAACCAGATCGACGCCGATCTGCGCGGCTACCTGTACTTCGCGTTTCTCGGTGCGCTGCGCGACGTGGACGCGGACCTCTCCACGTGGCGGCGCTCCCCGTTGCGAGTTCTGCTGACGGCTGCAGCCAAAGCTATCGGCGACGACGATCTCAGCCGCGTACGCTCGGCGATGAGAGAGGCGAACGCGCAGCTCAACGATCTGGCGGAGATCAAACGGGTCGGCACGAGCATCAGCGACCGCATGATGGAGATCCTCGGTGCGAACCAGGCGCTGGAGACCGAACTGGCTGTAGCGGCGGAGGATCCGCTGAGATTGATCCGCACCATGAAGCTGTTCGTCGATGGCGCCGCGCGCCGGCATCTGAGCACGACGAGCCTCGGCACCCTGAACGTGCTGTACCTCGCGCTGCTCGAGCTCGGGCTGGAGGAACGCCTTGCGGAGCAGGACATCGCGCACGTGGTGATGACGATCGAGGAGCCGGAAGCACATCTGCATCCCCACATGCAGAGGCTCGCGTTCCGGCGGCTGCTGGCTGATCACCGCACGAACCGTTCGATTCTCGTGACTACGCATTCACCTCACATCGCCAGCGTTGCTTCCCCTCGCAGCCTGGTGGTGCTTCGTGACGCGGGCGGGAGAACTGAAGCGGCTGCGGCTAGCGACGCGGCACTGACCGACGCCGAGTGGGACGACATCGCGCGATACCTCGACGCCACCAGAGCGGAACTGGTGTTCGCGCGTCGTGTTCTGCTCGTCGAGGGGTATGCCGAGCAAGCCTTGCTGCCATCGATGGCCGCGGCCGTGGGGATGGACCTCGACAAGCTCGGCATCACCGTGTGCGTCGTGCACGGCACCCACTTCACGTCGTATGCCCGGTTCTGCGAGGCACTCGGTATCCGGTGGGCGGTGATCACGGATGGCGACGGCGACGCGGGACCGGCACGTGCTGGCCGCTTGCTCGCCGCGCTGTCCTTGAACGGAGATCCGGGGGAGCACGGCATCTTCGTCGGAACGTCCACGTTCGAGTACGACCTGCTGCACGCGCACCCCAGCAACGTCAAACCTTGTTTCGGCACCCTCTGGGAGCTGAGCGCCGATCGGGCGCGGGCCACCATGGAGACATGGGTTTCGCAGTGGCCCGAGATCGGAACCTACCTGACCACGATCGACAAGGCGGGTGGCAAGGGACGGTTCGCTCAGCGTCTTGCGTCACAACAGATCTGGCCGCCGGACTATGTCCACAGTGCCTTGAGGTACCTGGCGGGATGATGGGCCCGCTTACCCAGTCGATCGGGGAGCTGTCGGCGAACGAACGCCAGTGGCAAGTGCTGAACCGGCAAGGCCATTGCGTCGTCCATGCCCCGCCGGGCAGCGGCAAGACCAAGTTGCTGGTCACCTGTCTTGCCTACGACCTGTTCAACAGGATTCCCGAACCTCATGGCGCGGCATGCATCACCTACACCACGGCCGCGGCCGAGGAGTTGCGCAGGCGCTTGGCGTCATTGGGGGTCTCCGCGCGGCCGACGCTCTTCGTGGGAACGGTGCACAGCTTCGCCATCAACCGGATCATCGGCCCCTTTGCCGCCCTGCTCGGCAAGCCCGAGCTGGTCAAGGCGTCGATCGCGAGCGACGAGCAGCAGGAGGAGGCCTACCGGCTCGCGGTCGGCTCGCGGTTCGGATCGTCGTGCAACTGGAAGGAGAAGCGCAAGCAGATCGAGTTCCACCGGCGTCGCCTGTCCACTGTGGAGGAATGGAACCGCGGCGGAGAAGGACTTCTGGAGGCCTGCTCGAGCTACGAGTCGTTGCTGCGCGGTGACGGGCTGATTGACTTCGAGGGGGCGGTGGCTGCCGCCGTGGATCTCGTCGAACAGCACGAGGTTGTGCGGCGGGTGCTCTCGGCGCGATATCGTCGCCTGTACGTTGACGAGTACCAGGACCTCGCGCCGGGGCTCGATCGACTGGTGCGAGCTCTCTGTCTTCGGCCCGACTCGGACGTCGAGCTACTGGCCGTCGGGGACCCAGGGCAGGCGATCTTCAGCTGGAACGGCGCGCGGCCGGAGCTGATCAGCGAACTGAGCTCGCTTCCCGGTGTGAGCGCCGTGCACCTGGAGCACAACTACCGGTGTGGCGAGGAGATCATCCGGGTGTCGACGCGGGTCGAGCGCGTCGGGCGGAAGGTCACGGCCGTCCGCGGTGGCGGCGAGGTGCTGGCTGTCTTCTGCCCTGCGGGCTTCACCGAGCAGTGCCGCCAAGCCGCTGCTGCGGTCGGACTGGCGCACAGGCGCGGGGTGCCGCTGCACGAGATCGCGGTGATCTGTTCGATGAACGCTCAGTGCCGCGAGGTCGCGGAGGTGTTCCGCGGTGCCGGCCTGGCCGTTGCCGTGCCAGGAGTCGAGTACCCGCGTGCTCCGGTCACGTTGTTCGTCGAGTCGTGTGCGGCGTGGGCGATGCTCGGGCGTGAGCAGAGTGGCCACCGGCTCGGCGCCATCCACCGGCGATGGCGGAGGTTGCTCGGTCCGACGTGGACACGCGACACGGACGTGCGGTTGACCGAGCTGTTGGTCGGTTACCGCGACAAACCCGTCACCTACGCCCGCAGGATGCTCGCGGACCTCCTCGGCATGGGGCTGCGTCGAGCCATGGCACGCCCTGCCCAGTCCGACAACGCCAATGCGCTGGACCGGATGCAGCACGCGGTGGAACTCGGAGCGTTGGCGGACGCGACTGTCGTGGATCTGGCCAGCCGGGCTATGAGGCGCGACCGGGTGAACGTCACGACCATGTCGTCCAGCAAGGGGCTGGAGTTCGAGGTCGTATTGCTCCTCGGCGCGGACGAGGGGCTGATGCCCTACTGGAGTTCGGCCAACGATCCGGCCAAGCTTGAAGAGGATCGCAGGAAGTTCTACGTCTCGGTCACGCGTGCGCGCAGCACCGTGAAGATTTTCTACTCGCGTTCGGTGGCCACCTCCGCCGGGCGGGCAAAGCCCGCTGAGCCGAGCCGGTTCCTCTACGAGATAGGCCTGCTGCACCGCTAACGGCATGGTCGTGAAACGCGGCGTCGTTCGAGCGGGCGGCAAGTGTCGTTTGTGATGTGCAGCGCCGCTACACGAGGGTGAGGTGCTGCGGTACTGAGCCGCCGCGTGTTCGATGCTTCGGCGTGCCGTGGCCACTATCCGCTCGTAACCGCCTGTGGACAGGCAGAATATTTCTGCGTATCTTTTCCGGCATGACGGCTCACCTCGTGACCGGAGACGGCAACCCCGAACTCCTGGTCGCCGCGCGTGAAGCACTCGGATGGACCCAGAAACAGCTCGCCGAACAGCTGACCCTCCTGTCCAAAGCTGATCCCGAGATCAGCCAAGGCTACGTCTCCAGAGTGGAAAAGGGCTCGCTGTCGGTCTCCGGCGACCGTCTCGAGCTGTTCAGCGCGGCGCTGGAGGTGACCCCGGACTTCCTGGCCGGCGAGGGGAAGCTGTGGTCACTCGGCGACGGGTGCGTCTACCACCGCAACCGCAAGTCGACGAAGGCCTCGACCCTGCGCGCGCTGCACGCGCAGGTCAACCTCCTACGTCTTTTCCTGCGCAGGCTTGCGGCTGGCTCTACCGTGACCTTGCGGGAGTTCAATCTTGTGCCGATGCAGGTCGGGGGTCTGGATGGCCCTGAGGATGCGGCCCGAGCGCTCCGTCGTGAGCTCGAACTCCCCGAGGGGCCGATCGAATCCGTGACCGAGGTGGCGGAACGGGTCGGCGCGCTGGTGGTGCCGATGTCGCTGGGAGGGCGAGAGGTGGACGCGACCAGCCTGCACCCGCCCGGTGAGGCCCCGGTGTTCGTGATCAACACGGATGCTCCGGCCGACCGCCAGCGGTTCACGCAGGCGCACGAGCTGGGACACATCGCGTGTGCGCCCGCGCTCGATCTCGACGCCGAGGAGATGGCGCAGGCCTTCGCGAGCGAGTTCCTCGCTCCCGCCGCACAGGTGCGACCCGACCTCCAGGCGGCTCCGATCACCCCGGCACGGCTCCTGCAGCTCAAGGCACGGTGGCGGATCTCCGCCGCGGCACTATTGCGGAGGGCTCTCGACCTCGGCGTGGTCACGGACTCGCGCTACCGCACGCTCAACACGCAGATGTCCGCCTTGGGCTGGAAGACGGCAGAACCCGAGCCGCTTCCGCACGAGGCCGCGACGGCTGTACCCACCTTGCTGAGGGCTGCGGTCGACGCCGCAGGTGGAGTCGAGGCCGCCGCGGCCCTGGCTGGTACGACGGTCGTCAAGTTGCGCGCGATGCTGGGCGATCAGCTTCTGGGGGTTCTCGATGACTGACCTGGAAGGCATCAGCACCTCGCCGAGCGATGACGCGCGGGGAGCGCTGGCGCAACTCGCTGACCGTCCCGCGCCACAACGCCCAGCAGGCAGCGTCGGCGTCCTGCTCAACCGCATGTTGGTCTACGCGCGCCCGAACCAGGTGCCGAACATCGAGCCGCACGTCAGCTTGGCCCGCAGCGGATTCGTCCTCGCGGGCGCGAACACGAACGGCCGCATGAGGTTGCTCGAAGACTCGGGCTACAACGGCATCGTGCTCGTGGACCCGGCCGCCTACGAGAAGCACCTCGCCACTCCTGACGCGCCGTTCTGGTCGCCCGAGGACCAGCTCCTGCCCATGACGCTGGAAGACATGCTCAACCAGCAGCTGATGGCCGGGGCCAGCGCGGCGATCACGCCGACCAAGTTCGTGCAGGCGGGTGACACCGACTCGCTGAGGGCAGCGGCCCGCCAGGTGAAGGAACTGGGGCGCAACGACGTCATTTTCGCGGCACCGCTTGATGTCTCGTTGCTCGACCGCAGGCACATCCGCCAGGTGACGACGATTCTCGCCGACGTGGGGTGCCCGATCGGTCTGGTGCTGGGCAAGCAGCTGGACCCACTGAAGCAGGCGGCGAACCGGATTATCCAGAACCTGCGGATGCTCGCGGCCTCAGTCGAGCTCTTTCCCATGCGGACCGACTTCAACGCGTTCGATCTTGTGGCGCACGGGGCGTTCGCGGGGGCGATCGGCACTGGCGGCGCGGTTCGCCACACCGTCGAGCCGCCGAACCCGTCGAAGGCGATCATGCTCGATCCCTCGCCGAGCGTGCTGATCCCGGAGCTGATGTGCTGGTGGAAGGGCAGCAAGCTGATGAAGATCTTCGGTGCCCGGCAGAACCTGGTGCCGATATGTCCCTGCGCGGTGTGCGGCGGAAGGCGGCTGTCCCGCTTCCAGCGGAGGACCGACTCGAACGAGGCGATGGCGCATGCGGTGGCCACATGGTCGCAGTACGCCGCTGACATGCTCGACGCGCCAACAATGCGGCTGCGCGCGCAGTACTGGCAGAACATCTGCCGCAACGCGGTCGGCTACCACGAGATGTTCACCAAGCAGCTCCGGCGGGCGAAGCCGATCAAACCCCAGGAGTCGCTCAAGGTGTGGGCGAACCTGCCGTTGTGGCTGACCGATCAGACCTGATCGACCGTGTGTCGGTAGACCTGCTCGCAGAACCACCACCACCCGGTCGTAGGTTGCCAGTCGGCCAGGGGCTCCGGTTCGAGCACCATCGTCGGTGCTGCCCGCGGACCAACCGCCACGCCGACGCCATACCAGGACGCCTCGGCCAGCGCTTCCTCCGAGTTCGAGGGCACTTCCGGCACGACGAACATCCGCGGGATGTAGGACGCGAACTCTGAAGCGCGTTCCAGACCGTCACGCCATTTCGACGCGTACACCACCGCGAGAACTGGCGTGACGGCTGGCGAAGTCAGACGGGTGACCGAGGCACTGTCGATCTGCACGACGCCGGCAGGGGCTCGCTGAAGCACGCGAAGAACTGCTGAGCTCAGCGACGACCTAGGTACCGCGATCTCGTGGGGGAGGTCCAGCAGTACGTCGAGCAACTCCATCGAGTTGATGTCCGCCAAGCCAGAGCGGCGCCGCCGCTCGTGCTCGGCCTCGTCACGGCGATGGACGACGGTCGCAGTCGTTCCGAAGATCCGCACCCGCGCCGAATGCGCGTCCTGCAGGTTGAGCGCCGTGCCCGATTTCACCTGCACCGTGTTCGCCAGCGGAGACGTCATCGCGACAGGCTCCATGCAGCGAGGGTGAGGTGGGGGGCGGTTCGCACGGCGTGATCCTTCCTCATCGGCTACGGCCTCGCCCGCTCAGGGGACGGAATGCTCTATGACCTGGGTCGTACGACGTAATCGAACACCCGTTCGAAGAGAGTTGCAATACGTCGTCAGGCGCACTCGCCGGATGCCAGTCGCAACCAGATCGTCCAGACGCTCCCACGGCGCCTTTCGGGGCCTGGGCTCGGTTTGGGTGACCGCCGTCAGCGCAACGACCTGCTGGGGCGTAGCTAGTTGATGAGGCTGTAGGTGCCGTCCTCATTGCGTTCGAAGTACGCGGTATATCCGCCGGGATTGCCTCGACGGTGCTTCGGCAGGAACACCCCGTAGGTTTGCTCAGCCCAGCCGGGGCAAGCTGCGCGGACGTCTGCGGGCCGGAATCGCGCGGGCAGGTCGCCTCGTCGGGCGGCGCTGCGGATGTCGTTCATGAGGCGGCTCATGATTCTTACCTGCTGCTTCGTCGACGGAGTTCGCTGTCGCGTTCGTCGTGGCGTAGCCATGTCGCCGTACGCAGTCACGCTTCTGTAGACGTTTGATCGCGCCGGTGGTGGCAAGGCGTTACTGGAGATCTGAAACGAAGGGGCACTGACGCGCGAGATCATGGTGTGGCCATGTTTGAACACTGCCGAGGGATGAGCTGGTGACGGCACTTCGAGTCGAAGTCGCCGAACCCGCGTGGTGCGAACCGGGACTCGAGTCGCGGAGTGGCCGGTACC
Organism: Lentzea aerocolonigenes; assembly: GCF_000955955.1. GTDB lineage: Bacteria > Actinomycetota > Actinomycetes > Mycobacteriales > Pseudonocardiaceae > Lentzea > Lentzea aerocolonigenes_A. The sequence continues at coordinate 42,560 of NZ_JYJG01000029.1, forward strand.
CGCTCGCGGTCGAAGCGCCGGTGATGGCGATGGTGGACACGCTGGTGCCTGGCGTTTCGACCCTGACCCGGCTGGCGCGGTTCTACTCGCTGTACTGGGCGCTGGCGGCACATGCTGATGACAGCGGGCTCGATGCCACTGAATGCCGAACAGTGCTGCGCCGGGCCGAGGTCGGGTTGGCGTGGGTGTCTCTGGAGCACGACCAACCGCCTCTCGCTCACGGTGCAGATCGGGTCAAGTCGTTGCGGGACAAGGGCAGAGTTGAGGCGATGGCGGAGGTCGGCAGGGGCTCGTACTCGCCGCGACTGTGGGGGTTCTGGTCGCAGTACGGCGGGCCGAGCGTCACGATGGGAACGGTCCGGCTCAACGGCGGAGCGTTGAGTACCGGCAGGCACATCTGTCCCGAACCGGTGCGGCGGATGTATCAGCCGTTGTTCGACCTAGTCTCTCGGCGACCGTTTGCCGCGAGCGATGTCGCGAAGTTCGGAGCGCTGGCGCTGGACGTACCGGCGACGGCGGATCTCGAGCCATTGAGCGAGCTGTTCACGGCGATGCGCCGTCACCGCGGGGAGCAGGACGAGTGGAACGGAGACGACCGCACCCGCCGTTCCACGCTGCGGGTACTGGCGAGATCTGTCCAACTCCACTCCGACGCCCCGGACTGGACGAGTGCGATGAGGACGTGCGTCGCTTACGGGGCCACTGTCGAAACGGACCCGTTGCTACGCACCGAGGAGCGTGCGCACGCTTGGCGTGGAGTGTTGCTCAGACGCTTGTCGGTGGGTGCGTGGCGCCGCTTGTGGGCTGAGTTGGTCGACGTCGTGATATCCGCGGCGGGTTCGGCCACCCGCGCTGACCTGCACGACTGGATCAGTGGTGAGGTGCCGTCGATGACGGTGCGCCACTTCCTGCGTGGATGTCCATCCACAATGGATGGAGACGGCCATCCCCTGCCCGCGGAGGAACAGGTTGAACAGGAGGGGACGGGCGGGGTCGAGATCGATCTGGCAGTGCTGCTGCTCGGAGCGCGACGGCTGGACCAGTTGACCGGCAAGAGCCTGTCGGCGTTCCTGGGCCGTCGGTCACAGGGACGCGGGCAGTTTCTCGACCCCAGCTGGGTCGGCCATCGCCAGCGCGAACACGAGGATCGCCCGCTGGGAGAGCTGGCTCGTGCGTTCGTCGATGACATGCTCGCGCAGTCTCGCCGCGTCTCGCTGCGCAAGCTCCAAGTCGACGAGCGGGGGAGCATGACGCTGTTCACGAAGCTGCACGAACGGAACGGCCGCTACTTCGCTGATGTGCCCGAGGGCGCGGGGAACGTGGGCCTGCGGCTCGCGCAGCTAGGGACCATGTCGCACCAGTTGGGCTTGTTCGGCGGTAGCACGCCGAGCTCCGGTGTCACAGCGCTGGGCACTGCGTTGCTGGAGCTGCCCACATGAGCGACGTGACGCATGCGTTCCACTCCCCGCTAACGCTGCTGTACGAATGGCGTGATCGCGGCGACGGTGCGCGCCTGCGCGAGTTCCTCGTCACCGGATACACGCTGGACCTGGTGTTCTTCGAGCGGCACTGCGTGTCGGCCGCGCGTGCGTTGGGCGCGCGCATCACCGTGCTCGGTGATGCGGGTCAAAGCACGCACGAGCCCGTCGACGTACGGCACGCGGGTCGCGCCTACCAGCACGGCCACGTCGTCTGCGCGGGCGCATTCCACCCGAAACTGGCGGTTCTGGTGGGAGACGAGGATGTCTGGGTCGCGATCGGCTCCGGCAACCCGACGATGTCGGGGTGGGGGCACAACCGCGAACTGTGGCTCGTGGTCCGGTCGACTCGCCAGGCCGGTCCGGCAGCGCTGCATGACCTCGCCGCGTGGCTGGTCGACCTGCCGGCCGTGGTGGTGATGCCGACGTGGATTGCCGAGACAACCGCCCACGTCGCCGCTTCGATCACTCCCGCCGAGATCGACCACTCGTTTGCGGACTTGCGGATCTTCGGCAATCTGCGGCAACCGATCCTGGAGCAGCTCACCGAGGCGCCGGTAGAGGCGCTGGGGCTCACGGCGCCGTTCTTCGACGCTAAGTCGCGAGCAGTGCGAAACCTGATCGCCAGGCTCCTTCCCGGCCGGGTCGACATCGCCGTGCAGCCAACGCTTTCGCAATACAACGGCAAGTCGTTGACCGACGTTACGTCGACTGTGCCGCACATGGAGTTCTGGCATCTCGGCGAGGAACGTACGAGCCACGGAAAGCTCGTCGAGTGGACTCTCGACGGCAGCACCACGGCGTTGGTCGGAAGTGCGAACCTCAGCGCCGCGGCTATGCTCAACTCCACCACAGTCGGCGGGAACTGCGAGCTGGTCGCCTCCTATCCCGTGGCCAACAGCCTGCTGCCCAGGGAAGAGTCGGCCGCACACCATGTGATCCAGGCTCAGAACACCATCCCGAAGGATGACGGACTGCGGCGCCCGGAATCCCTGGACCTGCTGGGCGCACGTCGCCGCGACGACGTGATCGTGGTCGAGCTGGTTACGAACATCCGCGTGCCGATTGCCATCGAGACCTCACCCGACGGCACACCAGGCACCTGGATGACCGGCCTGATGTGGACCGCCGACACCGATCTGCGCTCGACGCTCCAGTTCCGGGTCCCCGAACAGGTCGGTGGGGCCGTCCGCGCGCGGGTTGAGATCGACGGCGAGCCGATCATTTCGCGAGAGGTGTTCCTCACCGACACGGTCCGCTGCCTCCCCAGGAACGACGACGTGGCGGACCGCCCTCGTCTGGTGCGCGACTACGAGCTGGACGACGTGTTCACCGATGCCACGTTGGCCGCACGGTTCCACGCCGACTTCCTCCGGCTGCTGAGCGAGGTTCGCGAACATCAAGCTGCGCCTGCAACGCCCTTGCGCATCAGCAATTCCACAGTGGACGCCGTGTCGGCGGACGATCGCTGGGGCGCATGGTTGCGGAAGGTGGAAAGCACCCTCGGGCCATCCTTGACCAGTCTGACCTTTCCCGGTGCACTCGCCCTGCCTGGGAGTGGCCCGAGCGGCTGGTCGGTGAGCGGCGAGATAGACGAGTCGGCGCTCACCGACGACGAGGACGATGAAGTCGCCGAGTGGCTGCCCACCGCTACCACCCGTGTGCCCATGTCCCCGACGCAACGGCAAAGGTGTCGAACCTGGGCACGGCGCTGGGTCAATGCCATGTCCGCACCCCCACGGCTGTGGCCAGCACTGCGCATGGCCGTGGCCCGCGTCCACCTGACGATGCTCGCCGCGGGCGTGTGGGGCACCGACGAGAGCTGGCGCGCTGAACTGCGAGATCTGGTGTGTGCCCTCGTCCCCAGCGACGACGAGGAACGTGAATCGCCTGGCCAGCTGCTCGGCTACCAATCATCGATGATCGCGGTGTGTTTGGGGTTGTTGTTGCAGGACGCCAGCCTGCACGGCGGCAGCGAACACGACGTGATAGCCAGATCCGCCTGGGACGCCGCAGGAGATTGGGCCGCCTATGCGGAACCGGAACTCGTCGAGGAATACCTCTACGTGCCCGATCAGCCCTATGCACGGGTGGCGAGCGCGGCCGAGGTGACCGCGGTGATCGATCTAGCCACAGCTGTGATCGACGATCCTGACGCCGCACTCCGCGACGCTTTCGAGCGCGAAGGTCTGCCAGCAAGGAAGATTCGTGGTGTCTGGGTTGTCGACGGCGAGTTTCGAAACCCTCGTCGCATCGCGGCGCAGGTGGCGACCTTGGCGGGTGCCCGGTGTGTGGTACTCGCCCGCAACGCCACCAGAGCCACCGTGGTTGTCCGTCACGGTGCAACCTTGGCGATCACGGAGTCGGCCGCGCCGCGCTGGCGGGTCTATCAACTACCGACAATGAGTACGCCGCTATCCCTTCTCGGTGGTTCGGAAGGACTTCCCAGCAGCGCAACGCAATACCCGCTCGAGCCGGTGCCGACAAGGGTCCTTGAGCTGGCAGACGACGCTGAGGTCAACTTGGCCGAGCTCATCGCCGCTGTTCGAGCTCGGTGATCGACGACGTTTGGCACCCAGGTACAGGGCGGTGGCTGCAGGTGAGTGGCCGTTGATCAGATCTGGTGCTCCACAGGCCTACCATCGGTTGTGGCTTTCTGGCCATGGCACGCCCAAATCTGCCAACTTCTCCCGCAGCTTGGCAGCGGACCTCGCTCGGTCCTCATCGAGTTCCGCGAGCGAGGTGCCGTACTGAGCGACCCACGTGCGGTAGATGTTCATCATGTCCTGGCGCTGCTTCGCGGTGAGCCGTTTCGCGCGGTCGTTGAGATCGGCCTGCAGCTTGTCGATGATCGCTAGGCGGCCGTCGCTGCGAACGATTTCCCTCAGATCGTCGTACCGGGCGGCCCACCAGTCTGCGAAGAGCCCGGAGAGCTGGAACTCGTCCAGGATCCGAAGTGGCGCCATTGCACGGTGAAACGACCTGATGAGATTGTCGCGAAGCACCGGCAACGTGTGGTCGTTGCCGACGAGTCCGCGTACTTCGTCAGTCAGCCAGAGGTCCAGCTCGCGCAGGAACGTGTTCTCGCGGTGGCTGGCCTTCTCCAACACCCTGTCGGCGACGGTCGGGAGGCCATGACGGAGGAACTCCATTGTTCCCCACTCGCCTGGTTGGAAGAGATCCAGGAGGTCGATGCCGAAGGCGTTGAAGCGTCCGCGCTGTGCTTCGATCTCTGCTCGTGGCACCCCGCCCGTGACCAGGGCTTGCGTGTCGAGTTTTGTCTGAACAGCGGGAGGTTGGCTGATGTACCTGCGGACATTCAGGTTGAAGTTGTTGTCTGCTATCTCGCTGATGGAGACAAACCTGGAGAAGTGTGGGATTTCCCGCCGCTCATGAAAGACATCGGTGATCTTCTCCACATGGCGCGGGTCGAGGTGGTTGAGTGAGCGTCCTGTGCTGATTTCATGTTCCGCATTGATGAAGAAGACTCCGCGTCGTCCGGGCAGAGATCCGGCATTGCCCGTCAGCACGAGTACACAGGCTGGGATGCCCGTTCCGTAGAAGACGTTGGGGCCGATCCCGATGACGGCTGCCAGCCTGCCGTCAGAGACGATGCCTCGTCGAATCTCCCCCTCAGCACCGGCGCGGAACAACACGCCCTGCGGGCTTACAACCACGCCGACACCGTCTTGTGTCAACGAGGCGAGCACGTGCTGCACGAACATCAGGTCCGCACGCTTTCCGGTTTCCGGGGTCCAGCCGTAGCGCATGCGCTCGGGGAAGCGGACGTCTCTGCTTTGGTAGCCCACCGAGAACGGTGGGTTGGCTAGCACGCGGTCGAAGCGTTGCCAACTGCCATCAGCGGTGAGGTGGAGCGGATTCGTCAGAGTGTCGCCATTGCGGATCGCTGGGCGGAAAGCGTCGTGCAGCAAGAGGTTGAGCTGGGTGGTACGGCATTGCGCGATATTCAGGTCCTGAGCGAAGAGCTTGAGTGTTCCGTGCTTGCCGCTGCGTTCGGTTGCGAACTTCTCCGCGCCTGCGAGCATGCCGCCGCTGCCGGCGAACGGATCACAGACGGACTGGCCAGGTTTCGGCCGCGCGAGACGGACCATCAGGTCGATCACTGATCGAGGTGTCCGGAACTCCCCACCTTTCTTACCTGCCGCGTCAGCGGTCTCGTCGAGAAGGGCGTCGAAGGCCGTCGCGACGGTGTCGTGGAACTGGAGTTCTTCCGCGCGGAGTGAGATCCGGCTGAAGTGCCCGATGAGATCCATCGTCTGGTGCTCGCTGAGCGAATTCGTGAAGTCGATCTTCCAGAACAGTCGCTCAAGAACTTCATCGTTGGCATCTACCAACGAGGCCAGCGCCTTGGTCAGCGTTTCGCTGGGTCGGTAGTTGCCCTCCGCGATGGCACTCCAGCGCGCGTGTTCTGGTACGTCGAGCCGACCGGGCTGATCCGATGCCCACTTGAGGAGCAATATGGCGGACAAGATGTCCAGACGACCGGTTCGCACGTGTGTCAGGCCGATGATCCGGTCGGCGTCGATGAGGTACTTCGTCAACTCTGCGGCGGTCAGCGGCTTCATGTCCTCGTCTCCGTCCCGAGGAAGTCGCTGATGACCGAGGTTCTCAGCAGTTCCAAGCGTTCCAAGGTCCTTCGGTGTGCTTCGGCGAGCTCATCTATGTTCGCAGCTACCTCTGCCAGTTGTCGTTGACGACTACGTGATGGGAGCGCGACGGGAAGCTCGCCGAGGAGTTCGGAGTTCAAGGATTGGACCGTGCCAGGAACCGCGCGGCTGAGTAGGAGCTCCTGCACCGGAGGAAACGTGAGGTACAACGTCAGGTACTCGGGTAGAACCCTTTGGTCGACCGGGCGAAGACGAATGCAGGAGGAGCTGTAGAGCCACATCTCCTGGCTGTGTTCGATGTGGGCGAGCCGCCCGAGCGCGCCTTGCCGTACCACAACGATGTCGCCTACGCGCAGGAGGTAACGGCGGAGCTTCTCCGCGTCCGTCCGGGGCAACCTGCGCAGGTTCTGGGGGGTCACTTGGTGGCGATCTGTGATGTCCGAGGGAGACACCACCGGGACACCGTCCGGGTGGTCGCCGAGGCGATCGAGCAGAGAACCGGAGGGCCCAGGAGTGATCTCCACCAGGTCGTGGAGCAGGACCTGGGCCACTTCGGACTCGAACATGGATCGTCTCCTGTTGGCGAGGGTGCGGGCGTGGCATTGCTACCACGCCCGCTCGTTCAGGCCCGGCGGGGCCGTGCCCGGAGCAAGGCCCGGACTCCTTGGGTCGTCGCCGCGCTGACTGCGGCGATCGCGACCGCTGCTACCGCTTCTGCGCCGTGACCCATCGCGTACGCGATGGTCGTGCCGCCTAAGACGATGATCAGCACGATCACGACGACCCGCCACCAGGGCTTCGGCAGGTAATATGGCCAGTTGGGACTGGTGCTCGACACGAGTTATCACTCCTTCTGTAAGCCTCATTGCCCCGTCCTGGTTGGCGCCTGCGGGGCGATGAGGCACTTACTTATTTGTTTGTTGTGCGTGACTCTACCTCAAGGTGGAGTGCGAAGTCGACTCCGCGCAGTGCGAATGTTACTCCGCAACCGCCTTGTGATGGCTAGCGGTGGGGTGTCAAAAGTCGGCCGCATGGTCTGACCTGCAAGTTAGGCTGCTGTGGGCTGAGCTCCGGGTTCGCCAAGGTGCGACCTTAGCGACCCAGGAACTGCGAATCCTCTCGCAAGTACGCAAGGGGATCTAGCGCGGTCCTCGACCAGGTCCTGCGGAGCCCGGTTCCCGTGCTCCTTGTGGATCTCCAGGGCCTTGATGCCCGCGGTGAAGCGGACGTCCTCGTGTCCTTGTCGTCAACGACGTGGCGCAATGTGACGAGCGTCTTGTCGCCGGGAAGCACCCTGATGTGGGCCGCAAGCCGCCGGCAGGCGAAGGAGTCGATCACTGGTGGGCAGCTGACGAACGGCAACAGCACTTGATTGGTAGTCAAGTGCGTCTTCCCACCACCACGAGCGGCCGAGGTCAGCCCGGCTGTCTACGTGCTGATGGTCGACGGTGTACCGCTCCAGGCCGGAGAAACCGCAGGTTTCCGCCTTCTGGTATGGCGCTGGGATGGTTCAGGGACGCAGTTCGGTGGGCACGGCGAAGACGTCGACCATGGCACCGTGCCGCAGGACGGTCACTGGCAGCGGTACCCCGATCGCCTCGGCGAGCATCTGCCGCTGGATGCCCTGCGCGTCGGTCACCGCCTGGCGCCCGACGGTCAGCACGAGGTCGCGCGCGTGCAACCCGGCGCGGTCCGCCGGCCCGCCGGCGATCACCTCGACCAGCCGCACTCCGGCCTTCTGCCCGGTTCGCGCGGCCGTGGGGTCGGGCAGCGGCGCGGGCAAAACCACGATCCCGAGGTATGCGCGGCGCACCCGGCCGTCGGTGCGCAGCGCCTTGATGATCTGCCGCGTCGTGCTGTTCACCGGCACCGCGAGCCCGACGCCGATGCCGGCGACCGCGGTGTTGATGCCGACGACCTGCCCGGCTGAGTCGGCCAGCGCGCCGCCGGAGTTGCCGGGGTTGAGCGCGGCGTCGGTCTGGATGACGTCCTCGATCATCCGGACGTTGCGCCCGCGGCCGGTGGGAAAGGCTCGCCCCAACCCGCTGACGACGCCTGCGGTGACGGACCCGGCGAGCCCGAGTGGGCTGCCGACCGCGACGACGAGCTGCCCGACGACGAGCCGGTCCGCGTCACCCAGGTCGGCGGGCGACGGCGCCTCGTCGTGTGCGCGCAGCACCGCGAGGTCCGACAGCGGATCCGTGCCGACGACGGAGAACTCCGTCTCGGCGCCATCGGAGAACGTCAGCCTGCCACTGCGGACCGGGCCGATGACGTGCGCGTTGGTCAACAGCAGGTCGTCGGTGAAGACCACGCCCGACCCACCGCCGTTCTGCGTGCGGACGCTGGCGACGTGTGGCGTCACGGTCCGCGCCACCGAGCTCACGATGCGGGAGTACGCGTCCAATGCGTCTTCGGACATGCATCCAAGTTACGCGTACTCCCACGTCAGGAGCCTGTAGTAGCGGCGGGCAGGAGCACTGTGACGGCGTTGCCGGGCGTCCGTGCTCAGCGCTGCTCGGGCTGAAGGAGTCGATCTTGGGAGATTGTGAGGACAGATGGCAACGTACTTGACCGTTCGTCAAGTGCGCCGAACTGCGTCCAACGTGCCTGTTTTTGCAAGTCAGCGGCCTGTGAACGCTGATCTAGGGTCAAGGGGTCGCAGGTTCAAATCCTGTCGTCCCGACGGCCAAAGGGGTCTTCGCAGCTCAGGCAGCGCGGAGGCCCTCTTTTGTGATCTTGCCGAGTTCTGCCGGGTCGAGCACGTCGCTCATCGACCCCTTTACTCTGGTAGTTGCGCCGTACTGTTCGCACGGGCTCAGTCTGCACAACCTGGCGTCGTTCGGTCTGAGAAGTGCACCCCGGCCCCTTGACCGGCTCTGCGGCAGGAGTCAAGAGGTCTATCCCGGCCAGCGTCGTGGGCGCGAATTTCAAGCTAGATCTGCCCGGCGCGCGGCGGCTGGCGCCTCGGTCAGGCGGCCGCCGCGATAGCCCCATGTGCGTTCTTCGTGCACATTCAGTACCGCGCTCACACGTCGTTCAGTGACCAGCTTGCGCTGCGCACCAGGGCCGACGATTCGCGCATGTGTGGTCCCCAACTCGCTGTTCGGAGGGCTGCTACTACGACGGTTCGCCTCGCCAGGCGGCTGCCAGTGCCGTGAGCCAGATCTGGCGTGCATCCCAGGTGCAGTCCGCGTCAACCTCCGCGGCAAGTGTGTGCGGGACCTCGGTCCCGGATGATCGTATGTGGCTGAACCGGTGGTCGAAGTAGTGTTCCAGCCAGAGCCGATTGGCTGGAGCAACATCGTCCACCCTCCAGCTCCAGCGGCGGCCACTTTTCGGATAGTCGTCCTCGTAGCTGATGACTCTCGCCACATCTGCGCCAGCGATGTGTGGTGCTGACAGCCTTAGATCTCCTTCAAGTTGACCACGATTCCGAGTTCCTGAAGCCGTTGCTGGATGTTCTCGGCGGCCTCGGCTTGGAGTACTAGTTGGATTGTGCCCTGCAGGTAACTGATCTGCCTTTCGTCCAGCGCCATGTAGACACTCCTGAATAGTGCGGCGAATTTGTCTGCACTGTCGGCACTTGCAAGCAGGTTGCTGGTGAACGCAAAGGACGCTTGTCGGTCCTTTACGGCTGAGGCTGTAGTGCCGACACCGCTCGCGGTACTGGTTGTCATCCCCTCACCCTTGCCCTGAGTGAGTTGTGTACCAGCGGCAACCGTATCGTCGCCACCACCGCTAGGGGCACAGGCGCCGTCATGAGCGGGTTGACCACAAGACGAGCATGATACTGGCTGTGGTCTGGCCAGGCGGAGGCCCGTGCTCGTTAGGTTTACCTGACCGGGAGCTGTCACAGCGACCTCTGTGCCGGCTCCGTCGACCACGCTGAGCAGGCCTTCGTTCACAGCGTCGTAAATGACCTGCCGAAGGTCTGAATCGCCTCCGTAGAGCAGGGGAAGTCGTGGCGTGCTGTAGAAAGCAGCGCGAATGTCGGACAGGGTTTTTCCATAGTCCTGGTCTCGCAGGTTGTGCAGCAATGCCTTGACGCCGAACTGACCTGCGTCGAAGACCTTGTCCTTGGCGGCCAGACCCTTCCAGACGCTTGTTCCGTCGAGAGCTGTGAGGTTGTCATCATCGAACGTGATCTGATCCAGACGCCGCTCACCGTCAGGGTCAGGTTGCGCAAGGTAAACGACGTGCTGGTAGGCCCGTTTGAGTGCTTTCTCCAGCTGCGCGCGGGCTGCGGTGAGTTCCCTGGTTCCTGTGGCCTTGAGTTCGTCGTCGTTTTGCACCTCGGGTGCGGCGAGAGCTCGCTGGCGTGCCAGATACTCCGCGGCGACCCCTCGTGCTAGTCCGCGTCGTTGTGTATTCGCCACAGCGAACACAGCACTGCTAGCCCACTGGATGGGGAGTTGCTGAGCGCCGTCGCCGAGTCCCATAGCGACATTCAACGCCTCGATGGTGGGCTTCTCCATGCCGTTGCGCAGGCTATACTGGGCTGCGTCGAGCACGACAAGCCGTGTCGTGTGGGCGATATCGAGACCGCTGGTGATCAGCACATCGATCGCGTTCCGCCGAAGATCCGCAGCGACGAAACGCAGTTCACGAAACGGGCCGTTGCTGGCAAGCTTCTGAGCGAACTCGGCGAAAACCTGGTCACGCTCAGCGTCAGTGATAGTGCGTCGGATGTTGTTCACTAGCATCCGGTGCGTGAGTCGCGTGGATAGGAAATACCGTGCTGGCTTGTTGTTACCCTGCCCCGGGATAATGTCGAGTGCGCTGATTCCGCGGTCTGGGTTAACCAGCTCGTCGACGACACTGTCCGCGTCGGTGATCGTGTAGCTGAGGTCGGGAACACTGGTCGCAGCTTTGACCTCGGGTGCGCTCGCCCCACGGCCGCGGCCTGGGCGCAAAGTTCCGACGATGCTGGCAAGGAAAATGAAGGTGGCCGCGCGCTCGGACGCTTGTGGGTTGGCGTTGGCCCAGGGAGTCGTGGGCCGCTCGAGGTCTTGTCGGCGGGCCATGCCGGAGCTGCCGGTGTGGTTGATGACCTCGATCTCGGCGAGGCTCCGGTAGTTGGCGATGGTGCGCTCGTCTTCTACCAAGCCGCTGCCCAGAATCGCCTCGCGCACCGCACTGTCTGACAGCGGTAGATCACCTGGCCCGATCAGTGCTGGCACCCACTGTCCTGCGATGCCACGCTGTTGCTGAGCGTAAACCGTGGCAGCGAAGATTCGAATGGTCGACCGGACTCGTTGGAAGCCGGTGACCTTGCTCCACTCCTCCTTCGCCAAGCTCATGAGCATCGGATGGAATGGGTAGCAGGCTGCTACTTCTTCGGTCCATCGGCGGCGCCAGTCGGCACCGATGGCCTCCCACACATGTTTGGCCCAGGACTTGTCCGCTAGCACCGGTTCGTACAGCGCGGCAGTGCCGGTGAGGACGTCCGCTGAGGGCTCAATGTCGAAGAGTCGTCGGCGGAGAATGTCGGCGAAGTCGCCAACTTCGGTAACCGTGGCGGGAGTGCCGTTGCGTTCGAGGAGGCTGTTGAGGTCATCACGCCGTCCCTGCGCGGCAGGCGACAATGCGGTCTTGTCGGCATCGGAGGCGATCATGACCACGACCATCGCCACATGCGGGACATCGTTGACGACATCGAGCAGTGCCCGCAGGAACGCCATGTCCTGCGCTGCAAGGTCGGGCTTGTTCGATCCGTCCAATCCGTTACCGACGTAGTCGAGCAGCTCGTCGATGACGATCAGCAGAGGCCGCTGCACTGCGGTAATGGCCTCAGCGATCTTGTGCTTGTCGCTCCAGAACGGCTGATAGCGCTCGAAGAGCGCATAGTCCTTGGAGAACAGTCGCCACAGAAACCGCTCGTACAGGCTGATCGCGGGGCCGTCGAGTTCGCGAACTCCAGCACCGGGTGTCATGTTGTCGCAGGAGAGCACTACGACATGGGGATGACCGAGGTCGGCAGCGAGTTTCCTACCTGTCCTGGCCTGTGCCCGTTCGATGACCCGCTGTCCGACTTCAGTAGTCAGTAGCGTTTCCGGATGCGCCGCCAAGTGGTACGCCCCGATGCAGGCGTGTGACTTACCGCCGCCCATGCCCTGGTCGAGGCGAGTGACGGCGCGGGCTTTCAGATAGTCCTGGTCACCACCGATGCGGATCGCGATCTCCGTGAGCAGGTCGATAAGCCGCTCGGTGGGATGGGTGATGTCGCCGTAGTAGCCAGCGTCGGCATACGGCGGCCGGTCAGCGCCTGTGCCGTGGACGGCGCGAAACAGCGACATCTGAACGTCGTCGATCTGTCCGGACGCATTGAGAATCTCCTGGCGGATCTTCAACGCATTCCACCACGGCGTTACGCTTGCCACTGCCGTCCTCCTGGCCGGTTCTTGTCCGCTCGCTCGTTGAGCGTTGCTCATCAGATCAGCCTCAACTGATCGTCGTTGTTTTGCTCACGCCGTGCCGTCGCGTGATTGTTCGCCGCGACTGTCTGAGCGGCGTTGCCGATCCCGACCTTGGTGCGCATAACGCGTGTGAAAGCGATCGCGTCCGGGTCATTGTCGGGAAGTCTGTCCGCGAGGAACTGAATAGCGGCCCAAAGGTAGGAGTCATCAGTGGAGCGTTCGGAGGCCAAAAGCACCTGCCCCATTGCCTGGAGACCTTCCTCGGACGCAGCGGCCAGGGCTAGAGCGACATCGATGACCGCGGAATCAGCATCGATGTCGGCCTTGTAGTCGCGTGCGGTGATGAATCGAACGCCCTTGTCCGCATCGGGCACCAAGTCTCGGATCGCCGCCAGGTCGAGCGAAGAAGCTAGTGCTTGCCAGCGCAGTTCGGACTTAGCCTGGGCTTGGCGACCATAAAGTCTGACCCACCAGAGTGCGAAACGGGTGCGTGCGTCGAATGCCTCCAGCGGTTGGTGGTTGATCTCCACCGCCATGGCATCCTGGACGGCGGCGCGAGCGAGCGGGAGAAATGTGTAGATGTCGACAGGGTCGCCCTTGGCGTCGCGTACCTCGCTATAGCGGCCGACGACCTCCATAGCGGGACCTGCTGCGGCCATCAGCATGTCAGCAGGCGCCAGTCCCCACCGCTCCCAATCGGGGTACCGCAGTTTGATCTCAGCTCTGATCTCAGCCTCAACCGCACCCTTGCGGCCCGGAGGTCGCCCGCCCGGTGCGGGGCGGCAGGCCATCGTTAGTGTGGTCTCAATGTTTGCTTTGCCCTGCTGTCCGCCGGACTCTGTATTGGCTGGCCAGGATCCAGTCATGACTAGGCCCGCGCGCTCTATCGAATGCAGTAGTCGTTGCCAGACCTCCGGTTCGCCGTGACCGAAGACGATCGTGACTACCCCGTCATCCCGGACTACCTGTCGCATCTGCGCGAAGGCTTCAGCGATCAGGGTGTCGTAGTGCTTGCGTGTGCGGTGTTCGTGCGGGGCTTCCCCGCGCACCCGCTTCACGATTATCTCTTGGGCCTTTTCCTGACAACCATCGGGGTCTGAGGTGATAGCGAGCTCAGGCCAAGTGTTGTGGAGACATCGTTTTACCCACACATAAAATAGGTCGGAGGCATCGGCGTAGGCGATCATCTGGTCGTACGGGGGATCGGTGACCACCGCGGTGAAGGTATTCGGCGGGTAGGGCAACAATGTGGCTGTTCCCCGCTGCACGGAGGCCGCCGTCCCTCGCCGATTGGTGAAGAGGTTGCGGCAGGCTGCAAGGACGTTATCAGAGATTGACTTCAGCGTGCCAGGCCCGTCTCCAAGACCAGCTTCGAAGTAGTCGTGAGAGAAGGTGATCGACCCTTCGTTCATGAACAAATCACCTACTTGTGCACCTCCCTTGCTCTGGAAACGGGCACCACGGGTTGAACGACGCAACTTCTTAGCTACGACTGCAGCCGCATAGCCGGTCAGTGCCCGGATGTAGCTCGCTGAGAGGCCAGCGGTGCCTAGCTCGGTCCCAATATCGTTAATGATACGTGCCAGGCGGACATAAGACAGGGTCTGACGGGCGACCATGAAATCGCCGTAGTTCCTAGCCCCGTAGATACTAGGGCCGATAATATTGTTGTTGCCAGCAGCGATGTTCTCGTCGGGCACAGCGGGCAGGAAAGGGCTGAAAGCCGGCTCGTCGGCGAGGGCTCTTGAAGCGGCGTCGGCGGCCTGCCGTTCATCGCTAGTCGGCTGGCGGAAGGTCTTCTGGCTACGGGAGTCGATATCGGCTGCCAAGACCATGGCGTCCTTGCCTTCTCCTTCCTGCAGAAGCCGTCGATGCATCGCCAGAGGGTGGACATGTCCGCAGAACACGCAGATAGCACTCTTTCCTGCTACCTTCTTGCCATTCACCACAGCGTTGGTCAAGGTGGGTGCTTTGGCTGATCGGGCCGGAGTGACCACAGCTTCCCACGTTCCCGTACTGCGATCAGCGGCGATATAGAACGACACTGCGCCTCTTTGCCCTCGGGCAGGCATGAGTTCGTAAGAACCGATCAGCGGGAATCGCAGGCCACACTCCTGACAGGGAATGGTGACAGCCCACAAATAACCCCAAGGAAACTCGCCACCGCTGCGCGGGTAGAACTCGCTCATCGCGGCGATGTAGCGATTCTTAATCTCCGCAAACAAAGTATTGAGGTCGCTCAACAATCTATCGGCGCCGGCCGTCACCAAGTATTCGGTGACTGGCGCGAACGGCAGTTCCGGTTCGTCGTTCCAGTCCTCGAATGGGGCAGAGGTGAGCAGATGGCTGGCCAATACAGCTACAGGGCTGTAGTCCATGGCTGAAGCCTGGACTTCCAGGCGCGCGGACTCCAGCGGTATCATACCTCGGCCCGAGAATGGATCGAGAGTGGTCGCTCCTTCGGGGTTGGATTTGGCGATTTCGGCGCGTAGTTCGGTCCATGCAGCGTATCGGCCCGTCATAGCCGAGCGCACCAGTTCCTGGAGCCGTTCCTGCTCAGCGACGTCATCGGGCCATGGAAGCAACGAACAGATTGTGGCTGCTTTAGCCTGGGCTGTCGGACGCTTCGCGAACCACATGAACAGCGAGATCTCACTGTTGCCTGAACCCCACCCTTTGTCGCTGTTGGCCGACACCTCGGCGCTCGGGAACCAGCGCTCGATCATCCTGGTCATGCGTTGCTCCCTGGGGCTTTCCTGAGGCTGCTGCCGGGGACACGGAAGATGGCATCCCCGACCATGTCGGTGGCGAAGAGAGTGGCGGGGTCTTCGTAGGCTCCGAAGAACCGGCCTTTGTTGTCGGCGCACTGGTCGATGACGTAAAGCCAGTAGTCCTTGCGGTGCTGGGTGGCGATGAGTACCTCCCTGCCGGTCATGCGGATGCCGTTGCTAGCCGCGCTGCCCAGGACACCCTTGACCTCGACATGGCGCACCTGGCTGTGTCGTCGTGCTTCAAGATCGTAACCGCGGCCTTCGGCGTGGACGTCTTCTACGAACCAGCCATCGTCGACGAGCAGTTGCTGAACGTGGCGCATGGAAACCAGTTCAGCATCGATTTCAGCTCGAGTGGTGTTGTCGGCCGCGGCGAGCACACGGATGCGTCCGACCAGCTTCGGTTCGGTCAGCGCGACTTTGACCAGGCGTTCCAATTCCTCGAGTCGCTTGGTCGTTTGTGCTTGGAGGCGACGGCGCATCTCGACTCGGGTATCGCGGTCATCGATTCCGTCAGTCAAGTTCAGCGGCAGGTTGCTGAGATCTCGCCGTGCCTGAGCGAACCAGTCCGAGCGCACCTTCGTGTGTTCGGCGACGGTGTCAGCGGCTACTGCGAGGGCGGTCTCGATCGCCCGTCCTTCGCGGGCCGGATGTGGTGCGGTGCCTGGCTGGTCGGTAGGGGCGAGATTCGCCAACGTTTCCCAACGCACGGCGCGGGCGCCGCCACTGTCATCGACTTTGATCAAAGTCGCCCATACGCTGGCGCGTTTGCCGTCGCTCTCCGTCATCCGCGCCTCGTAGGCGTACAGGTCGTAGGGAGTGAGGCTAGTCGGATCAGCGGCCGCACCAGACTGGTAGAGATCTTCCGCCAGGGTTCGTTCGGCCATTGCGATGAGATCTGTGAACCCAGGTTCTCCTGGCCCGAGTGTGAGGGTGCCACTGACGTCGATGTTGCCTTCGGCTTCACGCACCGCATCGCCGCTGGTCGCGATGTGGACCTCGCTGGCGCCGCCGAGCGTAGTTGGGAACGTCCCGCTGCCGAGGGAGAGCCGTCGGAATCCTGATCCGGCTGCGGTCGGGGTTGACCCCAGCACGCCGGCTGTGGACAGCCGGTCCAGGTACGCCTCCACGATGGCGGGGTTGATGCGGGCGAACAAGTCACGTTGCAGTAGCGTCAAAGCCGCGACGGCGTCGACCTGGCTGGCTAGACGGCGCTCGTTGTCGCGGACCTGTCGAGCAGCACGAGCGAGTTCCTGCGCCTGCACCGCGGCGGCGGCATCAATAGCTTGTTGCTTCTTGGCCTCATCGTTTCCGTAAAGGTCGGAGAGCCACTTGTCGTAGTCCACGCCAGTTATCTCGGCGACAGCGGAGAGGCTGTCGAACATTTGACCGCGCAGCTCGTTGGCGGCGGTTACGAAGTTGTCCAGCAGTCGAAGCAAGGTGTCGCCTTCGCGAGTGTCGGTGGCAACCAGGTTGTAGAGGTAGACGTCGCGCTGCTGACCGACGCGGTGAATACGGCCCATCCGCTGTTCGAGCCGGACCAAGGACCACGGGATGTCGTAGTTGACCAGCACGCGGGCGGCCTGCAAGTCGATACCTTCGTTGCCAGCGTCGGTGGTGACGATGATCTGGAAGTCTCCCCGCATGAACGCTCTGCGGACCTCGTCGCGTTCGGGCTTGCTCTGTCGACCTGAGTACAGCTCGGCGGTAAAGCCATCCGCGACCAGCCTGGCGGTGATCCACTCCGCTGTGTCCGCGTACTCGGTGAACACCACCGCTTGCTCGCCGTTTCCCGGGCGGATTTCATGTGGTGCCAGGCAGTCGTCGATGAAGCGTTTCCACTTCGACGGTTGCCAATCTGGGTTCATCACCGTGGTGTCGATTTGCTCGACCAGGGCCTTGATCGCGGCCCGTTCAGCTCGGGTTGCCGTCGATGTCGCGTGGATGACCTTGGCTTCGTCGATTTCGGACTCGTCGCTGTTGCCATCGCTTTCGACCGCGAGTGCGGCTTCGGCTTCACTCATCTCGCCCATGCGACGGTATCGACGACGTAGCGTCTCAGCGAGCGCATGCAGGCTGGATGCCACACGTTTGCCGTACACCATCCGTGCTAGGGGCTGCGCTGCCTGCGGGAAAAACTGGTCGACCATGGTGAGCGCGGCTTGGCAGTAGCCGTACTCGGTTTGTGACAAAGGTACGCTGTGGTTCTGGGCGACACGTCCTTTAAAAAGACGGGTCTTGCCGTCATAGTCGACGAGGTCTTCCTTCATTCGTCGCAGGAAGTGGATCGGCCCAGGCCGAAGCGCGGGAAGCTGCTCGTTGGGGTCGTCACCAGGCTCGGGATAGATCGCCGGGTCAACCAAGTGCAGCAGATGCCTGAACAACCACTCCTTGCCGCGGTGAGGGGTCGCAGTCATCAGCAGGGCGCGGGGAGTGTTCGTCGCTAGCAGCCGGCCGACTTGGTGGAACCCCATGGCTGTGGGAGTGAGGCGGTGGGCCTCGTCGAAGACGACAAGATCCCAGCCTGCTTTGTCTGGCCGAACAGCGTCTTGCACCGCTGGGTTGACCGCTAGCAGTTCTAGCGAAGCTACCCACAGGTCGTTGGAATTAAGTGCGTCCTCGCGAACAGTGGCAGAGGTGAGCTGTCGCATGCCCCCACCGAGGAGCCGGTGGAAGTCGTCGACCCACTTCGTTGTCAGGTTCGCTGGGCACACGACGATGGCGCGTTTAACCAGGCCTAGCCGCTGCATCTCGCGGATGTACAAGCCAGCCATGATGGTCTTACCGGTGCCAGGTTCGTCGGCGAGCAGGAACCGCAGTTGGGGCTGTGGCAACATCGCGCCATAGACGGCTGTGGTCTGGTGGGCGTACGGCTTGAGGGGTGTTGACGCCATGGCGCTGGATTCGGCGTTGGTAGCTGCGGCACCCATCCACCGCGTCCACATGGCGGCGAGCACTCGAGCGGAGTCGCCACGTCCATCGCTGGACAGCGGTCGCACGGTCTGCGTGTCACCGGCTGACAGGTTCACCTCGTGCCGACGGTCGTCGTCATCGACGAGTATGAGGTCCCAGGTTCCTGGCTCATCGCCGGGAAGCGCGAACCGGACTGTCGCGAACTCCGGTACGCCTTCGACGTCGACGCGGACCCTCTGATAGCGCTCGAACACGAATCCACCGTCTGCAAGCATGCTTATCCGCGTCCTGTTGGTTGTCGATCTACGTGCGTTGCAGCGAATCGGCCCACTGCAACGTCGGGCTGGTCTTCTGGATCATCCAGATAGATATTAGAGGTAGAACCTGCCCTGGGCCGGTGCCGTCGTGCAGGCAGGTTTCCCCGAGGCCAAGGCTGTCCAATATCAGCGCGTCACCTCGACTGTTGTCGATCTCAACCCTAACGAGACCATCGTCGGACGCAGTCCACGCTTCCGTGCAGACACGATCGGGGTGACCTGCAGTCGGAAGCTGTCATCAGCCTGGCGCGCGGCTCTGGGCTGTCGAACGGGAACAGCGCTCGTGCGGGGCACACAGCCGAAGTCGGGATACAGGTATGGCACGGTTCCAGCGGCAGGCCCTTCAGCAGCATCCATCCGGTCGGCCAGCTGAACCAGCGGCGCAGGGGTGAGGCTCGCGGAGCCGCCGGTGTTTCGCAGCGACGACTGCGGGACGGCGCGCTTGCGTCAAAGGCGTACGCCTTCAGTCGTCGGAACTCACTGACCTGAGGTTAGGCGTCATCCGGTGACGTGGCCGGATGCAGCCAGTCGCCGTCTGGCCGAGCGAGAAGCCGGGCGTTGTTGTAGGCCATCCCCGTTGTGAGAACGGTGTCGCCTCGGTAGTGCTCACCGCGTCGTGACACAACCAGGGCGAGATCCACCTTCGACGGTTCGCGTAGCGATAGAGGCAGAAGCAACTGAACCTGCTGATGTGGTGGATACCAGAACGGAACGGCGGTCTTGTAGTTGTGTTGTACGCGCTTCTTCGCGACCTCGACCACTCCGTTCAGTGACAGCTCCAAGGCGTACGGCTCGCCCTGTAGCTCCTCGGGAAACCGCGTGAGGTTGTCCTCGACGATGTGGCGAATGTTGACCTTCAGCTCTCGCCGCCAGTCGAAGATGTAGTCGGCTGGATTCTCCGTGTACGTGGCGAAGTCAGGTAGCGCAGGGAACTTGTCGAGCAGTAGGCGGTCGCTCTCGACCAGCCACGACTGCAGTCGCCACGGTTGGCGCTCGTTGGCGTTGCGGCGAAACAGGCCGTAGATCGACTCTTGGCGGGCGGTAGCGAGCCCGATGTTGAACGCGCTGTAGTCGCCGTCCTGGGCCTGACCCGTTTTGACGGACATCTGAGATCAGGGGTTGTGCCCCTGGAAGGATGTCCTTATGAAGACCACGGGCTCGAACAAGCCCCGGCGTCCTCGTCGTGCGTTCACCCACGAGTTCAAGGCGGAGATCGTCGAGCAGCGCCGACGTGGCGTCGCCCCGAGCCCGGAGTGATCTTCCACTCCGACAGGGGCTGTCAATACACCTCTGGCCAGTACGCCCGCGCGGCCGCCGACGCCGGGGTGCGGCTTTCCGTTGGCCGCAAGGGGCAGTGCTGGGATAACGCGGTCGCCGAATCGTTCTTCGCCACCATCAAGACCGAGCTGCTCGACCGGCAGCCCTGGTCGACGAAAGCCAAGGCGCACAAGGAATCTTCGAATACATCGAGGGCTGTTACAACACCCGCCGACGGCACTCCAGCCTCGGCTACCTCAGCCCCGCCGCCTACGAAACGGCCGCCTCACTTCAGGTAGCCTGACCACACCATATCGTCTCTGTCCGTCTAAACGGGACAAGCCCACGGAGCGCAGTCACACTTCGTGCAGTCGTCTGATCGTGTCGACGGTGGGTAGGTGTTACTGGAGGCTTGAAACGAAAAGCCGCTCACGCGCGACAGCACAGCGTGGCCATCGTTGTATGTGCCAAGAGGGAAGCTTGTGACCGCTCATCAAGTAGAGGTCGTCGGGCCTATGTGGTGCGGACCTGGACTGGAGTCGCGGGCGACCGGTATCCGTTGGCGGTCGAGGCGCCGGTGATGGCTATGGCGGACACGCTCGTACCTGGGATCTCGACCCTGACCCGGCTGGTGCGGTTCTACTCGCAGTGCTGGGCACTGGCTGCCTGCGCCAAGGAGCGCGGGCTCGATGTCGCCGAATGTCGAACAGTGCTGCGGCGCGCTGAGGTCGGGCTGGCCTGCGTGCCCTTGGAGCACGATCAACCGCCGTTCGCCCACGGTGCGGAGCGGGTCAAGTCGTTGCGGGACAGGGGCAAGCTTGATGTGATGGCGGAGGTTGGCCGCGGATCGTACTCGCCGCGGCCAGGGGGGTCTGGTCGCAGTACGGCGGGCCGAGCGCCACGATGGAACGGTCCGGCTCGATGGTGGAGCGCTGCGTTTCGGCCGGCATCGTGTCCAGCCCAGGGCGGAACCTTGCGGGGACATGAGCGCGGCACGCTTGCTGTATCCGCGCGTCCCCGACGATCAAGCGGGCAGCACGGATGCGGCGTGCTCGGGCGGATCACGGCGCTGGCGCCAGCAGGCCGACTGTCTCCGCAACGTGCAGATCCGATGATCAGCACGCTCAACAGGTTGCGGACCGCGCAGCCCGCGCGGAACGGTTGTGAGCTTGGCACGAACCATCTCACGACGGACGAGATCGGTGGACTCGACATGCGCGGCGTCGAAGCGACTACGGAGGCTGTGCAGGCGGCCTTGGAGTAGCACGATCAGTGCAGCATTCCGGCGTGATCTGCGGTGGTTGCTGCGTTCCTGAGACTCCTTTACTCGGCTGGTTACACTGGAGGCTGACCTGGAAGAACAGGCTGGAGCATGCCGCTCAGTCGTCATACGACTGGGGTTCAAGGGTCGCAGGTTCAAATCCTGTCGTCCCGACGGTCTGAATCAGCCCGCTGATTCCGGGTGAAAGCCCAGGTCGGCGGGCTTTTTCGTGCGCTAAAAGCGATCTTCGCTTGATCATCTATTCAGGCGAATGAAGGAGCGAATCAGGAGCCACTGGCTCCTTCGTTTTGACCAACGGCAAATGGGGTCGTCCACCAACGGGTGAATCTGGCGAACCGTCCTGAACTGCGTCGGACCTGCGCGACCTGGCCTGAACGGGCCTGAAATGGGCGCGGTGGCGGAGCTGCCTGGTCCTAGGCTTCGTGGATGGTCGACGACGATGCCATGGCCAGGCGGCGGTTCATGGTCACCGCGGAGATCGAGCTGGACGTGGTGGACGCTGCCGCGTTGGCGCGCGCGGCGCTGGCGTACATCGACGAGATGGTGTTCGCCGTGGACGACGATTCCGAGCAGGCGCAAGAAGAACTGCGTGCCGCAGAACGCGAGGACGTCGCAGGTGACCCGGCGGCCGCTCTGTCACTCCTGCTGGATCCGGACGCCATCGTCGAAGTCGACGGTGTCGAGGTCGGTGGCGCCCAATACTCGGTAGGGGAGACCGGTGCGGACGGTCGTTCGCGGTCGGTGTCGCCGGACTTCGCGGAGCTGTTCGAGGCCTGTGAGTGCGGCCTGCCGTCGTGTGAGAAATGCGGTGGCTTCCAGGTGACTCCGCGGACTGCCGCGTGTTGTGGACTTGGCGGCTCTGCTGGCGGATCAGGCCTTCGACGATGTGATCGCACACGGCGATGATCCTGTTGGGTCCGCGGAGTTGTGGATGGTGTTCGACGCGTTCCCGCGCATTACCTGGCGGCAGGACGCGATCTGGCGCCGACAGGCGGCGCGGTCGTTCGACGATCTGCGTGCGGACCTGGCGGCCGGGCGATGGCCACAGCCGAGCTGTGCGGCCGACGAGATGGCGCTGCACCTGATGCTGACGACGGCACAGGCGGCGGTCGCGGATGGCTGGTCGGGGCTGGAGGACCGCTTCAGCGGGTTGCCAGAGCATCCTGATGATCTCGGCTGGGGCATGCTGGTGGATGTTCTGTTCCAGGACACCGACATTCTCGCGTTGTTCGACCCGAGTCGTGACGGCATCGAAGCTCCCGACGATGACGAGAACCAGTACCTGGGCGTGGGCGACTACACCCCGTCTGCGTGGTTCACGCCGTTCGACAACATGTCGCCGAGGGATCCACGTCGTCCCTTCCGCCGCTGATCACCAGAGAAGGGTCAGATCCGCATGCCGATCTTGTGGTCCCGCCATCCACGGCGAGCTCGGCGTCGCACCATGCCCGCTGACCTACGAGATGGTCGAGACCGCGGTCGGGCGGCGGGTGCGGGAGGCATGGCGGTGGCGACCCGCCCGCGCGCGTACACGTTCAGCGCCTGCTCAAGCTCAGGCGCGAAACTGTCACCTCGGATCAGCCCGCGCGCGATGAGGTCATCCTGCCCCATTCTCAGCCGCTCCTCCGCTTCGACGGCGAAGTGCGGAATCGAGAACGGAAACTGTCGGACGTTAAGCCTCAGTGCCACCCCCAGCGCGTCGAGTTCGACGAACGAGCAGACGATCTCCCCTGACACGTGGATCTTTCCTCCCCGAACACCGCTCCCACGGTGTGTGACCGGCAGTCATACTGCCAGTCGACCTGTGGGGTACGGAGCGTTACAGCACTGTTTGACCCCAATTGGCGGGTTGATCACTACAGTCCGTGAGTAGATCGCGTTCGATGTCGGCACCGTCGATAGGTAGAAGCCCGCAATTTGAGGCGAAGAGCATGCGCGTCCACTAGCTGTCATGATTCGCTCGCTGTGAGTGAGGGGTGGGAGGGCATGTACGGGAACCCGGACGAGCTGGATCGGATCGCGGCCGAGATCGAGAAGCGCGCTGATGGCGTGCGTGATCGCGCCAAAAAGCTCGACGACGACGCGCGGAAGATGGAGTGGCATTCGGTCGCGGCCGAGCGCTGCCGGGAGACGGTCGGCGGGGACATGCGGCAGTTGGAGAAGGCCGCGGACGGGTTGGCCGAGGCTGCCGCGCTGCTGCGGCGGCACGCGCAGGAGGTCCGCGAGCTGATCGCGATGATCAAGAACGTCTCCGAGGCCGTGGTCGGCTGGTTCGCGAGTGCGATCGACAGGTTCGAGCGTGCGCTCGATGCCTTCAACCAGGCAGCCAGGGACTTCGCGAATGGCGTCGCTGATGTCCTGGGCTTCGGTGGTAGTCAACCGCCGTCGCCTCCGCAGCCGCCGTGGACCGGTAGGAAGTGGGGGCCGGACAACCTGCCCCCTGCTGGAGACAAAGCGTGGCTGGAGGCGGGCGAGTACCTGCGCGCGCAGGGGGTGCCCGCGTGACCCCGGCACCGCATCGTCTGGTGCTGACTGCGGGTGAGTTCGCGTACCTGGTTGAACGTATGGGTGTCGAGCTGCCTCCGGCCTGGACTCCTACGGCGGACATCGGTCCAGCTGAGGCAGGGCTGATCAAGAAGCGGGTGGTCGACACCACAGGTGGGCAGGTCCATCGGTCGGTGGAGAAGAATCTGGAGATCTTGGCGTTGCCGATGGTCATGCTGGACACGGTCGCCGCGATCGGCGACAAGGGTCTGCACAGCATGCACACGATCGCTGGTCCGCTGGGCGCGTCGCTGTTCGAGCTGGGCGACGGCGGGGTGGAGATGTCGATGTTCGCCTCGGCTGATCTGGGCAAGGAGTTGATTCGGGCAGTTCCGCCGGAGAATGAGGACGGCGATGCCGGGATTGAGTCGCGTTTGGGCGGTGGAGGACCGGAGCAGACTCCGTTGCATGGGTGGCTCCCGCTGGCAGCGCTTCAGGAGATGGGTGCCGCTCGCCTGTTTCGCGACGCCGACCCCGGCGGTCCGGCCGCTGTCGTCGCCAGGTTGCGATTGTCCGGCGATGAGGCAGCGCTCGCTCAGCAGGTGGCGACCGAGACGGATGGGGCGTTGCGGTGTTTTGTCGTCGGGCGCAACGGGATGACGTCTCAGGTCAGCTGGGTGCATACCGATGGTGGCTGGAGCGGTCTCGATCCCGAGCCGGATGGTTCGGGACGCCGGATGGTGCGGTTGGAACCGGCTGCTCGTGAGGATCTGGGCATGTGGGTCGCCCCGGCTGTGGCAGGAGCTCTGTAATGCCTGACAACGTCGAAGTGCCTGATAGGCCGGTAGACCGCAGCAACGTGGGGATCGCTCCTGTCACCGACATCCAGGTCAGCGGTGGCGTCGGCGGATTCAGAGCCAAAGGCGAGGATCTCGTGGCGATGAGTGCTCTCACCGATGAGGTTGCTGGTGACACGCTCAAGACAGCGTTGGCCGGGCACAAGTTCCTTGCTGAGCCGGACGTGCTGGCCTCGGCGCTGCTGAATCCGTCCGGTGTGGCGAAGTTCGAGGCGGCCATGGCCTTGGCGCTCGACGGGCCGACCGGTCTCACCGCCACCTCCGCGGCCATCGGCTTGCGCGGCGACGCCCTGCGCGCAACGAAGCTGGCCTACGAGGCCGCGGACGAGCTCGCCGCCAGGGGCCTCGACGCCTCGCGATGGATGGCAGGGCTGGCGGTCGCTTCGGCCCCAGGCGGTGTTGTCGCCGCTGGACTCGCAACAGGGACTGCGATCGCCGCGGACGTGTACGCCAACTACGACGGTGATTGGCAGAAGTGGCTGGTTGATCACCCCGGCATGGTCGACACCCTGATCGGTATGTCGCCCGGCATGCTCTCGTCGCTCGGCGTACCGGTTGATCTGGCTTCCACGTTGGACCTGCTCGCCGCCACCTATGCGGACGGCACAGCGGACGTCAAGTACCTCCATACTTATCGCGACACGGGACCGCATGACCTGCGTGACATCCTGCTGGGCCTCGATGAGCGCAACAGTCCCGCCAACAAGGAGCTGAGCAACATCGATGTGCGAATCATCAAGGACGCCAACGGAAACGTGACCGGCTATGTCGTGGATGTGCCTGGTACCAAGGACTGGAACGCGCCGTGGGATCCCAAGAGTGCCAACGACTCGGGCGTGAACGTCGACGCGATGGCGGGCAACAGAACCGTTCTGCAGCAGGGCATCGAGCAGGCGCTGCGTGATGCCGGTGCGCAGGGAACTGGTGTGCCGGTGATGCTGGTCGGTCACAGCCAGGGCGGCATCGTGGCTGCCCAGTCGACCAGCGACCTCGTCGCGAGCGGGTACAACGTGACACACGTGGTCACCGCCGGCTCCCCGGTCGGACGAATCGAAATCCCCGGCAACGTGCAGATGCTCTCGTTGGAGAACAAGAACGACATCGTTCCGCACCTCGATGCCAGCGACAATCCGAACACCGCCAACCGCACGACGGTCACTTTCGAGAACCAGACCGGCACTATCGGCGAGAACCACAGCATCGGCGGCTATCGGGAGAATCCTGGCCAGCCGCAGAGCCCGCGCGTCGACCGCAACTACGTCGCGGTCGCGGAACAGCTCGACCAGAGTTCGGATCCTTCGGTCCGCAGGTTCCTCGACAGCACGGACGCCTTCACTCAAGGCGGCCCGGCGTCGCAGATGAGGACCTATCAGGTGACGCGTCAGGGAGTGAAGTGAGCAACGCGCTGCGTTCGGTAGTGCTGGCCGTCCTGCTCGTCGTGGTGGGCTTGCTGGCCGGATGCAATGTCACCGACCAGTACTACGAGGGCGTCGACAGCTTCGGCAAGCAGACGGTCGCTGACTGGAAGGCGATGCCGGAGGTCGTCGATGCGACGTACGAGTACCGCCACGGGCTGGATCAGGGACAGCTCATGTACCTCGACGTCACGATCCGCGGAGACGTCGACAAGGACACGGTGATCGGCCAGTTGCAGGAGGTCGCCCGAAAGAACTTCTGGCAGAAGACTTCGTCGACCGACGTCAAGGTCAATCTGGCGGTGCACGCCGAGGGCAGCGGGCTCGGCGGTGGGTCGGCGACGCCGGGTCCGGTGATCTACCAGGGCGGGCTCGGCCAGGGCTCCGGATCCCCTGAAGAGGAGTACGGGCCGCGAGCGACGACGAGGTGAGTGGGCGATGACTCCTGACGAATGGCTGGCCGATTTCGAGGCCAAGATCAGTACCTCGAGACACACGCAGCCGCAGCTGAAGCTCTCGACGACTGGTGGCCAGAAGAGGGCGTCGTACGCCGGTTGGCGTTGAGTGTCGATGTTGATGTCGACGAGTCCGACCGGCTCGGCATCATCGACGCCTTGGTGCGGCAACGAGGCCCGGTCGCCGCTGCGATTCAGTGGCTCACCTTTGAGACTACGAGAAGTACCCCGGATCCGTCCTACCACCAGCAAGCGATCCCGCGAGCGACGTTCGGGACGCCGTCGGCTGAGGACAAGGTGGCAGGTCTCCGGCTCGTGGTCGGAGCGGGAGAGCTCGATGACGAGTACCGCGTCGCTGCCTGTGCCGCTTTGGCCGAGAACAAACCAGACGACGCTTATCGCCTGTTCGTCTCGTTGCAGCCGACGAAACTGACTGTCTCGTACCTGGCGAATGCGGGTGAGGGCTACGTGCTGACGCTCTTGGCGCGACTCGTGCAGGACGACGCTCAGCCGTTCTATATCAGGCTCAGAGCATGCGAGGAGGTCGAGTGCATCAGCCCGGAGTTCGCTCTGGACCTGTATGAGTCGCTGGCCCAATCAACCGTTCTCAGCCCAGGCCAGCGAGACCAGGTGCGCGACGCATTGGAGGCGTTGTGATCGCCTCAGTATCCGTAAAACGAGCAAGGCCTCGCCACCGTCGTCGACACGCGTCCTCGGTTGCTGTGCACATTCGGTGAGCCATAGATCAGCATCGCGCAGTCTCATCGGCTGTAGTCGGCGATTCGTGGCACGATTTCGGAGTGGGTGGTCAGGATGCCGATCAGGTGAATAGCCTCGCTGAGTGGTCAAACTGGGAGCCGCTGGCCAACGCGATCGTGCTGGCACCGCGGCTTCCCGGCGTGTACATGGCACGGCAGGGGCTGACGGGTCCGGTCATCTATGTCGGTATGGCAGGCGAGCGTGCGGGCCGTGACGGCCGGCGTGCACCGCAAGGCCTTCGTGGCCGGTTGGCCGTGTACGCCAGTGGTAAGGGCGCGGTGAGCGGCTTAGGTGAAGCAGCCTTTGATCGGGCGCTGGCTGATCCGGCCTGGATCAAGCTCCAACTTGCGCAGATGAACGAGCACGGTCCGCAGCGAGCTAAGGCGTGGGCGCGGGCGGCCCTCGAGTGGGCGGAGATCTACATCCGGTGGGCTACGGTCATGGACCGTCTCGCGGCGAGGGAGCTCGAGCGACAAACTCTGGCAACGTTTGATGATCAGGAACTGTGGAACAGGGCGCGATAACGGCACCCGTGTTGACCAACGATCCAGCACATCAACTGGCCTGATGAGGCGTAGGTCGGCCACGCGGTAGGTGTAGCGCCGGGTTGCGGTCCACCGAAGCGAATGCAGATCACGCTGCTCCAGACCCTGCTGGACTGGTCGAGTAGCGGTCCTCAACCAGCCGAAAGGCCATCAAGGGCGCGGTGTTTGCAGCCTGTTCCACGCTGATTCCTTGGCTGTGCGAGATCGTCGGGTAGATGTAATCCTGACCGCGAACCCTGTGCTCGTCGAAAGGGCGCTCGCGTTGAGAAGACTTCGGGATGCGCCGCAAACCTGCTGCCAGAGCGCCAGCGAGGGCGTGACCACACCCAGCTGGCCATCCAGGACGAGCTGGGTTGGTTGTTCCGCGAGCAGCCGACTGAGGACTACGGCATTGACGCTCATGTCGAGGTTGTCGACGGCGAAGACGTTCGAGGGCGGCTGCTAGCACTGCAGATCGTTGTCGCGCGCTCGACTGTCCACTCGCGACTGACCGGTTCTGGCTCGCAGAAATCGTTCTGTTCTCAGTAGACCGTGGCTTCGTCGTCGCTCATGGCTGCTCGGATCTGCCCGGCTACGGTGGAATCCGGTGCTGCGACCAGTGGCAGTTCGTTGTCCCCGTCGAGGCGGAACGGGCTGCCGTCGAGGCCGGTCACGGTTCCGCCTGTTTCCTGCAGCAACAGGATTCCCGCGGCGTGGTCCCAGACGGTCTCCCAGGTCAGAATCATCGCGCTGCACCGGCCCGAGGCGAGTTCGAGATATCCCAGGCCGGCTCCGTCGAAGTAGGAGAGCGAGATGCCGCTCATGCACAGCCTGTTGATGTGGAGGCGAGCCGGCAGCTTTGACCACCATCGTGGTTGCGCAACCCTCACGTCGAGGGATCGTAGTACGGTGACCGATTTGGGCAGCGTAGTTCTTTCACCGTTGATGTGTGCCCCGTTGTCCGCCACGGCGATGGCCATCAGATCGAGCGCCGGTGCGTACGTCCACGAAGCCATCACCCGGCCTTGCACGGCCAACGACACGAGACTGGTGAACCGAGGATTGCCCATCGCGAAGTTCTCGGTGCCGTCGATCGGATCGACGATCCACACCGGCTCCGCGCCTGCCACCAGCTCGAGTCGGGTGGGGTCCGCGGAAACAGCCTCCTCGCCTACGACGGCGCTGCCGGGAAGTATGGCGCACAACCGATTCGTGAGGGCATCTTCGACGGTGTGGTCGACCGCCGTGACCAGACCACCATCGGCCTTTGCCATGACGTCCTGTGTTGCCACTCGACCGAATCGGGGCATCACGTGCTCTGCTGCGATGGAGCGGAGGAGACCCTCGACCTCGGTCAGGTCGCAGAGGTCCGCGGGAGTCATGGCTAGGCCATCAGCCGGTTGTAGATGCACAGGGGCGTGAATCCGTTGTCCGGATGTCGCAACGGGCAGCCTGCGCAGGACGCGTCGGTCCGGGTGAGCTCGGAGCTGCCGGAGCGTTCGGTCAACATGCCGTCCTGCCAGCGGTAACCACTGAGATCCTCGTCCTCCACCAGCATGCCGCAGGCGAACACGGCACCACTGGGGAAGAACTGGAGGTTGCTCAGACCGCGGACCGCGCACTCACCAAGGTCCTCACCAGGAAGGCCGTAGGCATATCCCAGTTCGCAGTCCACCGCGAAGTCGGCGCGCGGTGAAACGTAGCCGCGCACCACCTCCAGCACCTCATCCCGCCAGACCTGCGGTGAGATGGTCTCGTCCGCTGCGTGCGTTCTCGCTCGACCGACCAGGGAGAACCAGTGGATGTTCAGGCGGGCGGCGTCCATGGACTCGGCCAGTTCGATCATCGCCTGCACGTCGCCGACCGTCGATCGCAGGACCGTGTAGTTGATCTCCAGCGGGATGCCGCGCGCTCGGATCTCGGTGACCGTCGCCATCGCGTCGGCGAACGCACCCCGGCCGCGCAGCCGGTCGAACCGTGTCGGAGTGGAAGCGTCGATGCTCACGGCCACTCGTCCGAGTGAGCTCGCCACCGCGTCATCGGTTAGAGCGGTGCGGAACTGACGGCTGCCGTTGGTCACCGTCCTCGCGCTCAACCCGGCGCCAGAGATCGTGGTGACGATGCGCGAGAACTCCGGGTGCATCGCTGGCTCGCCACCGAGCAGCGTGATCTCGCGAGCCCTGCCGGTCGCGGCCCAGCCGACGATGTCCCGGACCATGTCGAGCGACATCCGGGTTTTGCTGTTGAGGAACTCATCAGACAGGAAGCAGTACGTGCAGCGCCGGTTGCAAGTCGAGGTGACGTAGACGTCGATGCTGTCCAGCTTGAAGTCGCTGGCGGGCAGACCGCCGGCCACTGATGACCGCAGGTCACCACCTGACAACAGTTCGGTCACTCCGGCCTGCTTTCTGACGTCCTCAGTGGACTGCGAATCCTACGTGGTTTCTTCGGTTTCGGCGTGGAACCAGCTCGACACCGCATTGGCGATGGACGCGGATGCTCCCACAGGATCCTCGCGCAGGGTTAGCTGGGCCTCTCCCCAGTTCGCGAGAACCCGGCCATCGTGTACGAGTTGCGCCACTCGCGCGTCCGACACGGTGGCTGCCAGTCGTACAGCCACGGTGAAGAACCACTCGAGCAGGTCATTGCCTTTGCTGGGATCTGCCTGGGCTTGCCGCACGAACCGTTTCAAATCGTCTACGTGGTAAGTGGCGTCACGGTTCAACGACTCGTGCGTCCAGAGGTTGCGGCCGTCGGCGAGAGCGACGAGCCGGCGCACGTAGACGCTGGACAGAGGCGGGTTGCTGTTCCGGGCGCGCCAGAGGTCCCACATCTTCTGCTCGTCCTGACCACCTAGTGTGACGACTGCGGCCTCGTCGCTCTTGCCCAGACCGTGGCGGTCGAGCGCGTTTTCCAGCGCAAGCCAGGTGTACAGCGGGCGGAGCACCTTGTGCGCGGGCGAATGTGGGACGTTCACGCTGTTGTCGTCCCTCGTGTTGATCACCTTGGCTGCGGCCAGGGTGTCGAACACGTAGTTGGTAGGTGCGTAGAACGAGTTGGCGAGCGTCCACAGTCGAGCTGACCTGTCCGGCTCGCTCATGGATCTCAGCAGCTCGTTCATGCGGAAGACCTCGGGCAGTCTGGGTGCCCCGCACACCGAGAACCAGGCGCTAACCGCCTCCTTGAACCGTGCGGCGACCCGGCTGGCGTTCGGCTCGAAGATTCCGGTGTCGTCGAGGTGCAGCTCCACCGGGATGCCCATCTTGCTGAACAGCACTGCGGCGAGAGCGTGGACGCCGTGGATGAGGTGCGGTGAGCGCAGCCTGTGCGGCCAGAAGATCAGGCTGGGCTCGGTCGACCGGGACACGCCGGTCTGGCCGAAGCCGTAGTACTTCGTCAGCTCGTTCACCCGGCTGTGAAAGGAGGAAACGCGGAGAGCGGGTGGAGCTTCCCCGTCCGGCGGAGGTGGTTCAGCGAGGGCATCTGCCAGCTCACCGAACAAACGGTCCCGCTCGATTCCGTAGAACGGCGTGACGTGCAGGGCGTGCTCTCTGAAGAAGTTCTCGAGTTTGGGGTTGATGTGGTTGTGGTTGGTTTCGTCTTCGTACACGGCCCAAAGAACCTCGAGCGAGGTCTCCGGGTCTTCCGCCGTGAATTCGTTCAGTTCGGACTGGAAGGTGCGTCTGATCACGTCGTCCCAGCCGCTGTAGCCCACAACCAACAGGACCTTGCCCTGGAGATGACGTCCGAGCCATCGCTCCAGGAGCATGCGAGGCTTGCCGATCTCGACTGGCGAGTGCAGGGTGCCGCCACGCGCGTCGCCGTGCAGGTGCAGGACCATTCGCTCGTCGGAGTTCAGTCGGAATCCGGTGGGTGTGGCGTTGTGCGACACGGCGTAGGTTTGCACCGTGAGTCCTTGTGCCCGCATGGCGGTCTGCAGAAGGATGTCGAAGTTCGTGGTGAGGAGGTATCGGCAGATCCTGGCGCGGTGATCGCTGATGATCCTCGACAGCGCCTTGAGCCCGCTGGGTACGCGCCACCTGGCCACGTCGAACTCGATGCGCTCGAACTCCGAGTCGGTGAGCGGTCGATGCGCCAAGCCTGGAGGTAGTTCGCCCTCGTACGGCTGGAAAATCGCACGTTGAACGAAGGCTCGTACACCACTCGTTCCCCGAACGCGTTTGACCAGTTCCAGGGACTGCGCGTAGCGGTTTATCCGCCCGGTCTGTTCCGAGGTCGCCCGTGGCGACACCGCACCTGGTTGTTCTGACGGTGTCGCGACCGATTCGTCAGCCCATTGCTCGGCTTGCACCGTCAGCTCCGCCACGCCTGGAACCAGGGGAACTGTGGCGCCCGCGCCGAGCAAAACGCACAGTTGGCGCCTTTCGGTGTCGGAGGTCAGCAGGGCTTTGAGCCGTTTGACCAGCAGACCGGTCTGGTCCGACGACAAGGTTTCCTCCCTGAGAGGACGAGCTGAGCATCGCAGCCGACTCGTTGCTCCGGATCTGCTGCTGGTTTGGTGTATCGCCGCGGAGCGCCGAAGTGTGACACGACTCCAGTGCGAATATCCGGTCCACCTGGTGTGGAATCGGAATTCACGCGGATGGAGGACGTGTCGACATGCATCTAAAATGATCGGCTGTCCTCAGGAACGCCGTGGTGGCCCGCAACGTGAGCCTCCTCCGGGAGCAGTAGAGCCTGTCCTCGGCCGAGTTCGCGTGGCGAGCAGACTGGCCAAACAGGCGTTGTCCAACCAACCTGGAGAACGGTGCCGGCAACCCCCGGTGGACACGTTGTTCGCCATTGCTGCCGTGCTGGGAGTGCCGCTTACACGGCTGGTGGCGGAGCGTGAGCAGGTCCTGATCGTGTAACGCGCTGACGACGTGATGTGGCAGCAGCAAGGGGATACGAGTCGCGGTCACTCGATCACGTGTACGGCTCAGGTGTCATCGAGAACTACCTCGTGCACATCGGGTAGAGCGCTGGGAGCGCGGGTTCGGGTGGGGCCCGCCGACAAGCCGGTGGAGCTGGTGGCCGGTGACTTCGTGCGGTATCCGGGGGATCAGCCACACGTGTACGAGTCGCTGGACGGCGAGAGCCTGGTGCACATCGTGGTCAGCGTGCCTCGGGTGCAGCCGGGGACCGGCGGGGCACCCGTCGCGCACACCCACGGTGAAAGCTGAGCTCACGCTGCGGGGGCGGTGGCCGCCGAGTGCTGTGACAGCTCGTGCCGCCTCGTACGCCACGCGCGCAGCGCCAGGGCGAAGCAGGCCGCGTCGAAGCGGTGGTCCGACCGTGAAGAAGCTCATCGACGCGGCTGGGCTGGACGTGCCGAGGTTCGTTCGCCTCAACGCCTAGGGACCGGACTTCGACGCGGTGACGGCGGCCAGGGAGATCACTGCCGTCACCTCCTTCCGGTCTTCGTCAAAGAGGTCGCCGGGACGTGCAGCGAGCGGTCGGCCAGGCTCGGCTCGCTCGCCGAGCTCACACGGTGGCTGGAGATCACACTGGACGTCGAGGACTTCGAGGTCGACGAGTTCCTCACCGGCGAGCTGCTGCACGTCGACTGCGTCGTCCAGGACGGTCGAGTCGTGCACGCACAGACCACTCGGACTCGATTCCGAACGCCGAGACGGTGACCGAGAAACAGCTGGGCTCGCTCACCCTGCCGGCGGAGTCCGAGCTCGGGCGCCGGATGCTGCGCTACATCCTGTCGTCCCGACGGCCAATGACCAGCGGGTTTGCCTTTCGAGGTAGACCCGCTGTTGTCGTTTCTGCCCGATTGTGGTGGCGCTACGCCGCCTCGGCTTCCTTCAGCGCTGTCTTGATCGCTTTGACTGCATCGAGTGCCGCATGGCGGAGTAAGCAGCGCAGGACGGGAGCATGGGCCGGGTGCGACCACATCGCGACCACAAGTGGCGTCATCGCTGGTCTGACTGATGCCACTTGTGGCTATGACAACCGATCGTGCTCGCCGAATTGTTCGCTGAGTAGAAGCACGCATCTTTGGATGAAAGGCGTGCGCGTCTACCACCTGTCATGATTCGCTCGCTGTGAGTGAGGGGTGGGAGGGCATGTACGGGAACCCGGACGAGCTGGATCGGATCGCGGGCGAGATCGAGAAACGCGCCGATGGTGTGCGGGATCGCGCCAAGAAGCTCGACGACGACGCGCGGAAGATGGAGTGGCATTCGGTCGCGGCCGAGCGATGCCGGGAAACAGTCGGCGGGGACAAGCGGCAGCTGGAGAAAGCCGCGGACGGCTTGACCGAGGCTGCCGCGCTGCTCCGTCGGCACGCGCGGGAAGTACGCGAGTTGATCGCGATGATCAAGAAGGTCTCCGAGGCCGTAGTTGGCTGGTTCACCAGCGCGATCGACAGGTTCGAGCGTGCGCTCGATGCCTTCAACCAAGCAGCCAGTGACTTCGCGAACGGTGTCGCCGATGTGCTGGGTTTCGGTGGTGGTCAGCCGCCGTCGCCTCCGCAGCCGCCGTGGACCATCGGTTCGGCGATTTATGGACGGCACCGGTGCATTCACCGGGGGTAGCCACGAGTCGGAGTTGCGGCGTTACAGAGTGGCGAGGGAGGGCGTGAAGTGAGGGCGGTCGTGAGGTCGGCTCTGGTCGTACTCCTGGTAGGGCTGCTTGGCGGGTGTAACAGCGTCGTGCAGTACTACGAGGATGTCGACGACCTCGGTAAGAAGATCGTGGCCGACTGGAAGGAGCTGCCCGAAGTCACCGACGCCAGCTACCGCTACCAGCACGGCATCGACTCGGGGCAGCAGATGGACTTCGAGGTCGTCATTCGCGCGGAGTCGGTCTCGAACGAGATCATCGACAAGCTGAAGGACATCGGCAGCCGCGACTACTGGCAGAGCACGGCATACGACCGAGGCAGCATGCCGTTGCGATTCGCTGCTTACTCCTCCGACAACCCTCCCCCGACTCAATCAGGGCCCGATACCGCGATCCACCGTGCCGGCCTCGGTATATCGAAGGAAGTCGGGCTGGAAAAGTACGGGCCGAGGCCGACGAAGTGATGGGACGACGATGACGCCGGACGAATGGCTGGCCGATTTCGAGGCCAAGGCCGCGGAACTGCAGCGCCACGCGGTCGCGTTCCGTCGCAATCTGGAGGAGGCAGGACAGCTCGACACCGATGTGTCGGTGCCTGCGTTCCGTACTCCTGAACCGCGGAAGCCTATGCCGAGGCCCGCCCCAGTACCACCTCGAACCGCACGAGGGTCACTTCGATCACGGGAAGCGGGAGGGAGTGGACTGAGCGCGGCAAGGCGTGTGGCCGGTGTGGTGGGCCTGGTTGTGCTGCTGGTCGGGCTGCTGTCCGGGTGCAATCTCTTCGTGCAGTACTACGAGGACGTGGACGAGCTCTGCAAGAAGATCGTGGCGGACTGGAAAGCACAGGCAGAGGTAGTCGACGCGAGTTACGTCTACGTGCACGGCATCGACTCGGGGCAGCAGATTGATTTCGATGCCATCGTCCGTGCGGAGTCGGACACGGCCGAGGTCCTTGTAAGGCTGGAGGACATCGCGAACCGCGACTACTGGTTGAGCATGGCGTACGACCGGGAGGACCGCAAGTCGTTTCAGTACGTCGTCTACTCCTCGGACAACCCGCCGGTAAAGGGTGAAGTGGCAGTGTCCAAGTCGATCGGTCAGGGCGATATTGGCGTGTCGCCGAAAGTCGGTTTGGAGAAGTACGGGCCGAGACCGACGACGAAGTGAGCGAACGACGACTCCGGGCGACCACCCTTGCGGAACTCACCCGTGGAGCCACGATCTCCCTTGCGTCGTAAAGGTTCTGGTCACCACCGCCGGAAGGTGGTGAAGAGGTCGCGGACCGCGGCGTCGCGCGTGCCGAGCGGCTTGAGGTGGAACTGGTGCTCGATGGTGGCCATGATCGACGTCGTGTCGTGCGGTGTGTGGTCGACGGAGAACCGTTGTGGCAACAGGGGAGAGATCACCAGTGCGGGGATGCGGGTGCCCGGGCCCCACTTGTCGCTGACGCCGCGGCGTGACGGTGGTGCGACGTGGTCCCACTGGCCGCCGAACTCGTCGTAGGTGACCACGACCATGGTGTGGGCGGCGTCCGGGCCTTCCTCGATTGCCTTGAGCAGGTCGACGAGGTGGCGGCTGCCGGTGTCCTCGCTCGCGTAGCCGGGGTGTTCGTTCTCCTCGCCGACCGGCTTGATGAGGCTCACCGGCTTGAGGTGACCGGATTTGGCCGCGGAGATGAACTCGACCTCGTCGCGCAGATGCGCGGCGCGTGCGGCTGTGCCGGGGGCGTAGTTCGCGAAGTAGTTGAACGGCTGGTGGTGGTACTGGAACGTCGCATCAGGACAGTTCGGGTACACCGCGCCGGTCGCGGTGCGCGGGCTCGTGCAGGTGCCCGGTGTGGTGCCGTTCGTCCAGCCGGGGCCGCCGACGTTGCCGTTCGCGTTGTCCCAGCCGCCGGAGTACCAGGCCCAGTCGACCTTCGCCGCGGACAGGCGGTCGCCGATGGTCGGCGTCGTCTGCGGCGGCAGCTGCCGCGTCACCGCGGTGCCCGGTGCGAACGGCTGGTACGGGGGCTGGACCGTGTTGACGGCGAAGTCACCGCACGTCGTGCCCTTGGGCGGCGCTGCCACTCCGGCCGGGACGACGCATGTGCCATCCGGGTTCGCTGCCTGGGTGAGGGCGCGGTCCGCGGTGCCGGGTGCGGCGGGGTGCAGCGGTGAGGAGCCGGGGTAGCCATCCGGTCCGACGACCGAGTGCAGGTCGTTGGCCGAACCGTCGCGCACGGCGCCTGGCCACGTCGGCGTGTTGGGCGTGATCAACCACTGGTGGTTGAGGAACGAGCCGCCGAACGCGGCCTGGAAGAAGCGGTCGGCGATCGCGTAGTTCGGGGCGTGCTTGCCGTGCAGGTACTCGTAGATCGGCAGGCCGCGCGTGTCATAGGTGCCCATGGTCAGGCCGACCGCGTCGCTGCCCGCCACGTAACGGTCCATCCTGCCGCCGTCGATCTGGTACTGCTCGTGGTAGTACCGGTGCACCAGGTCCCGGGTGCAGCCGCCGGGCAGGCCCTGGCCCTTGGGCACACCGTTGGGCAGGAACTGGCCGGGCGCGGGACATGTCTTGTCGGCGGGCGCGATGTAGTCGTCGATCCGGAACGGCTTGTTGGCGAACGCCGAGCTGATCGTTCCCCCGGTGCAGGTCGCGGGCAGCGGCGGCGAGGTGAGGTTGACGTCGTTCTGCGGCAGGCAGGGCAGTGCCGTGCCGTCCGGCGCGACCTGCTGCCGCGGGTGTGCGCCGCGCAGGCCGTCGACTCGTTCCCATCCGCCGAACAGGTTGTCGAAGCTGTGGTTCTCCTCGTAGATCACCACGATGTGGTCGATCCGATGGCCGCGATCCTCGGCATTGGCGGCGAGTGTGCCTGCGAGCAACACGGGCACCGCCATCCCCAGCACAACCAGTCGCGAGACCATGCCGCACCTCCTACGCCGTCAACCGTTGTGCAGCTTCACCCACCTCCCGGCAGCGGGCAACCCGACCTGTCCGAAATGAGAAGCCCGCGCGCCCGGCGGCTGCTCTGGCTGGTCCGCGGTGGACCAGCCAGAGCGTGTGATCAGCCTGCGAGCGTGGTGAAGAAGGTGTTGTCCTTGCGGTCGTTGTCGTCCGGCGTGAGCGTGCCGTCGTCCGACGTGAACGCGACGTGGCGGCCGTCCGCGGACAGGGCGATGTCCAGGCACGTCCTCACCGCGGGCGCCCCTGCGAAGCCGTGGCTGGCGGGCGTCAGGACGCCGGTCTGACGGTCACGCACGTAGATGTTCTCGCTTCCGGCCACGCCTTCGGTGATCCCCGAGTCCGCCTGCATCGCGAGGTGTCGGCCGTCGCCGGAGATCTGTGCTTCGTAGCCGAACACGTACTCGCCGGCCGTGTTGCGGTCTTCGCGGGTGAGCTCACCCGTCACGAGGTCCTTCACGTAGACCCGGTGGCGGTTGGCCCCGTCGGCGCCGTTGGGGAAGTTGGTGGCCATGGAGATGAACGAGACGTAACGGCCGTCGTCCGAGATCGAGGCCTCGTAGCTGAACTCGTTGCCCTGCACGAAGGATTCCGAGACGCTCACCAGGCTGGTCCGCAGCTTGTGCAGGTCGCGGACGAACACGTCCTGCTTGCCGTTGACGTCGCCGTTGACGAGGTTCGTCGCGTCGGAGTGGAACACGACGTACCGGCCGTCGGCCGAGATGCGGGCGTGGGCCCAGTAGTTCGCCCGGTCGGTCTGCCCGCCGGATGTCGAGACGCTCACACGCAACGGTCTCGCCGTCGCGCGGTCGTAGACGTACACGTCGGACTGGAAGTCGACGTCCGACGGCACCAGCCTGCTCTCGGTCTCGAACACGACGTAGCGGCCGTCGGCCGAGATCGACGGGAACTGGCTGACGTCGTGCCAGCCACCCGCGCGGCCGTCCGCGGTGACGCTGACCCTGGTCGTCGTCCCGGTACGCAGGTCGCGGACGAAGACGTCATTGGCATCGTTCGTGTCACCGGGGACCAGGTTCGGCGCGTACGACTCGAAGGCGATGTAGCGCCCGTCCGCCGAGATCGACGGATCGGAGCTCGGCGCGGTGGCCTGGCTGCCGTCCGAGGCCACGCTGACGAGCGTCGTCGTGCCGGAGACGGTGTCGCGGACGAAGACGTCGAGCTTGCCGTTCGTGTCGTTCGCGACCAGGTTCGACGCGAACGACGTGAACGCGACGTACCTGCCGTCCGCGGACATCGAGTTGCCGCCGAAGGAGCGGTCGTTCGGTCTGGCTCCGTCCACGGCGACGTCGAGGGTGGTGGGGACGCCCGGATCGGCGGCCAGCGCGATTCCCGGCGTAGTGATCATCAGTGCGGCCAGCGCCGTGAGAGCGATTCCAGCTCGTTTCATGTTCCCGCCGATTCCAGGAAAGGATCTTGACGAGAGATCACGCTACGGGGTGGGGCTTGAAGCCCTGCGGGTGCCGCTTCTTCTTACGCCGCATGGATCACGCGTACGACGATGTGCTCGCCGCCACTTGTCCTCAGTGGACTGCTGTGAACGGGTTAACACGGTTCGCGGACATTTTCGTGAAATGAACTTCGCCCGATTTGCCGAAATACAATCCTGAGCTGTGATTCAGATCACTTTATGGTGCTTAAAAAGCTGCGCCGAGGTGCCGGTAGCGGCTACCGGCACCTCGACGCGATCACTGACCGATCAGAAGTGGAGCATGTACTGGAAGTCTGCCTGGGCGTTGCTCACGTGGACGTTCTTGCGGGTGCCGTAGGCGAGCGGGTTGTTCCAGTTGTACTCCTCGACGTCGAACGAGCCGTCGGAGTGGACCGCGTTGACGTACGCGACGTGGCCGACCCGGTGGACGTCGTTGACGGCGATGGCGCCGACCTTCGGGGTCTTGTTGACCGTGACGCCGACGCGGCGGGCGGCGTCGTCCCAAGTGCCGGCATTGCCCCACGTGGTTCCGCCGTAGGAGTTGCTGAAGCTGGGGACGCCGAGCCTGCTGGCGATCCGGTAGGCCGCGAAGGCGGTGCAGTTGTCCTGGGCGAACCCGCGGGGACGGCCGTCGTAGTCGTTGGTGGGGCTTTCCGAACCGCCGCCGCCGCTGGTGAGGAACTTGTGGCTGGCGTTGTTGTTCTTCAGCGTGGCGTTGAGATTGCCGGACGCGCCGGGTGCGAAGTCCTGGCTGGCGCCGCCGTAGTTGCTGTTGAAGTAGACCCGCACCGTTTTGCTGGTGCGGTTGCGCACTGATGCCGCGGCGTTCTTCACGCACAGGCCCTTGCCGGCGCCTTCGCCCTTGAACTCGTAGCAGGACGGCTGAGTGGCGCCGTAGTCGTCGATCGAGCCGGTGAAGTCGGAGATCGAGCCGGCCTGGTTGCTGTTGTAGAAGAGGCAGAACTCTCCGCTGTCGCAGTCACCGTCGCGGCTCGCGGCGGAGGCGGGCGAGGCGGTGGCGGCCATGAGGGGAGCGACCAGGGCCAGTGCGGCCCCGGTGGCGGCGAGCATCATGCGTGCGATTTTCACGGGTTTCCCTTTTCCTGAAGTGTTGGTGATCGGGGTGCGGCTGGTCACTGCGCGCGCTGGTAGTCCTCCCAGGTCTTGATCGGGACCTTGGGGCCGTCGTCGGGGCGGTGGTTGGCGAGGCCGTTGAAGCCGAGGTAGTAGTCACCGACCTGGTTCTGGGCCTGGGTGGCCTGGTCGGTGTCGTTGATCGCCACGGCGTGGATGTGCCACGGCCACTGGCCCTGGGACGGGCTGCGGACCCAGGCGGCGAAGCCGACCTGGCGCAGCGCACGGGCGACTGAGGTGCGGGTGTCGGCGGACATGCCGTCGACGTTGATGTCCACGACGCCACCGCCGTCGTGGGTGCCGGCGGAGGTCGGGTCGCCGCCGGGGTTGTAGGAGCCCTGGTCCAGCTTGAGGTGACGGCCCAGCAGGCGTTCGGCTTCGGTGAGCATCGCCTGGGTGCGGGTGTTGACGACGTACCCGTCACGCTGGACCTTCGCGCCCGGCTTGATCACGTGGGAGACGGTGAACCGGCCCTGTCCGAGCGAGGTCAGCGAGCTCGCGCCGGGCAGCCCGTTCGCGGCCAGTCCGGTGTATCCGAGCGAACGCTGGTAGGCCGCGTACGCCTTGACGGTCGTGGTTCCGAAGTAGCCGTCCACCCACTGGGCGTCCAGCAGGTTGCGTGCCTGGAGTGCTCGCTCGACGGCCAGCACGGAGTCCTTGGCACCAGGGGTCAGCGTGTTGTCGGCGCGCTGGGGATCGATCTGGGCGGCCAGGACGGTGGCTTCCATGTTGACGACGGGCGCGGCTGAAGCCTGCGTCGCGCTCAACGTCAGGCTGCCCAGGACAGCGAAGCTCGCCAGCGCCGTGATGGCGCCCCTGGCCTTCATCTTCGTCTTCATGCGGTTTTTCTTTCCGTTCGATGGAGGTGCATTTCCCACGGCCAGAGGTCAGCCGGTCAGCGGGTCAGCCACACCGTTGGTCGGTCAACGCGGTGGTGTCCCCGGAGGCGGAGGCCTGCGCGGTTCCGGCTGCGCCTATGAGGACGGACACCGCGAAGGCCGCGGTAGTGGCTATTTCGGACATCGTCGTTCCCTTTGTTCTGGCAGTGGGGACAGCGCGAGCGCAGTGCCTTTGAACAAGGCTGGAACATGGCGCTGACAAAGCTCTGACATTGCTCTGACACGGCGATGAGCAGGCTGTTTCTTCTGTCTGCAAGAGGCGACGGCGCCGGCTGGGTGAGCGCGAGGTCGTGCACCTCGGCGCATATGCGGTTGGCGGCGGTTGTCCTTGCGAGCTTCACCGTGTCAGCGGAGACGTCAGGGCGAGGGCTGGGACGTTCAAGTGCGAATCACGTGCGGTTGAACATTGGCCGTGTTCGCGTGTTCGCGTCAGGATCGTTCCGCTCTCGTTGACGATCGTCAGAGGCTTGACACCTCCGGAGGTGGTTGTGCACGTCCGGCGACTTGTGTCCGCGTGTCGTGATCGGGTGCGGCACTGGGGTGCGATGTGGCGGCTGGCCCGGGTCGCGGGTACGCGCAGAGTCGTTGCCGCGGTGTCTTTGAACGTGGTGCTCGGGTTGTTGCCGCTTGTGTTCGTCGTCTGCGTCGCGGCGTTGCTGGGGCGGATTCCGGAGATCGGTCACGTGTCGGCTGGGCAGCGTTGGGGGGCGGTCGTGTGGCCTCTCGGGGTGTCTGTTGCGGTTTTTGTGTTGCAGCAGTTGCTCGAGCCCTTTCGGCACGCGATCGCGGAGAGCCTTGGGCGGGTGGTCGACAGCCGTTGTGCCGGTGACCTGATGTCCACCGTTTTGACGCGGACGCCGTTGAGGTCGTTGGAGCGTCAGGACACCCTCGATCTGCTCGTGGACAGCCGGAGTGCCTTCGAGGGGCAGGCGTTCACGCCCGGCGATGCCGTCGGGGGAGTGGTGTCGCTGGTGTACCGGTACGTGAACCTGGCGGGGGCGGTCGTGCTCGTCGGTGTGGTGCTGGGGCCCGGTCTCGCGGTCGTCGCGGGGGTGACGGCGTTGGTGATCAGGTTCGGGCAGCGGGGGTCGCTGGACCGGTTCGCCGCGATGTGGGGCGGGCTGGCCGGGTTGCGCCGGCGGGTGCGTTATGTGCGTGATGTCGCCAGTGCTCCCGGTGTTGCCAAGGAGGTCCGGGTTCTCGGGCTGCTGGATTGGGTGCTGCGCAGGCACGCGGTGGAGACCGATGCGATTCTGCGTCCATTGTGGAGGGCGCGGCGGGAGTTGTTGTTGCGGCCGTTCGTGTGGCTGGCCGTCGTTTGTCTTGTGGGTGGCACGGCTGTGCTGCTCGGCCTGGCGTGGTCGATCGCCGGCGGGAACCTGTCGATCTTTCAGATGACCGTGGCGCTGCAAGGTGTGCTCGTGCCGCTGCGGTTCGGAGTTTACTTTCCCGAGAGCGACACCAAGACGCAGTACGGGATGCGATCGCTGGCATCGATGCGCGAGCTTCAGCGGGCCGAGGCGGAGCCGGTGGGGGACGCGGGTGCGACGGTTCTGCCCGGTGGCAGCACGATTCGGTTCGAGGACGTCGTTTTTCGTTATGCCCCTGAGGGGCCGGTGGTGCTCGACCATCTGGACCTGGAGATCGAGGAAGGTCGTTCCACGGCCGTCGTCGGGCTCAACGGGGCGGGCAAGACCACCTTGGTGAAGCTGCTCACCCGGTTGCACGACCCGGAATCCGGACGTGTCACCGTTGGCGGCACTGACCTCCGGGACATCGATCCCCGTGCCTGGCAGCGCCGTTGTGCGGTGATCTTCCAGGACTACGTGCGGTACGAGTTGTCCGCGGGAGCGAACGTTCGCATGGGCGCGCCCGGTGTCACGGAACCCGCGCTCGTCGGCCCGGCTCTCGCCCGTGCGATCGACAAGGCCGGGCTTGGTGAGATCGTGGACGCACTGCCGCACGGCGCGGAAACCGTGTTGTCGCGCCAGTACGACGACGGGCACGAGTTGTCCGGTGGTCAGTGGCAACGTGTGGGGCTGGCCCGGGCTTTGTACGCCGTTGAACACGGTGCCGGGGTGCTGGTCCTGGACGAACCGACGGCGCAGTTCGACGCGCGGGCGGAGGCGCGGTTCTACGACGAGTTCCTCGGCTTGACCAAGGGGTTGACCACAGTGGTGATCTCCCACCGGTTCGCCGCGGTGCGCCGGGCGGATCGGATCGTCGTGCTGGAGAACGGGAAGGTCGCGGAGAGCGGGACGCACGACGAGCTCGTCGCCGCCGGGGGGCGCTACGCCGAGCTGTTCCGGTTGCAGGCGCAGCGGTTCCACGACGTGCTCGCCGGCGACCCGGTGGAAGTCATCTGATGTCGCGGCCGACCGGAAGCCTGTGGCCCGTCCTCGTCCTGGCCGCCCGCATCAGTCCGCGCAAGGTCGCGGGTGCGGCTTTCCTGCTGCTGACCGGTTATCTCGCCACGCCTGTGGTCGCGGTGCTGCTCAGCGTCGTCACCAGGGCGGCGGTGCAGCGGGACGTGCCGGCGGTGGTGTGGTGTGCCGTCGCGATCGCCGTGGTCGTGGTCTTCGAACTGCTCATGGGCCACTTCGCGCACCTGCTGTACTTCGAGGTCGGCGAGTCGCAGGAGACGGTGCTGCAGGAGCGCCTCGCCCGGATCACCAACGGCACCAGGGGTGTCGAGCACCTCGACAACGCCCGGTTCGCCGACGTGCTGACACTCGTCCGACGTGACCTGCCGGCCACGCGCGGTGTGCTGGAGGCGGCGCTTCAGCTGTGCGGATTGATCGCGCAGGCGCTGATCACCGTGGTGCTGCTCGGGTTTCTCATTCCGTGGCTGGCGTTGCTGCCCCTGGTGGCGGTGTTGCCGGTGCTCACCAGCCGTCGCGCGGACGCCGTCCTGGAGGCGGCCAAGGTGGCGGGCGCGGCGGACGAGCGGCGTGCGCGGAACCTCCTGATCCTGGGCACAACGGCGAACGCCGTCTGCGAGATGCGGCTCTACCAGGCCGAGGACGAGGTCCTGCGGCTGCACCGGGAAAGCCGCGCCGCCGCGGACCGGCTGCTGGAACGCGCCCGGCTGCGCGCTGCCGTGCTGCGGGCGGGCGGACAGCTGTGCTTCGCGCTGAGCTACGGCGCCGCGATCTTCCTGGTGGTGCGCCAGGCTTTGGCGGGACAGGCCGACGTCGCCGACCTCGTGCTCGTCATCGTGCTCGCGCTGCAGGTCGGCGCGCAGGTCGCCGCCGTGCTGGGGCTGCTCACCACCCTCCAGGGCGCCGGGCGGACGCTGACGCGCATCGACGAGCTGGAAGCCTTGGCACAGGCCGGGAGCACGTCAGAGGGCAGCGGGCCGGTGCCGGCGAGGCTGCGGACCGGCATCACGCTGGAGGGCGTCGGGTTCCGTTATCCGGGCACCGACGAGGAACGCCTGCACGACGTCAACCTGACGATCCCCGCGGGCAGCACCGTCGCGCTCATCGGTGAGAACGGGGCGGGCAAGAGCACGCTGGTCAAGCTGCTGTGCGGGCTGTACCGGCCCACCAGCGGGCGGATTCTCGTCGACGGCACCGAGTTGAGCGAGCTGTCCGCGGCGGACTGGGCGGCCAAGGTCGCCCCGCTGTTCCAGGACTTCGCGCGGCTCGACCTGCTGGTGCGGGAGAACGTCGGGGTCGGGGCGTTGCCGCGCATGCACGACGACGAGGTGCTGCGGGAGGCGCTGCGGTCGGCGAACGCGGACGCCGTGCTGCAGCGGGTGCCCGGCGGGCTCGACGGGCTGCTCGGGCGGGGCTACGGCGACGGGGCCGAGCTGTCCGGCGGCCAGTGGCAGACGGTGTGCCTGGCCCGCGCGCTCGTGCGGGAACGGCCGTTGCTGCTCGTGGCCGACGAACCCGCGTCCGCGCTGGACGCCACGGCGGAGCACGCCCTGTTCGAACGCTTCGCCGAACTGGCCAGGGCGGGGGCGCAGGACCGTGGCGCCGTGACGCTGTTCGTGTCCCACCGGTACTCCACGGTGCGCACCGCCGACTTGATCATCGTGCTCGACCGGGGCCGGATGGCCGAGTCGGGCACGCACGCGCAGCTGATGAACAACGGCGGTGCCTACGCCGAACTGTTCCGTCTGCAAGCCCGCGCTTACCTCTGATC
Organism: Lentzea aerocolonigenes; assembly: GCF_000955955.1. GTDB lineage: Bacteria > Actinomycetota > Actinomycetes > Mycobacteriales > Pseudonocardiaceae > Lentzea > Lentzea aerocolonigenes_A. The sequence goes on from NZ_JYJG01000029.1 coordinate 87,270, forward strand.
GCATTCCGGCGATATCGGCGGCCGTGTTCAACCGCTGATTCTTCGGCATCTGAACAACCGGGAGGCCTTGGTGTCCTACGCTGAATTGGTCAATTCCTGCCTGCTCCCGTCCTACGGCGGCGCGGATCCCGGTGACTGGTGGAAGCGGGAGCTCGACAACGGCCTGGCCGGGCTGGTGTTGTTCGGCGCCGACCTGGGGCCGCTCAACGGCGAAGTGGGCGCGCTCGCGACCGGGAAACTGCGCGCCCACCGCCCGGACATGATCATCGCCCTGGACGAGGAGGGCGGTGACATCACCAGGGCCGAGTACCACCGGGGCAGCAACTACCCCGGCAACCTCGCCCTCGGCGCGGTGGACGACCCGGCGCTCACCGGTGCGGTCGCCGAGGCCATCGCCGCGGACCTGATCGACCTCGGAGTCTCCGTCAACCTCGCCCCCAGCGTGGACGTCTGCCCCGGTGCCCACCTGCCGGTGCTCGGCACCCGGTCGTTCCACGCCGACCCGGCCAGGGTCGCCGAGCACGCCTGCGCGTTCGTCGACGGCCTGCAGAAGCACGGTGTGGCCGCGACCGCGAAGCACTTCCCGGGACTGGGCTCGACCAGCACCGACTCGCACTTCGCGCTGCCGTCCGTGGACGACCCGGAGGAGGTGCTGCGGGCCCGCGACCTGGTGCCTTTCGCGGCGACCGTCCGCGCGGGCGTGCGGGCGGTGATGACAGGGCACGTGCTGGCGGCCGCCGTCGACAGCACGCCGGCCACCTTCAGCCGGCGGTTCGTCACCGACATCCTGCGCGGTGAACTGGGGTTCGGCGGTGTGGTGATCAGCGACGCGCTCGACATGGAACCCGCGCGGGCGGGGCGGGGGTTCGCGGGCGCGGCGGTCCGGGCCTGGCAGGCCGGGGTGGACCTGATGATCCTCGGGCCGCGGGACGGCGAACGGATCTGCGCGGAGATCAGGGAGGGTGCGCTCGCGGCGATCGAGGACGGCACTCTTCCGCTCGCCCGGCTGGAGGAGGCGGCCGGCCGCGTCGCCGACCTGCGGAAGTGGAGCGGCGAACCGCGCAGGCCGGCCGCGGATCTCAGTGGCACCGGGATCGTCGCGGCTCGCCGGGCGTTGGCGGTGCGCGGCGAGCCGCCCGCTCCCGGACGGTGGTTCGTCGTCGAGCTGCGGCCGGAGCCGAGCATCTCGTGCGGCACCGTGCCCTGGGGCCTGATCAAGCCGCTGACCAGGCTCGGAGGGGTGTCCGGCGCGATCGAGGTGCCCGAGGGCGCGGCCGGGGTGGAGCTGCCGGACGGGCCGGTCGTCGTGGTCGTGCGGGCCGACTCGGAGCGGACGTGGCAGGACGAGGCCCTCGCCCGGATCCTGCGCCGGCGTCCCGACGCGGTCGTGGTCGACATGGGCTACTGCGACGTGCCGGTCCCGCCCGGCACGGTGGTGCTGAAGACGTTCGGCGCGGGCCTGGTGAACGCGGTGGCGGCGAGCGAGCTGCTGTCCGGCCGCCGGACCGCGGGCGCGCCCCGCGACTGCTGAGCGATTCTTCGTGCGCATTTGTGTGTTCAATCGGAAAGTGGTTGCCCGGCATCGCCGGTGATACGTTTCTTTGGTCGAAAAAACGGTGTTCCAGGCCCACGGGGGTACGGCAGTGCATTCCGACAATTCATTTGTGCTGCCGACCGCGGACGCGGTCGCCCAGGACGCGGCCGCGCGAATCGCCGGCGCCATCCGGGCGACGGTGGCCGATCGCGGTTCGTGCGTCGTCGCGCTGACCGGCGGGAACACCCCGGTCCCGATCTACCGGCGGCTCGCGGGGCACGACGTGCCGTGGGACCGGGTGCACGTCACGCAGACCGACGACCGGGTGCTGCCGGCGGCCGAGACCGGGCTGAACTGGCGCACGATCGAGGAGACGTTGCTCGACCCGGCCGGCGTGCCCGCGGAGCGCAGGCACCCGATGCCGGTGAGCGGTGACCCCGAGGCGGGCGCAGGCGCGTACGCGGAACTGCTGAAGTCGTTGACCGACAAGGGAAGCGCCGATCTCGTGCTGCTCCAGCTCGGCCCGGACGGGCACCTCGCGTCGCTGTTCGACGGCCGGTACGACCCCGAGGACCAGGCCGGCGTCGCGGTCACCTCGCCCGGCGAGGGCGTGCTGCGGATGACCCAGACCCTGCCGTCGCTGACCGGGGCGGCCACGCGGATCGTGGTGGCGACCGGCGCGGGCAAGGCGGAGGCGGTCGCCAAGGTGCGGGCGAGCACGCCGGACACGCTGGCGACTCGGACGTTCCTGGGCTCCGGCGGGGTGCTGCTGCTGGACGATGAGGCGGGCGCGGGGCGTTGACGACGCCGTTGGCCGGTGGTTTCTCGGCTGGGCTGGCCCGGTCGAGCGCGGTGCCGGTGGTGGTGTTCGACCTCGGCGGCACCTGGTCGCGGTCCGGCGTGCTGGACGGTCGCGAGGTCGTCGGCCTGGAACGCACACCCACGAGCACGGTTCTCGGTGGCGTGCGGGCCGGTGACGAGGCACGGCGGCGGATCATCAGCTGGCTGGCGGAGACGTTCGACCGGATCAGCGGCGCGACCAGGGTGGCGAGGTGCGCGGTCTCCCTGGGCGCGGCCATGGACGGACGAACCGGCGAGGTGGTCGGCGCGGCGCCGCTGTTCGGCGCCGAGCGGTTCTCCTGGTGGCCGGAGAAGGAGCTGCGGCTGGCGCGTCCGGAGGTGGCGTGGACCGTGGTCAACGACGTGTCCGCGCTCGCGTACGCGTTGCTGCACAACGACGACGTGAACCAGGCCGGCACGGCCGCCGCGGTCACCGTGAGCACCGGCATCGCCTACCGCACGATCGACCTGGCGACCGGGCACATCCCGTACGACCGGGACAACGGCCTGCAGGGCGAGATCGGGCACCTCCCGTCCAGAATGGACTGGGAGGGCCGGCCGGTCACCGCTCTGTGCGACTGCGGGGCGCGCGACCACGTGAGCGCGTTCGCCTCCGGTGCGGCGGTAGAGCGGTTCCTGCGGGAGATCCGGTCGCCCCGCTGGGGTGTCCCGGACGGCACGGTCGAGACGTTCGCCGCCTCTGTCCACAACGGACACGCGGGGGCCCGCGCCGTGCTCGACGCCGTGACGATGCCGATGGCCGAAGTCGTGCTGGCGCAGGCCTGTCTCAACCCGCGGGTCGAGCACACCGTGTTCACCGGCGGCGTCGTCGACGGTCTCGGCGAGCACTACCTGGCGAGCCTGACCGGCAACCTCGGCCGCCTCGGCCTGTACGGGGTGAGCGACCGGGATCCCGGCTACTTCGCCCGCAGGCTGCGCACCGGCCAGGCCGACCGGCTCGACGCGTTGCGCGGGGCGGGCATCCACGCGAGGGGTTTCCGACAAGGGGGAGCGTGCACGGCATGAAGCTGGGCGACTGGACCGTCCGTGCCGTCCGGGAGGTGTCCTACCGGGTGACCGAGGTCGTGGACCTGCTGGCGCCCGGCAACGACGCGCTCGCCGAGGCGGCCAGGTGCAGCCCCGGCAGCCGGCGGCTGGTCCTGGTGGACGAGAACGTGCTTTCCCTGCGCGGTGAGGAGATCAGGGCCTACTTCACCGACCGGCGGGTCGTCCCGGTGGTCGTCGGCGTGCCCGGCGGTGAGGCCACCAAGACGTTGCGCTGGGTCGAGAAGATCGGCCTGGCCGCGGACTCGGCAGGACTGGACCGCCGGGACCCGATCGTCGCCGTCGGCGGCGGGGTGCTGACCGACGTGGCCGGGCTCGCGGCCAGCCTCTACCGCCGCGGCACGCCGTACGTGCGGGTGCCGACGACGCTGATCGGCCAGGTCGACGCGGCCGTGGGCGCCAAGACCGGGATCAACCTGCACGGCGGCAAGAACCGGCTGGGCTCCTACCACCCCGCCGACCACACGCTGCTCGACCGCGGCTTCCTGGCCACGCTGCCCCAGCGGCACGTCGCCAACGGGCTCGCCGAGATCGTGAAGATGGCGGTGATCCGCGACGCGGTCCTGTTCGGCCTGCTCGACGCGGAGGTCGAGGACCTCGCCAGGATCCGGCTCTCCGGTGAGACCGGGCAACGGGTGATGCACCGCGCGATCACGGGCATGCTGGCCGAGCTCGAGGTGAACCTGTGGGAGCACGACCTGCGCCGGGTCGTGGACTTCGGCCACACGATCAGCCCGGCGGTGGAGATGGCGGCCGACCCGGTGCTGCTGCACGGCGAGGCCGTGTCGATCGACATGGCGCTGTCCTGCGTGCTGGCCGCCGGTCGCGGGCTGCTCGGCCACGCCGACACGGCGCGGGTGCTGACGTTGTTGCGCAGAGCCGGTCTGCCGGTCTGGAACCCGGTGTGCGACCTCGGTTTCCTGTGGTCCGCGGTCGAGGACTCGGTCCGTCACCGCGGCGGCCGGCAGAGCATCCCGCTGCCCAGTGGCATCGGTACCTGCGTGTTCGTCGACGACGTGACCGAGGACGAACTGCGCGTCTGCGTGTCTGAGCTGCACCGGCTGGCCGGCACCGAGGCGGGGATCCCGGCATGAGCACCGACGTGGCGTGGATCCGCACCGCGGACGGCGGACTGTCCTTGGAGGACCGCAACGATCGGGCGGAGGGATCGCTGCGGGTGCTCAGGGCGGGCATCTGCGGGACGGACCTGCAGATCCAGCGCGGCGTCCGCGGCGACGTGGCCGCCGTGCTCGGTCACGAGGGCCTCGCCGAGCACCGCACGCAGGCAGGTGTCCGGCGGGTGATCTTCAACCCGGTGGCGGCCGACGACCAGGACGTCATCCTCGGGCACTCCTTCGACGGCATCTTCCGCCGGTGGTTCCCGGCCGCGGACGGTGCCGCGGTGCTGCGCGACCTGGTGCCCGCCCGGCCCGATCTGCCCGCGGATCTCGCCGCGCTTGTCGAACCGCTCGGCGCGGTCCTGTACGGCTGGGACCTCGTGGACGCCCCCGGCCCGGTGGGAATCTGGGGTGGCGGGACGACGGCGGTGCTCGCCGCGATCGTCGGCGAGCTGCGCGGGTCGCCGGTGACCTTGGTGCACACCAGGAAGGAGCGCCTCGACTACCTGCGCGGCCGCGAGGTCCTGACGACCGGTGTGCTCACCACTCGATCACCGGGAGCGCTCACCGGAGCGTTCGTCTGCCTGCCGCGAGAGGCCGCGGGACAGGCGCTCGCCAGTGCGCTGCCGTTGCTGGTGGACGGCGCGACCGTCGACCTGTTCGGCGGCTTCGGCCGGGGAGCCGCGCACCGGCTGACCGGGGGAGTGGATCTCGGCGAAGTCCGCCGTGCCAACGCGTCCGGGTTCCCGGTGCCCGGCCACCGCACCACCGTCACGTCCCCAGCGGGCAGGCGGGTCAACCTGACCGGGCACCGGGGCACGTCCGCGGATCACCTCCTCCGCGCGCAGGATCTCCTCTGCCGGCAACCGGAACGGTTCGGGCGCCTGCTGTCCCACGTGTACTCGCTGGAGGAGGCCGGCGCCGTCCTGCACTCCATGGCGACCGACCGGCCGGGGAACCGGGTCACCGGCGAGCACCTCAAGGTCGTGATCGACCCGACCCTGCCCGCGGGCACGAGCCGGGCCCCCGACCTCACCACGCTCGTCCACGAAGTCCCTTGTGGACTCTGAACCGCGCCACGGCGGAGAGGAACGGCATGCTGGTTTCGCGCTACGGCTATCCATCGCAGTTCGGTGACATCGACGAGCTGGGCGGCCGGATCACCGAACTGCTGTTGTCCGGCGACTACATCACCGGCAAGCCCGTCGCCGCGTTCGAGCGCAATCTCGCCGACTACCTCGGCGCGGGCCACGCGACGGGTGTCAACTCCGGCACGGACGCGCTGATCCTCGCGCTGCTCACGCTGGACGTCGGTGCCGGGGACGAGGTCGTCACCGTCGCGAACACCTTTCACGCCACCGTTCTCGCCATCGCGCGGGTCGGCGCGCGGCCGGTGCTCGTGGACAGCACGGACACCGACCAGATGATGGACCTGGACCGGCTGGAAGCCGCGATCACCCCGCGCACCAAGGCGATCATCGCCGTGCACATGTTCGGCGAGGTGCTGGACATGAACGATGTCGTTGAGGTGGCCCGAAAGCACGGCCTGGCCGTCGTCGAGGACTGCGCGCAGGCCATCGGAGCCCGCCGCGACGGCAGAGCCGCCGGCACGTTCGGCGACATCGGGTGCTTCAGCTTCCACCCGTCGAAGAACCTGGCCGCCGCGGGCGACGCGGGCGCGGTGGTGACGAGCGATCCCGTGCTGGCCGAACGGTTGCGGCAGCTGCGCAACCTCGGTCAGCGGGAGCAGAACCACCACGACGCGCTCGGGCTGAACAGCCGCATGTCCTCGTTCCAGGCCCTGGTCCTCGACCACAAGCTGCCCAGCCTGGACGAGTGGAACCGGCGGCGCCGCGCCGTCGCCGCCCGCTACACCGAGGCGCTGGAGTCGTTGCCGGTGCGGGTCCTGGACGTCAGCGAGGACCACGTCGGGCACATGTACCAGGTGATCGTCCCCGAGCGCGACCGCACGCTGGCGGAGCTGCGCGACCGCGGTGTCGACGCCGTGCTGCGCTACCCGGTGCCCATCGCGCGGCAGCCCGCGTTCGCCGGGTTCGGGTTCGTCCCCGAGGACTACCCGAACGCGGACTTCCTGGCGCACAACGCGTTGTGCCTGCCCATGCGTCCCGACCTCACCCCGACCGAGATCGACACGGTGACGACGGCCCTCGCGGCGGTCGTCGGCCGGACGGAGGAGAACTAGATGACCGACGTGGCCGTGGTGCCCTCGCTGTTCGGCGCCGATCCACTGGGATATGGGCAGGCGGTGGCCGACGTCGCCGCCACCGACGCCGAGCTGCTGCACCTGGACGTGATGGACGGGGTGTTCGTCCCCGACATCAGCTTCGGGCTGAAGGCCGTCCGCGCCATCCGCGCCGCCTTCCCGCGCAGACTGGACGTGCATCTGCAGGTCGACCGCCCGGAGACGCACCTGCCAGGGCTCGTCGACGCGGGCGTGGACCTGGTGTCGGTGCACGTGGAGAACACCCCGCACCTCGCGAGGTTGTTGCGCGACTTGGAAAAGGCGGGTGTCGAGCGCGGTGTCGTGCTGAACCCCGGCACCCCGCTGACCGCCGTCGAGGAGATCGCGCACCTGGTGGAACAGGTCGTCGTCATGGCGGTCAACCCCGGCACCAGCGACTTCCTGGACTACACCGTGGCGAAGATCGCGCGGTTGCGCGCCGCGCTCGACGAACGCGGGCTGGGCCACATCCGGGTCGCCGCGGACGGTGGCGTCACCGCGGAGCGAGCCGCCGCGCTGCGGGCCGCCGGCGCCGACAGGTTGATCATCGCTTCGGCGTTGTTCACCGATCCGGCCGGAGTGCAGGCGGCGTACAAGGCGCTGGGCGACGCCGCGAGGGGCGAGTGAGCACGCCGGAGCCGTGGCTGCTGTTCGACGTCGACGGCACCCTGGTCGACTCGGCCGGGCTGATCGAGGACGTCTGGCGGCAGGTCGCGGCCGAGTTCGGGGTGGACGGCGAAGCGATCCTGGCGGTCTGTCACGGCCGTCGTGACGCCGAGGTCGTCCCGATGTTCTTCCAGCCCGACGACGTCGTCCGGGTGCTGGCACGCATCCAGGACCTCGAACTGGCCGGGGCGGGGCGGGCCAGGGCGCTTCCCGGTGCGCTCGACCTGCTGCGAGGGCTGCCGCCCGGCCGGTGGGCCGCGGTGACCTCCGGGCCCAGCAGGGCCGTGACCGCCCGGCTGGCCGGCGCGGGCCTGCCGGTGCCGGAGGTGCTGGTCGCGGCGGACCACGTCGAGAACGGGAAACCCGATCCGGAGGGCTACCTCGCCGCGGCGTCGGCGCTGGGCGCGGATCCGAGCCGGTGCGTGGTCGTGGAGGACGCGCCTGCGGGGGTCGGTGCGGGCAGGAGTGCCGGGATGTTCGTCATCGCGGTGACCACGACGCACCCCGCCGCGGAACTGGCGGAGGCGGACGTCGTCGTGACCGGGCTCGCCGACGTCCCCGGTGTGCTGGCGGGCGCATTCGTGCCCGCGCCGCGCAACCAGTCGGAATTCAGCAGTTGAACGCGCGTTGATTCCTGGAAAATCGATCGTGGTGAATCGAATGGGGGCCGGATGAGCACGATCGGTGCGGAGGCGGCGTGGAAACTGGTCGCGCTGTCCAGCATTCACGACGTCGCCGCGGACATGCCGGACGTCGACGTCGACGAGATTCTGGCGGAGGTGGACTGGGACGTCGTGCTGGTGCGCGCCATGAGGCACCGGCTGATGCCCCGGCTGGCCGATCTGCTCATCAGGTCGGAACGCATGGCCGCCACGCCGAAACCGATCCGCAGGGCGTTGGTGCTCGCGCTGAACACCAATCGGTTCACCTGTGCGGCGACCACGCGGGAAACGAGCGAGGTCGTGGCGGCGCTGCAGGCAGGCGGGGTCGCCGTCGCGTGCACCAAAGGCGTGGTGTTCCAGCAGTCGCTCTACGGCGGATTCGGTGGCCGCGACTTCCGCGACATCGACCTGATGATCCAGGAGAGCGACAAGCAGACCGCCGCGGAAATCCTGCTGAGCATCGGTTACGAGGCACATCTCGAACTCGACCTGCTCACCAACACCACGGTGACCAGGTCGCGCCGGGAACTGATGATGTACCGGATGTTCCCGGACCACCTGCCGCATTTCGCCAGGCCGGTCGAGGGACACATCATGCCGTTCCACGACGTGGACGTCTGCTTCAACTTCACCTGGCACGGCGCGGGGTGGAACATTCCGATGAACGAGGTGCTGGCGGAGCTGGACACCGTCGAGGTGCGGGCCGGCGAAGAGACATTCGGCCTGCCTTCGCTTTCCGCGCCGTACGACTTCCTCTTCGTCGCGACGCACATTTTCCGGGAGACCTGGTTCGAGCGGAAGATCTCGGGCGAGGCGATCCGGCTGGGGCAGTTCGCGGATCTCTGGCGGTTGTGGCAGCGGCTCGACGACCCGGCGCGCAAGACGGTGGCCGCGCTGATCGACCGGTACGGTGTCGCACCCCCGATCGCGTGGGCGTGCCATCACGCCGACGGGGTGTTCGGCAGCCGGATCGCCGACGGGCTCGGTCTCGGCGACTACTGCGACAGTGCGTGGCTGCGCAGCATCGGCGCCGTCGACGGGTCGTACCTGGAATGGCACGGCGACATGCGCGAATGGCTGCGGTCCGGCAAACCACCGGCGCTGTCACCGATGAGCGAGCCGCGGTTCGCGGCACAGGCCCGCGTCGCACTCTCGTGAGCCACCGCTGACCGATGCCGAACGAATCTGCTTGAGGAGAGAGAAAATCCGATGACAACCGCTTCGTACGGCACCCGAGGCGCCTTCGCACTTCGCGAGGCCTTGTCCGCCCGCAGGCTGGTGCGCGTCGCCGGTGCGCACGACGGCCTGTCCGCGCGGCTCGCCGAGGAGGCCGGGTTCGACGCCGTGTGGGCGTCCGGGCTGGAGATCTCGGCCGCGCACGGCCTGCCGGACGTCAGCCTGCTCGGGCTCGCCGAATACCTCGCGGCGGGGACATCGATGCGGCGCGCCGTCACCGTTCCGGTCGTGGCCGACTGCGACACCGGCTTCGGCGGCAACCTGAACGCGGCCCACACCATGATGCGGTACGAGGAAGCCGGAATCAGCGGGATCTGCATCGAGGACAAGCTCTTCCCGAAGCGGAACAGCTTCGTGAACTCCGGGCAGAAGCTCTTGGAGACCGCGGAGTTCTGCCAGAAGCTGGAGGCCGCCAAGGGCGTCCAGATGAACCCGGACACGGTGCTGATCGCGCGCACCGAGGCGTTCATCTGCGGCATGAGCCTGCAGGAGGCGCTGGACAGGTGCCACCGCTACGTGGACGCGGGCGCGGACGCCGTGCTGGTGCACTCCAAGCAGTCGCACTCCGGCGAGATCCTGTCGTTCATGGAGAAGTGGGACGACCGCGCGCCGGTCGTGGTCGTGCCGACCACCTACTCCGACTTCTCCGAACAGGAGGCGCGGCAGGCCGGCGTCGCCATGATGATCTACGCGAACCAGGGGATGCGCGCGCAGATCACCGCGGTGCGGCAGACCTGGGCCACGGTGATCGCCGAGGGGTCCGCGGCGAGCCTGGAGATGCGGATCGCGTCGGTCAAGGACGTCTTCGCCATCTCCGGCATGGACGAATGGCTGGAGCGGGCCGGTGGCTGAGAGCATCGCCGCGGCCGAGTTCGTCGCGGCCCTGCGCCGGTTCGGCGTCCAGCGCGTGACAGGGGTGCCCTGCGGTCACCTGAGTGGCCCGTGGAGCCTCTTCGACGACGCCGGCGACCTGGTTCCGGCCGCGTCGGAGGGTGCGGCGCTCGCGATCGCGGCCGGCTGGGAACTGGGCGGCCGGCAGGCGGCCGTGCTCTGCCAGAACTCCGGTTTCGGCAACCTGATCAACCCGTTGACGTCGCTGGTCCTGCCCTACGGCATCCCGGCCCTGGTCGTGATGACCCTGCGCGGCTGGCCGGACGGCGCGGACGACGAGCCGCACCACGCGATCATGGGCGCGAGCACCATCGACCTGCTGCGCACGCTCGACGTTCCGCATCAGGTCCTGGAACCGGGGAACCTGGACGAGGCGCTGGCACGGGCCGCCGAGGCACGTGCGCGGAAACTCCCGTTCTTCCTTTTGATACCAAGGGGTTCGATCGGCAAGGCAGCCGCGCCGGCGGTCGCGCGGCCGGGCGACGGTCAGCTCACCCGCGCACAGCTGGTGTCCACGCTGATGGCCGAACTCACCGACGAGCTCCTGGTGAGCACCACGGGATACCTGTCCCGCCAGGCACATCACGAGCTCGACCGGGCCGGCAACTTCTACATGCAGGGCTCCATGGGGCACGCCTCGGCCATCGGCGTCGGCCTGGCCACGGCGAACCCGCAACGCCGGGTCGTCGTTCTCGACGGCGACGGTGCGTTCCTGATGCACCTCGGCACCGGGTCCACGATCGGTGCCAGCGGGGCGCGCAACCTCGTGCACGTGGTCGTGGACAACGGGTGCTACGAGTCGACCGGTTGCCAGGCAACGACTTCCGCGCGAATGGACTGGCCGGCACTGGGACAGGGGCTCGGCTACCAGCGGGTGTTGTCGTGTGACAGCAACGCCGACTTCCCGGCGGTCCTGCGGGAGGCGTTGGCCGCGGACGGACCGGTGCTGCTCGCGTTGACCGTGCGGCCGACACCCGACGAGGTGCATCCCCGCGCCAGCAGCGGAATCGGGCTGCCGGAGAACGCCGAACGGTTCCGCGCCGCAGCCCAGGACGCCCGTGGTGCCGCGCCCGTGCTCCTGTCCGGGCGGGGGAGCGCGGCCGAGATCGCCAGGCTGTGCGCGGGACGGCGGGTGTTCGTGGTGGCCAGCAGGGGAACGCTGCGCCGGACCTCCGCGCTCGACTGGCTCCCGGCGAGCGCGGAGGTGTTCAGCGACTTCCACGAGAACCCCACCGTCGAGCAGGCCGTCGAGGCCGCCCGCCGGTGCCGCCCGTACGGTGCCGACCTCGTCGTCGGGCTCGGTGGCGGATCGGCGCTCGACGTCGCGAAGGCCGCGAGGGTGCTGCCGACCGAGCTCGCGGCCGCCCAGGTCGTGATCGCCGGCTGGAGCGCACCCCGGGCCACGCGGGCCCAGCTGCTGCTGGTCCCGACGACGGCCGGCACCGGTAGCGAGGTCACGCAGTTCGCCACCCTGTACCGCGGCACCAGGAAGGTGTCGCTCGACGACCCGGCGGTGCGTGCGGACTTCGCGGTGGTCGACCCGGAGCTGACCGACACCTGCCCTCCCGGCCTCACCTGGGCCTGTGCCTTCGACACCTTCGCGCACGCGGTCGAGTCGCTGTGGTCGATGCGGTCCACCGGGCAGAGCCGCGAGCTGGCCGCCGAGGCACTGCGGCTGGTCGCGCCGGTGATCGCCGAGGCGGGACCGGAACCGCTGCCGGCCGAACGGGACGTGCTGAGCCACGCGGCCACGCTGGGCGGCCGGGCGATCGACATCACCAGGACCACGGCGGCGCACGCCCTCGCCTACCCGCTGACCGCGCATCTCGGTGTGCCGCACGGGATCGCGTGTGCGATGAACCTGATCTGGCTGGCCCAGCTCGTGGCCGGCGCGGACGTGGACCGGATCGTCGACGAACGCGGGCCCGCGGTCGTTCGCGCGGCCGTCACGACGGTGTGCGAGGTCCTGGACACGCCACCGGCCGACCTCGGTGCCGCGATGAGGTCGTTGCTGCGGCGGCGTTTCAGCGAGCCGTTGCTCTCCAGTGCGCCGAGCGCCGCGACGATCGACCTGATGGTCGCGGAGGGGTTGTCGTCCGGCCGGATGATCGGCACCCCGATTCGGCTGGAGCACGAGGACGTCCGCGCCGAGCTCGCCTGGCTGCTGCCCGAGGTGGCCGGGTGGGAGCACGCCCACGCCTGACCACCTCGCGCCACGCCGAGTGGCGTGGCCCAGAACGCGGGCCGGGTGATTCACGCTCAGCAGGGCACCACGATGCGCCCGTCCGACCGCGAATTCGCCTGGCAGCGTTCTGGCCACGCCACTAGCCGGTGAGATTCCCCCACCGCGGTGGCAGGCCCGTCTCCAGCACGTGCAGGATCTCCTCCGCGACCCGCCGGCGCTGGCTCAGCTCCGACTCCGCGGACAGGAACGCCCGATGGGACGTCACGATCACGTTCTCGAACGGCAGCAGCTTGCGGTTCCACTCGTGCTCGTTCGGGTCCTCCGGGGAGAACACGTCGCTGGCGTAGCCAGCGATCCGACCGGCGGCCAGTGCGTCGTGCACCGCCTTCGGGTCGACCAGCCCGCCGCGTGCGGTGTTCACCAGCAGTGCGTCGCTCTTCATGCCGGCCAGGAACGCCTCTCCGGCAAGGTCCTTCGTGTCGTCGTTCAGCAGGCAGTGCAGGATCACGACGTCGGCTTCGGCGAGGAACTCCTTGAGAGAGTGCCGTTTCCGCACGCCGTACCCGATCATCTGGTCGCCGTGCACGTACGGGTCGTAGCCGATCACCTGGCCGTAGAAGTTCCTGATCTTCTGCGCGGTGGACTTGCCGATCCGGCCCAGCCCGATGATCCCGGCCGTGAGCCCCTGCAGGCGGCGCGGGTAGCCGCCGTCGTAGATGTCCCAGCGACCGTTCTTGAGGTGGTCGTTCTGCAGGCAGACATGCCGTTCGAGCGCGAGCACGAGTGACATCGTGTGCGTCGAGACCTCGTCGACGCAGTAGTCCGGCACGTTGAACCCGAAGATGCCGTTGGGCTCGAGGAACGGCACTCCGATGTTGTCGTAGCCGACGCCCTGCCGCCCGATGACCTTGACCTCGCCGCGGATCGCCGCGTAGACCTCCTCGGTCATCTGCGCGCGGTAGACGGCGAGTGCGGACGCGCCGGCGAGGTTGTCGATGAAGCGCTTGCCGGACTTCACGTACGCGCCGTTCTCGACCACGCCGAAGCGGAGCTCGGCGCGGTCGCCGAAGACCTCCCGCTCGACGTCCGCCAGCGCCGGGTTGACCACGCCGTCCTCGAGAGCCCAGAACGGGTCGGTGTAAACGACAACGGGTTTCACGTCACTCCTGGAAGACGATGGTCTTGATCGTGGTCATCTCCTCGATGGCGAACCGGGCGCCTTCACGGCCGACACCGCTGCGCTTCACGCCGCCGAACGGGATGAACGGGGACTCGAACTGCGGGCCGTCGTTGATGACGACGGCTCCCGCCCTGATCTCGCGCGCCGCCCGGAACGCCCGGTGGACGCCGGCCGTGAAGATCCCGGTCTGCAGGCCGTAGTCGCTGCTGTTGACGTACTCGATCGCGTCGTCGAGGTCCTCGACGCGCACGATCGGCGCGCACGGCCCGAAGGTCTCCTCGCGGACCAAAGTGGACTCTCTCGGGACGAAGTCGAGCACCTGGGGACCCAGCACCGCGCCTTGCGGGGGCAGGCCGTGCAACAGCTTCGCGCCCGCCGCGACCGATTCGCCCACCCGTTCCGCCACGGTCCGCGCCGCGGCCTCGTCGATGAGGCAGCCGATGTCGTTGAGGGGTGATCGGGGGTCGCCGAACCTCAGTTTCCCCGCGTGGTCGACCAGAAGCGCGGCGAAGTGGTCCGCGACGCCCTCCTGCACCAGGATTCGCTTGACGCCGCGGCAGGACTGGCCCGCCGTCGCGAACGCGCCCTGGGCGGCGACTTTCGCGGCGGTCTCCAGATCGGCGTCGTCGAGCACGATCAACGCTCCGCTGTCGCCCAGCTCGAACGTCATCCGGACCATGCCCGCGCTCTTCGCGATCCGTTCGCCGACCGCGCGACTGCCGGTGAACGTGATCATGTCGACGTGCGGGGACGTCACCAGTGCTTCGCCGACCTCGTGGGGATCACCCGTCACGACGGACACCATCCGTGGCGGAAGTCCGTTGTCCAGCAAGCATTTGACGAACTTCACCGCGGTCAGCGGAGTCTTCTCCGACGGCTTGAGGATCACGGAGTTGTTCGCCGCGATGGCCGGCGCGAGCTTCACCACCACCTGGTTCAACGGCCGGTTGAACGGGGTGATCGCGCAGACCAGCCCGATGGGCTCGCGCACGGTCACCGCGAGATTCCTCCTGCGGTCGGAGGTGCCGTCGGTGGGAATCGCCTCACCGCAGATGCGGGTGGCCTCCTCCGCGCAGACTCGCAGCAGCGTGACGGCCCGCCGCACCTCCTTGCGCGCTTCCGCGACGCACGCACCGCATTCGGCGACGATCTGGTCGACGAACTCCTGCTCGTCGCGCTCGATCTGGGCCGCGGTGCCGCGGAGGATCTCGTGCCGCTCGTGTGCCGTGAGGTTCGACGTGTACGCCTTGGCGTGTTCCGCCGCGGCAAGGGTTTGTGCGCGCGTTGCCGTGGAGGCGTACCCGACTATCTCGTTGTCGAATGGATTGCGGACGGCGATCTTGCTCTCCGTCTCCGACCACTCACCGTCGATCAGCAGCATGGTGAACGCCAGTCCTCCTGGTAGTGGAAATCGGCGATGCGTGCGCGTTCGCAGTTTGGCTGGCGCCGACCTCGGCCGGAAGCGTTCAACTGCGGGGGTTCCACCGGTTGAACATCGGTGCCGGGACCCGACCCTCCACTGTGGACGTTGTCATGTTTGTGAACGCTCACTCCTCGTAATTCGTGTCCTGTCCGGCAAACCCGACATTGGCGGCGGTGGGCGAGGCTTGCCCCGCGATCCTGGTAGATGTGTTTGGCAGCAGCACAATCAGTGGCACGGGCCCGGCCTTGACAACCGGCGGTGGCGCTGGAAAAGTCGTCTAGACCAATTAGGTCTATGGGGGAACTAAGTGGTCATTCAGCGTGCCTTGCGTCTGCCGGCGATACCGCGGGACCGGCGTGACCGTCGCCGATCGCGACGGCGTTCAGCGCCGAATGCCGGATTCCGCAGCGGTCGCACCGTCGTCGCCGCCGGACCTCCGCTCCCTGTCGAGCAGTAGCACGCGGCCACGGTCGTACTTCCCGCCAGATCTCACGAAACCGGCGTCCTGCTGCCCATCGACGCGCATGCGTGGACCCGACGTTCATTCCTGGACCGCAGGTCGTGGAGACGACCGCTGTCCGGGCACGGCACCGCGCCGACAGGACGGGCGTGTCACACGAAGATCGCATTCTCACAGGGGGCACCGAACAGATGGCGATGGAGGAAACACCGCTGCGCGACCGCTCTGGGGGCGGGCGCGCGGATCTCACCGGTCACTGGATCGAGGCGGAGCCGGAGGTCGTGCTCATCTCGTCGCTGCACGCGGCGGACTCACCCCGGTTGCAGTCGGAGAATTTGGACCACGCGCGGATGCTGGCCCAGGTGGAGGGGGAACTACCGCCGGTCGTGGTGCATCGCCGGACGATGCGCGTGGTGGACGGCATGCACCGCATCCGGGCGGCACTGCTGCGCGGTGAGGAACAGATCGAGGTCCGCTACGTCGACGTGCCCGAGCAGGAGTTGTTCCTGCTCGCGGTGCGGCTCAACGCCCACCACGGCCTGCCGCTCTCGTCGGCCGACCGCAGGGCCGCGGCGGCGCGCATCCTGACCTCGCACCCGCAGTGGTCCGACCGTGCCATCGCGGCGGCGACCGGGCTGGCGGCGAAGACGGTCAGCGGGATCCGCCAGGGCAACGCGACGGACCTGGCTCCGCCGGAGACCAGGATCGGGCGCGACGGCAGGAGACGGCCGCTGTGCGCCGCCGAGGGCCGCAGATCCGCCGGTGAGCTGGTCAAGGCCAACCCGCGGACGCCGTTGCGGCAGATCGCCAAGCTGGCCGGGATCTCGCTCGGCACCGCCGCGGACGTCCGCGACCGGGTGCTGCGGGGCGAGGACCCGGTGCGCAACGCGAAGGCGCGCTCCGAGTCGTTTGAGAGCGCTCCCGTGGCCGAGATCAAGACCGCCGAGCTCGCGGACCACCGCAGCGCGGCCATGATGATGAGGATCCTGCTGGCCGATCCCTCGCTGCGGTTCAACGAACCCGGCAGGGAGCTGTTGCGCTGGCTCGGCAGCCGGATCATCGAGTCGGGGGACTGGCAGGCCATGGTCGACGAGATGCCGACGCACTGCACCGGCACCGTCGCGGATCTCGCGCGCCGGTGCGGCAGCTCCTGGCTGGAGTTCGCGGAGGAACTGGAGAACCGTTACCGCGCTTCGGCTTGAGGCGCGCGGAGGCGGCGGCCACACGGGCCGCCGCCACCGCATCGGCTCATCAGCTCTCCGCCGTGGCCGGCTCCTGGTCCGGCACGGTGGCCCAGCGGACCTGCGAGACGCAGAGGGTGACGAGGACGGCGGAAAGCGCGACGGCTCCCATGCCCCACGTCAGGCCGGCCGCCTCGGCGACGAAGCCGATCACCGGCGGACCGCTGAGCAGCCCGGTCGTTCCCATCGCGGCGACGACGGTGAGCGCGTTCGTGCCTTCCTTGGCCGCTGCCACGTAGATGCACGGCGTGACCGCCGCCATTCCCAGGCCCACACAAGCGAAACCCATCAGTGCCGGAACCACTCCGCCTGCCACCAGGGCGAGTGCGAGGCCCGTACCGGCCAGCCCGGCGCCCGCGAGGACCACGGCCTTGTCACCCCAGCGCGCCCGCCACCCGTCGGCGAAGAGGCGTGCCACCACCATGGTCGCGGACACGACCGCGATGCCGACGGGCGCCAGCTGCGGTGGCGCCGCGGCCACGTCCTTGAGGTACAGCGCGGACCAGTCGTTCACGGCACCCTCGACGATGGTGCCGAACACCATGGCCAGCCCCAGCCAGACGACGACGCGGGAAGGCAGGCCCGTCCGGCGCCGGCTCTTGGCCTCGGCGGGCAGGTCCTCCGTCAGCAGGCCTCGCCGCGTCGTTCCGGCCAGCAGCGCGAGAATCGTGATGGCGACGCCGAAGTGCACGACCAGCGAGGGCGTCGCGAACGTGACGGCCGAGGCGAGCAGCGCCGCGCAGAAGGTCCCGCCGCTGAACGTGGCGTGCAGCTTCGCCATCGTGCTGCGCTCGTACTTGACCTCCAGCGCGGTGCCCTGTGCGTTCATCGCGACGTTCAGGCAGGCGACCGCGACCCCGTCGGCGAACATGACGACCAGCGCGACCGGGTGGCTCGTGACGAACGCCAGCGCCACCAGCACGAGACCGAGCGCGACGCACGACAGCCCGGCCAGCCGGCGGGATCCCAGCCGCCGCATCAGGGTTCCCACGACGGGGAACGACACGGCGGCGCCCACCCCGGTGGTCAGCAGCAGCACCCCGATCTCCGCCGGCGTGAGGCCCAGCCGGGTCTTGAGCGCGGGCAGCTGTGCCGCCCACGTCGCGTACTGGAAACCCAGGAAGCAGAACAGGGCCGCGATCGCGAGCTGCGAGCGGCGGAACCCGGTCTGGACAGGGGGCATGCGAATCTGCCTCTCAAATCGGCTTGGACATGTAGACCGCGTTCGTGCCGTAGCCGGTGGGCACGGTGACCGCGGCGCAGGGACGGAACCCGTTCGCCGCCCAGAAGGAGGCGCTGGTGCCGACCGCGACCAGGGACACCCGGTCGTGGTCGCGGTCGCGGGCGACGGTCGTGAGGTGCCGCAGGAGCTTCCCTGCCAGGCCCCGCCCGCGCAGGTCCGGCGCCACGACGAGATCGTGCAGGTGCAGGTTGGCCGACCAGGACGTGATCTGTTCGTGCCGAGCCAGGTCCGGGAACCGGAACGCGGGCCACGGCAGCGCGAGCACGTATGCCGCCGTCCTGCCGTGCTGGGTCAGCACGAAGCAGGTTTCCGGCGCGGACCGGCCGCGCGCCTCGAGGACCGCGCGGTCCTCGGAGAGCCCGGCGGCCGCGTAGGTGAGGTTCTCGAGCTCGGCGACGGCTTTCCAGTCGGCGTCGAGGATGCGCCTGATCTCGTCAGACATCGACCGGGCACCGTGCGCCGTCGCGGGCGAAGCGCACGGGCAGCGGGGCGAAACCGTTGAACCCCAGCGTGGTGTAGCTGGTCGAGTAGGCGCCGCTGGACAGGATCCACACCGGGTCGCCGGACGTCACCGCCCGCGGCACCAGGATCCTGGCGCGTCCCTTGCTGAACGTGTCGTCGCTGTCGCAGGTCGGGCCGGCGACGTAGGCCGCGACCTGGTCGCCGCCGAGGTGCCCCGGGAACACCAGCCGGTACTGGACCTGGTCCATCTCGTAGAGCCCGTTGAACTTGCCGCAGCTCAGGTACAGCCAGGACTCGGTGTCGCCGGTGAGCTGCCGCCGGGTGGTCAGCCGGACCACGTGCGCCCGGACGGCACCGTGGTCGGCGACGAGGTGCCGGCCCGGCTCGATGACGAAACCGATCGGAGCGATCGCGCGCAGCCGTCGCATGCCGGCCCGGATCGCCGAGAAGATCTCGTCCATCGGCGGGTGGAGCGCCACGCCGCCGAGGTCGTGGTACCCCAGGGCCGGCAGCCCGCCTCCCAGGTTGACGTGGTCGAGGTGGATCGCCCGGTGCCGGAGCTCGGTGAGCACCCAGGCCAGGGTGTCGAACGCGTCTTGCCACGCCCTGGCGGTCATCTGCTGCGAGCCGACGTGCACGGACAGGCCGGACGGCGTCAGCCCCGAGGCACGGGCCGTCTCCAGCACCCGCACCGCGTCGGCCGCCGAGCACCCGTTCTTGCGGCTGAGTCCCCACAGCGCACCGGTTCCGGCGGTCGCGAGCCGGCAGAAGACCCTCGATCCCGGTGCGCCGGCCGCGATCGCCACGACGTCCTCGACGCTGTCGGTCGCGAAGTCGCGGACCCCCAGGCGGTGCGCGTCGGCGATGTCCCGGTCGGACTTCACGGTGTTGCCGTAGTGGATCTCGCTCGCCGGCGCTCCCGCGGCGAGGGCCTGCGCGATCTCGTTGGGACCGGCCGTGTCGAAGCCGGCGCCGCGCCCGGACAACGCCTCCAGCACAGCGCCGACCGGGCAGGCCTTCATGGCGAACCGGACGCGAACGCCCGGCAGTTCTCCGGTCAGCGCGTCGTACGTGTCCTCGATGCCCGTGATGTCGTAGACGATCTGGTCTTCGTCCGCCGCTGTCAGGGCGGCCCGCAGTCGTGTGTTCAGTCGCATCTCCGGGGTGCCGTTACCGGTTCTGCCGCAACGGGGTCGCCTTGCTCCGCGACACGAGCGCCGCCCAGTCCTCGGCCAGCAGCGCGAAGTCCGCCGCGTCCCGTTCGGCCTCGGCGAGCAGCAGCGGGCCGCGTTCGGGCAGGGTGGCGGCGAAGGCGGCGTAGCGGCCGCCCAGCTTGCGATAGGACCGGCCCAGGACGTCGAGGCGCTCCGCGTTCTCGTCCTCGGCCAGTTCGGTGCTGTTCCTGATGAGCTCCGCGACGACCGGGGTGCGCACGTGGAAACGACTGTCCAGCAACGAGTCGCCGAGCTCCGCCATCCGGTCGTAGACGAAGTGGAGGTAGAGCATGGACAGGAAGAACTTGGTCAGCCGCAGGTGGTAGGCGTCGAAACCGGCGCCGGTCTTCCGTTCCGCGGTGTGGTAGTTCACGATGTGGCGGTTGTGCAGCACGCCGGGCAGTCCGGCGCTGCGCACGAGGTGGTGCAGGAAGTAGTCGCTGCCGATGGTGTCGGTCGCGGGTGACAACGGCATCTGCTCGTGCACCTGGTAGAAGGCGATGTTGCACATGTCGACGTGCATCGGGTCCACAACGGACAGAACGGAGTGGTCGCCGGTGAACGGCTCGTCGCCCGCGCCGGCGAACGAGTCGTCGGCCAGCTTCCGCTTCTCCTCCCGCGACCAGCCGGCGGGCGCCCACAGTCCGACGACGTCGTAGTAGACCTCCTTGTCCAGCGCGGCGATCTCACCGATGTCGACCGACAGCTCACCGATGAACGAGCCGCCCGCCAGCACCACCGGTCTGTCCAGATGCGCCGGGTCGAGGTCTGTCTCGGTCACCGAGCCGATCACGTCGCGTGCCCGCCAGCCGAGCGAGGTGAGCTCGTGCAGGACGGGGAAGACCTTGGTGCCGTCGTGGATCTGGTACCGGAAGTCCGAGTCCCTGCGGTGCACCGACTCGCAGCCGAGCGCGGCGGCGAGGAGGAACGCCCGGTTGGTGCACGCGCCGTAGGACACGCCGGCCGGCAGCATCAAGTCCAGCAGCAGGTCCGGTTTGAGGACACCGGCCCCGTCGACCACCTGACGCAGGAACGCCCGCTGGTCGTCCTCGTCCAGGTGCAGCACCGTGGCGCCGGAGCGGGGGCTTCCCGCCAGCACCGCGGCGTGCCGGGCGAACGAGACGCGGCTGGACGAGTCGAGGACCAGCAGGACCACCTCGACGCCGAAGTGCCCGGCCGCCCAGGACGCCTCCTGCGCGACCGCGGTGAGCGTGTCGGCGCAGGGCCGGTTCGTCGGCAGGGTCAGGCAGATCCTGCGCACGCCGGCTCTCCGATCGTGCTCTCGGACGTGGTGACGCCCCAGGAGTCGAGCCCCAGGAGCCTGCGGCCGAGGGGGTTGAGGGTGGCCGCGGGGTAGCGCAGCGACTCGTGCCGGATCGCGTCGCCGAGCAACGTCGCGTTCCAGTCCGGTGTCGAGAGCTCGCGCCACGAGTCGATCCGGGACCGCCGGAGTCGTTCGTGCGACTCGAGCGCGGGCATCATGGCGAGGTACTGCGCCGCCCGCACGCCGTTCTCGGACACGTTGGGGCCGACGCCGTGTGCCAGCAGTCCGTTGAAGATGAGCAGGTCGCCGGGGTTCAGCTGGGGCTGCACGACGGGGAACACCGCCCTGTCGACGTCGGGCCGGATCGGGTCGCGGTCCGCCGGCTGCAGTGCCTTCCACCGCTCGAGGACGCGGAACAGCTCGGGCGCGCACTGGAAGCCGCCGAGCTCCGGCCGCGTCTGCGTGAGCGCGATGATGCCCTGGACCCGTTGCGGTGGCACGGACAGCGTGGTGTCGACGTCCCAGTGCAGCTCGATGTCGAACCCGGTGTCGGTGTGCGGGATGAGCGCGCGGTCGCGGTTGCCGACGTTGGGCGGGTTGAGGTTGAGCCGGTCCAGCGAGACCCACAGCTCCTCGCAGTCCCACACGTCGACGAAGGCGTCGTACACCCGTTGCGACTGACGGCTGTCCCACAGCAGCTGGTGGTGGTAGGCCTCCACGAACCCGTAGACGTGCAGGTCCCTGTCCAGGTCGGACCGGTACTCCCGTTGCGGGTACCAGGTTTCCGGTCTGCCGGGGTCGAGGCCCTGGAAGTCCCAGGCGAAGTCCAGCAGCTCGCGGGCCGCGGCCGGGGAGATCGCCTCCCGGACGACCACGTAGCCGTAGGTCTGCCAGTGCGCGAAATCCTCTTCGGACAGCACGCGCAGCGGGCGCGACTTGGTGAGGTCGCGCAACGGCGTCTGCGCCAGATAGGTTTCGGCGTTCGCGCTGAAGTAGGGGATGTCGGACGGCGATCGGTGCAGGAAATCCTGTGACATGGGAGCTTCCCGAGGGTGAATCGCGGTCGGCGCGGGCAGAAGCGGCCACGCGAGGGCGATGCGGAAGATGAGTACCTGTCAGCCCGAATCTGAACCGATGCCGCTGTTATGTGTCAAGGTTCCGGGATCCCTTGCGGGACTGGGAAAATCCCACGAACGTGTGGCGGCCGATGTTCAAGTGCCGACCGTTCTCGGTTGTACGCCGGGCTTGCTCGACACGGTGGGGGTCGCTGGATAACCTGCGGCGGCATCGGAAAAAGGGGGCAAGACTTGTTCGGTTTCACGGTTGTGCCCGGCCGCGTCGTCCACTCGGTGATCCAGTCCTCGCCGACCAGGATCAGTGACATCGTCCGCGAGTGCTACCTGTTGCACGGCAAGGGCGACACGGTCAACCCGAACAGCTACTTCCTCCGCTTCCCGGAGAAGCCGGACGCCCGGATCATCGCGTTGCCCGCGTACGTCGGTGGTGACGTGCGGGTCGCGGGAATCAAGTGGATCGGCAGCTTTCCGGCCAACATCGCCCGCAACGTCCCGCGCGCGTCCGCGGTCGTGGTGCTCAACGACTACGACACCGGTTACCCGTTCGCCCTGCTGGAAGCGGCGCAGATCAGCTCGGCGCGGACCGCGGCGAGCGCGGTGCTGGGCGCGGAAGCCCTGGTGGGCAGCCGGAAGGCGGGCACCGTCGGGTTCGTCGGCGCCGGTGTCATCGCGCGCAACATCCTGAATTTCTTCGTCGCGCACGGCTGGGACATCGGCGAGATCCTCGTCCACGACCAGGTCGGCGACTACGCCGGCGCGCTGGCGGCCAGGGCGCACGAGATGACCGGCGTGCCCTCGTCGTCCGCGTCGCTCGGCGAAGTGCTGGCCGCGTCCGACGTCGTGGTGCTCGCCACCACGGCGGCCAGTCCGTACATTGTGGACGGTTCGGCGTTGCGTCCTGAGCAGACGGTGCTGAACATCTCTCTGCGCGACCTGGGTCCCGACGTCATCCTCAACGCCCAGAACGTCGTCGACGACGTGGACCACTGCCTGACCGCGGGCACCTCACCGCATCTCGCCGAGCAGCAGACCGGTGACCGCGCGTTCATCAGCGGCACGCTCGCCGACGTGCTCACCGGCGAGCTCGTGCTCGACGACCGGCGGCCGCGGATCTTCTCCCCGTTCGGGCTCGGCGTGCTCGACCTCGCGGTGGGCGTGCACGTCTACACCGCGGCGGTGGAGTCCGGCCAGGTGGCGGCGACCCCGGACTTCTTCGAGGAGACCGAACGCTGGTAGCGGCGTTCAACCACGGCACTTCCGCAGTTGAACACGCTCACCCGGCCCGACAGCGAGGGGAATCCGTGCCCGTCATCTCGGCGCCGCACCAGTTCGTGCGATCGGACGTGTACGTCGACCTCCGGCAGGTGCTCGGGCGCGGTCTGTACCTGAAGGTCGAGGGGCTCAACCTCACGGGTTCGGTGAAGCTGAAGACCGCGGCGAGCATGGTCGCGGCCGCGGAGGCGGACGGCCGGCTCGGCCCCGACTCGGTGCTGGTCGAGTCCAGCTCGGGCAACCTCGGTCTCGCGCTCGGCGCCATCGCCGCCGCCAGTGGCCACCGGTTCGTCTGCGTCACCGACATCCGATGCAACCCGGCGACGGTGAAGCTGTTGCGGGCCATGGGCACCGAGGTGGTCGTGCTGTCCACACCGGACCGCAACGGGGGCTTCCTCGCCGGGCGGATCGCCCACGTGCGCCAGCTGTGCGCGAGCGACGACAGGTACCTGTGGCTCAACCAGTACGAGAACGAGGCGAACTGGATGGCGCACCGCGACCTCACCGCGGCGGAGGTCGCCGCGCAGTTCCCCGGCCTGGACGTGCTGTTCGCGGGAGCCGGCACCGGAGGAACGCTCACCGGGTGCGTGAAGTTCTTCCAGGACAAGGCACCCGAGGTGCGGGTCGTCGCCGTCGACGCGGTCGGCTCGGTGAGCTTCGGCGGGCAGCCGGGGCCGCGGCTCATCCCGGGTCTGGGCACCAGCACCCGCCCGCCGCTGCTCGACCCCGAGCTGCCCGCGGACGTGGTGCACGTGTCCGAACAGGACACCGTCCGATACTGCAGAATGCTGGCGGCCAAGGGTTTCCTCTTCGGTGGCTCGACCGGAACCGTCGTCGCCGGTGCGATGGACTGGCTGTCCCGGCACGACCCGGACGGGCGGCTCACCGCGGTGGTGATCAGCCCGGACCTCGCCGAGCGGTACGTCGACACGGTGTACGACGACAACTGGGTGAGCGAGCACTTCGGTCCCGAGCTCGCGACCGTTCCGGGAAGGGTCCTGTCATGACGTACGTGCGCGCCGCCGACGTGCTCGTCAGCACCTTGGCCGCGCACGGCGTCGACCGCGTCTACTGCGTCGCGGGGGAGAGCTTCCTGCCTGCGCTCGACGCGTTGCACGACAGCGATGTCGACGTGGTGACCTGCCGCCACGAGGCGTCCGCCGCGTTCGCCGCGCTGGCCGACGGCAAGCTCACCGGACGTCCTGGCGTGTGCCTGGTCAACAGAGGGCCGGGGGCGTCGAACGCGGCGATCGCGATCCACGCCGCGCACCAGGACGCGGCACCGCTGCTGCTCGTCGTCGGCCAGGTCACGCGCGCGGACCTGGGCCGGGACGCGTTCCAGGAGATGGACTACCACCGCACGTTCGCGGACCAGGCGAAAGGCGTGTGGACCCTGCACGACGCCCGGTACACCGCCGAGATGACGACCCGTGCGTTGCGCGCGGCCACGCAGGGCACCCCCGGTCCCGCGGTGCTGGTGGTTCCCGAGGACGTCTTCGGAGAGCTGACCTCGCCCGCCGCGGCCCGCCCGGCCGCACCGTCGGCCGTCCCCGCGGCCGAAACGGTCGCCGAGGTGGCGGAAGCGCTGGCGCGGGCGCGCCGCCCGTTGCTGCTGGGCGGAGGTCTGCTGGCGGCCGCTCCCGCAGGACGGCGGGCGTTGCGCCGGGCCGCGGAGGAACTGGCGCTGCCGGTGGTCGTCAGCAACAAGCACCAGGACCTGATCGGCAACCACCACCCGCACTACGCGGGCCATCTCCACCTCGCCACCCAGCCGTGGCAACGAGACCTGCTCGGCACCACCGACCTGCTGCTCGCGGTGGGCAGCCGGTTGGACGTGGTGACCACCGGGAACCTGGCGCCGGCCACGACGATCCAGGTGTACCCGGACCCCCAGCGGCTCGGCGGTGGCCGGGCCATCAGCTGCGACCCGGCCGCGTTCCTCGGCAGGCTGGCCGGGCACCCGGCCGGTGAGAACGCCGAACGCCGCCGGTGGATCGAGAAGCTGCACGACGCGGAGGTCGGCAACAGCACGTGGACCCCGCCGCCGAGTCCAGGCGACGGGCTGCCGTTCGGCGCTGTGGTCGCGGCGCTGACCACCCTGGCCGACGACGACGCCGTCGTCACGGTGGACGCGGGGAACTTCACCAGCTGGGTGCACCGCTACCACCGGTTCGGCGACGGCGGCACGCTGCTCGGTCTGGGCTGCGGGGCGATGGGTTTCGGTGTGCCGTCCGGTCTGGCCGCGGCGCTGCGCCACCCCGATCGCACGGTGATCAC
Source organism: Lentzea aerocolonigenes (assembly GCF_000955955.1). Taxonomy (GTDB): domain Bacteria; phylum Actinomycetota; class Actinomycetes; order Mycobacteriales; family Pseudonocardiaceae; genus Lentzea; species Lentzea aerocolonigenes_A. Next base: position 112,821 of record NZ_JYJG01000029.1, read on the forward strand.
GTTCGTCGGTGACGGCGGGTTCCTGATGACCGGGACCGAGCTCGCCACCGCGGTGGGCCGCGGCGCCCGGCTGGTGATCGTCATCGCCGACAACGGCAGCTACGGGACGATCCGCCAGCACCAGGAACGCGCCTTCCCCGGCAGGGTCGTCGCGACCGACCTGCACAACCCGGACTTCGTCGCGCTGGCCAGAGCCCATGGCGCACAAGGGATGGCGGTCGAGGACGAGAGCGACCTCATCGGAGTTCTCAAGGCCGCCCTCGCCTGCGACGGGCCCGTCGTCGTGTCCGTGCGCACGAGCCTGTCCTGGATTTCGGCCTACAAGCACCTGCCTGGACTGCAACCGCCGGGCTTCACAGCACAGGGGAAGATCAGATGACCACCGTACGACTCGAGCGCGCCGTGGTGGCCGCGGACGGAACCGACCCGTGTTCGGTGACCGAGCTCTTCTCGCCGGGGCTGCAGGCCTGGGTGGCCGTCGACTCGCTGGTCGACGGCATGGCGATGGGCGGCACCCGGATGACCGGGACCGTCTCGAGGCAGGAGGTCGCCCAGCTCGCCAGGGCCATGTCCACGAAACTCGCGCTGGCCGGGCTGCCCATCGGCGGTGCGAAGGCCGGGATCCGGGTGGGCACGGGTGATCGCGAGACGACCCTGCGCGCGTTCGGCCGGGTCAGTTCGCCGTTGCTGCACGGAGGTGTCTACCTCGGCTGCGATCTCGGCATCACGCACGCGGACCGCGACCTGTTCCTGGCGGAGGCAGGCTACGACGTGGCGCAGAACCCGCGCGTGGGCCGCCTGCCGGTCGACTGGGGCACGTTGTGGACGCATCTCGCGGACATCACCGGGTTCGGGGTGTGCGAGGCGGCGGCCGCGGCGATCAGGACCCGGTTCGGCAGCCGTCCCTGCCGGGTGGCGATCCAGGGGTTCGGCACGGTCGGCCGCGCGGTGGCCAAGAGCCTGGCTGAGCGCGGGCATTCCGTCGTGGCCGTCGCCGACATCCGCGGCACGGTCGAGGCGCGCGAAGGCCTGCCCGTCGGGCACCTGCTGGATCTCACGGACTCGGCCGGCGTCATGGACAGGACCCGGATGCCGGACGGGGTGACCGTGCACGGCGAACCCGAGGCGTGGCTCGGCGTCGACGCGGACGTGCTGGTCCTCGCCGCCGACGTCGACGCGATCCGGGCGGACAACGTGCGCCGGGTCACCGCGGAGGTCGTCGTGGAGGGCGGCAACCTGTGCTGCACCGCCGAGGCGAAGGAAATGCTGGCCGGGCAAGGGGTTCTGCTGATCCCCGACGTCGTGGCGAACGTCGGCGCGGCCGCGGCCACCGGTTGCGTGCTGACCGGGACCGTCCCGTTCGGCCTGGCGCTGAAGCCGATGGTGAACTGGATGTTCGACTGGGTCGGCCTGCGGGTGCGGGAGAACACCGAGGCGGCGATGGAGCTCATCGCCGGTGGCGTGACCGATCCCGTGCCGCACCTGCTCGCGCAACGCCGCACCGCGTGGTAGCGATGCGGGTCTGCATCGCCTGCTGCGGCATGGCCGCGCGCCTCGCTCCCGAGCTCGCGGCCGCCGACGGGGTGAGCCTGCGGGTGGAGGAGCGGGTCGGCCCGGCGGCGCGCGAGGCGGATGTGCTGATCGGGTACCACTTCCCGCCGGGCAGCCTCGCGGATCTGCCCCGGCTGCGCTGGCTGCACCTGACCGGCACGGGCACTGATCACCTGGCCGCCACGGGACTCCCGCCCGGCGTGCTGGTCACGACCTCCGCGGAGGTGCCCGTGACGGCCGTCGCCGAGTACGCGCTGTCGGGACTTCTGCTGCTGCTGAAGGACTTGCCGGACCTCGCGAACCGGCGCGGCGCGGCCTGGTTCCGCTCGGACGCGTTGCTGCTGGCCGGCAGCCGGGTGGGCGTGGCCGGCGCGGGACGCATCGGCCGTGCCGTGGTGCGGCGGCTGGTGGCGTTCGGCGCTCGCCCGGTCGCGGTGACCAGGGACGGCGCGGTGGCCGTTCCGGGGGCGTGGCGGACGATCGGGGTCGCCGGTCTGGCGCGGGAGGCCGCGGATCTCGACCACCTGGTCGCCTGCCTGCCCGGCGGTCCGGGCACCAGAGGCCTGATCGGCCGCGAGGTGATCGCCGCGCTGCCGTCGCACGCGGTGGTGGTGAACGTGGGCCGCGGCGAGTCGATCGACAACGCCGCACTGCACACCGCACTGCGGGCCGGGCGGTTGCGGGGTGCTTTCGCCGACGTGCACGAGCAGGAGCCGCTGCCGGACGACGACCCGGCCTGGGACGTCCCGCGGCTGGTCGTGTCGCCCCATCGGGCGTTCGCCTTCCCCGGCGAACCGGCCGAGGTCGCGAGGACGTTCCTCGCGCACCTCGAGGACTTCCGGCGTGATGGTGACCTTCTGACGGTTCGGAGCAGCGGATGAGACAGCCGGTCGTCCTGATCACCGGCGGGTTCGGCGCGCTGGGCACCGCGATCGCGGGCCAGGCCGAGAAGAACGGTGCGATCGCGGTCCGGACCGGGCGGCAACCGGGCACCGGCGGCCTCGCCCACGACGTGCGGGACCCGAAGTCGTGGGCGGCCGTCGTCGACGAGGTCCTCGCCGAGCACGGGCGGCTCGACGGTCTCGTCAACGCCGCCGGGCAGTTCGGGGGAGTGCCGCAGGACGTCCTGTCGGCCAGCAGCGAGCAGTGGCACGAGCTGCTCGACACCCACGTCGTCGGAACGTGGCTCGGGTGCGCGGAGATCATCCGCCGCCGGCCGGAGTCCCTGACGTCGATCGTCAACGTCTCGTCGACCGCCGGGCAGATGGCGACACCGGGCATGGTCGCGTACGGCGCGGTCAAGGCGGCCGTCGCGCAGCTGACCAGATCCATCGCCCTGCACTGCGCCCGCGAGCGCCTTTCCGTGCGCTGCAACGCGATCGCTCCGGCTCTTGTGGACGGTGGGGTGCGCGACGACGTGCTCGCCACCGTCGACAGCGACCCCGTGCGGGCGTTGAGCGCCTATCTGTCCAGGGTTCCGCTGGGCCGGCTGGTCGTGCTGGAGGAGGTCGCCGAGGCCGCGCACCAGTTGCTGTTCACCGGCGGGGCCTCGCTCACCGGGCAGGTGCTGACCGTCAGCGGAGGGCTCGGCCTCGCGTGACGGGTGTTTTCCGTACTGCTGAACGAAGTTGACGGCCGATTCGGGCCATTCGATAGTTGCGTGGTGCCGACTGAGCCGGAGAAGGCGGAATGAGCGACTGGGAAGAGAAGCTGCCGGGCGTCGTCGAGATCCTCACGGCGAACGCGGCCCGGCACGACCGCGAGGCGTCACTGCCGGACGAGGGAATCCAGGCGATCCACGAAGCGGGACTGCTCACCGCCACCGTGCACGAACGGCACGGCGGCCCCGGCGCCGGCCTCGCCGACACCGTGACGATCCTGCGCTCGCTCGGCCGGGGCGACCCGTCCGCCGCGCTCGTGACGGCCATGACGATGTTCGCGCACGCGTTGCAGGGCCGCACTCCCACGTGGCCGGACGACGTCTACGCCGAGGCCCTGCGCGCCGACCGGCCGGTCCTGATCAACGAGCTCCAGGTGGAGCCGGACCTCGGCACACCGGTGCGCGGCGGGCTGCCCGCCACGGTCGCCGTGGAGACCGGCGGCGGCTTCGAGCTGAGCGGCCACAAGATCTACTGCACCGGCGCGGAACTCCTCGGCTGGATGGTCGTGACGGCCAGGGTCGGCGACACCGAGGAGGTCAGGGCGTTCCTGGTGCGCGGCGACGCCCCCGGCGTCACGGTCAAGGCGACCTGGGACCACCTCGGCCTGCGCGGCAGTCGCAGCGACGACGTGACCTTCGACCGGGTGCCCGCCGTCCTCACCGCACCTGCCGTGCGCGACCCGCTGACGCAGGCCTGGAACTCCCTCGGGCTGGCCGCCCTGTACCTGGGCGTCGCGGACGCGGCACGGGACTGGCTGGTGACGTTCCTGGCCGAGCGGACGCCCGCCGCCCTCGGTGCTCCACTGGCGACGCTGCCGCGGTTCCAGACCGCGGTGGGCGAGATCGACGCTTCCCTGGGCACGTCCTGGGATCTGCTGTGGTCGCTGGCCGAACGCACCGACGCCGGCGACGACGCCGCGGCGGCACGGGCTCCCGCCGCGAAGCTGATCGCCACGCGGGCCGCGATCGGGGCGGTGGAGCAGGCGGTCGCGCTCGTCGGCAACAACGGCCTCACCCGCCGCAACCCGTTGGAACGGCACTACCGGGACGTTCTGTGCGCCCGCGTGCACACGCCCCAGAACGACGCCATCGTCAGCGCCGCCGGCCGGGTGGCGTTCGCCGGGCTGCTGCCCTAGTGGCGCGACCCGGAACGTTGGCG